>JAILPR010000127.1 GCA_024699355.1 Lachnospiraceae bacterium
TTCTGCAAACCAGGCTCTGCTTGCAGCAAGAGCGGGTGCAACTTATGTATCTCCGTTCCTTGGCAGATTGGATGATATCAGCCAGCCGGGAATCAATCTGATCGAAGACATCGTTCAGATCTTCCAGAACTATGGCTTGGAAACAGAGATCATTGCAGCAAGCGTACGTAACCCGATCCATGTTACAGATTGTGCTCTTGCAGGTGCAGACATTGCAACCGTACCGTATGGTGTAATCGAGCAGATGACAAAGCATCCGCTGACCACACAGGGTATTGAGAAATTCCAGGCAGATTACAAAGCTGTTTTCGGTGAATAATAGAGCGTAAATACGCATAGAAAAAGCAGGTGTGAAATTCACACCTGCTTTTTTGATGGAGACGGAGGGATTCGAACCCTTGACCCCCACGTTGCGAACGTGATGCTCTCCCAGCTGAGCTACGCCCCCGTACAAATCTACCTTACCTAGTGTAGCACTGTAGATTTGAAATATCCAGTAAAAAATAAGAAAGTTTATTCATCCGTATCGTCATCTGCGTCTTCGTCGTCCTCATCGAAGTCCTCGTCCTCATCTTCATCATAGTCTTCGTCGAAGTCCTCATCTTCTTCATCATCATAGTCGTCTTCAAAATCGTCGTACGCATCCTCGTCCTCTTCGGCTAGTTCTTTGGCGTAATCATGAATGCCTTCTTCCGCCATGGAGGTGACCAGTCCCAGAAAGAGATATTCATCGATCGAAAGCGGTGCCGTGACCAGGAGCGTTTTATGCTCGGAACCGTTCTGGTAGAGATATGCGAGATATCGACCACGTACTTCATCCTTGATCACATCAAAAGAATAATAGCGACCATAGCGATAGGTCGTTGTGGTAATATCCGTTGCAGGGATCAGATCCTGATCGGCATAGAGGATCTCGGAGAGATCTTCGTCACAGTCTTCGAGCAGTGCGGAAATGTCATCCTTGGAAATGGATTCGATCCGACGGCAAAGCAGTTGATTCCCGCAGGCAGTGGCTGCTGCATAGACTGTAGCGAGAATCCGAAACAGGTATTCCGGGATGATTTCATTGAGCTCCTCGACATCCGGGAAGGCATCCAGATCCAGGATCGCAGGCATTCCGGCAACCAAAAGATCATCGATATCTTCATCAAAGACCGCAACCTGCAGCATGATGGAATGTCCATCGTCCTGAAGCTGAGCTCCGGAGACGAATTCCGCTGTCTGAAACCGTGGATCGAGCGCTTCGTAGAGTGCACGGATCTCGACATCTTCCAGGAGCGGTGAGGTATCTTCGTCAATCTCTTTACGATTGTCTGCATAGTAACGTTTGATATCAAATACCGGTTTGGAAGAATTATCCCAGGAAAATACATCAGTAAAAATAAAACTGTAATCTAACATAAATCTGCCTTTCTATATCGATACGCATTTGAGGTTATCCGGCGATCACTAAATACATCAGCATGGCGATGATGCTGAGCGCAAGTCCGAGATAGGTCAGGACCGGAACCAGAGCATGGATGATCTTACGATGCCGCGGGAAGAGCCGGAACATATGGATCGTAAACTTTCCGAAGCCAACGCTGATAAAGTACATCAGCGGGATCAGCATCGGCATCACATAGGTGCTCATCAGAGAGATCGTGGAGGAAAAAGCGGTTACAATACCGTAAATCAGCACGATGCTCACATTGAGTCCGAAGTAGGTCTCCAACAGGTGCCGTTTTTTGGTTGCGGCCTGAATGGAGATGTTAAACACACTTCGCTCATGTGTCATGTAAATGAAAAATAAGATCAGCCCTACGATCAACAGGATCTGGAAGAAGATCACATTCGGCCATAACAGATGATGGAACGCATTGGCATTGGCAATGACAAAGGCTGCTTCTTCCTTCAGTAACGCACCGACCGATGCGGGCAGATAGGCGGAGGGAGAAAAGCCGAGCATAAAGAAGCGCAGCGCATTCCACAGTAAGGAGGCCAAAAATAACAGTAACAACGGAAAATACTTTTTCCAGGTGGTATTTTTAATCTGCACCAGCTGGGCAAAGAGCACGATCGTCGTCACCAGATATCCATATCCCTGCGGATCTGCCATGGTGCATAACATGACACCGACCGCAAGGATCAGGAAGTTTTTGCGATCATTACGTGTCTGGACCAGCAGAACCCAACTGTAAAGGATCATGGAAATGGCCAGAAGCGTGATCGCGGACGTGTTTAAATAGGCAAACGTATGGATAAAGTCCGGCATGAACGCAATGGTCATGCAAAAGAACCACTCATCGTTTTCATTGGCAAAGAGCATATGCCCGATGCGTTTGATAAAGTAGATCGTGATCACGCCGACGGTCAAAAACATCGAGCGGAGCACATAGATCATCGCAGGGGGATAGGCATCCGCCACCGGCTGCTTTAAGATCAGCAGAAGGCCGAAGATCACAAAGAGTGCATAGTAAAGTGCCGATAATATTTGATTTTTGGTTTTTGGTTTTTCCTGTAATTGCATAAGTTATTTGGCGCGCGATGAGAGCCTGGTCTGATAAGCCAGGATCGCGGATAAGGTTTTGGAGTCCTGAATAGTTCCGTCAAAGATCATGGAAAGTGCTTCTTCCAGCGTATAAGCGCAAAGCTCGATCGATTCTGCGGGATCTAAGTGACGTTCTCCTTTGGTTAAGTGTTCTGCCAGAAAAATATCAATTGATTCATCGCAAAAGGCGACTGTGGTACGGAGCTTTAAGAGCGGAGTCAAGTGCTCGCATTTATATCCGGTTTCTTCTTCAAGCTCGCGATATGCGCAGTCGATGGAAGGCTCCGAGATACTGTCTCTGGCACCTGCCGGAACTTCCAGTGCAAAGCGGTCCAGCGCCGGACGATACTGACGGACCAAAAGGAGCTTGCCATCCGGCAGGATCGGTAAGATCGCGGCAGCACCCGTACGGTGCTTGATAAAATCCCAGGTCTCGATATCTCCGTTGGGAAGACGCATGGTATCGGTATACATATCAATGATCGTACCGGCATGTAAGAGCTTGCGGTCGATCCGTTCTACATGATCGGACATGACTTCTCCTTTACTTACGACAGATAGGTTGTCGCACCTCTCAAGTATACCACTTTTTCGAAAAAAAAGAGACGGATCAGGAAAAGCACAATGCTTGAGCCCGTGAAAAGTGTAGTGTAAAATGAAATTATCATAAAGTGAGGGTAACTTATGGAATTATCGGAAATCTTAACAGCATATAAAGAGGGCAGGATCAGCGAAGCGGAAGTGGAGGCATATCTGCGCAGAGAGCCGTTTGAAGAACTGGGGATCGCCAAGATCGACACCCATCGGAAATTGCGCAGCGGATTTGCGGAAGTGATCTTTTGTCAGGGCAAAGCGGATGCACATTTATGTGAGATCTTTGGCCGGATCGTATCAGAGACGGGAGAGGTGCTCGGAACGAGAGCTTCCAGGGAGCAGTATGAACTGCTGCAGAATGCATATCCGCAGGTTGACATTCAGTATGATCCGATCGCACGGATCCTTTCTGTCGGGAAAAAAGATCCGGACAGGTTGCAGGGGCTGATCGCCGTCTGCACTGCCGGTACCGCCGATATTAAAGTGGCGGAAGAATGTGCGCAGGTCGCAGAGTATTTCGGATCGAAGGTGGAGCGCATCTATGATGTGGGGGTAAGCGGCATTCATCGCCTCTTTTCCAGACTCGAGCAGATCCAGAAAGCGAATTGTGTTGTCGCGATCGCCGGCATGGAAGGGGCACTTGCCAGCGTCCTTGGAGGCCTGGTGGACAAACCGGTCATTGCGGTACCGACCTCTGTCGGATACGGTGCCAGCTTTGGCGGTGTCTCAGCGCTTTTGACCATGATCAATTCCTGTGCCAACGGTGTTTCCGTAGTCAATATCGATAACGGATACGGTGCAGGCTATATCGCGACACAGATCAACCGTCTGGCGATCGCTACGCCGAGAGAGGAGTCAATTTGAGCCAACAATTATTTTTGGATGGATCCAGCGGGATCAGCGGCGATATGTTTGTCGCGGCCATGATCGATCTGGGGCTGGATCAGCAAATGCTGCAGGATACCTTATCCACACTGCCGTTATCGGACTATCGGATCCGGATCTCGCGTGTGACAAAGCATACGCTGGA
>JAILPR010000207.1 GCA_024699355.1 Lachnospiraceae bacterium
AATATCCCGCCTGATAAAAGTACCAGGCAAGCTCGTGATATTTGCCCCAAAACTCGCAAAAGCCGTGCACCATCACGATCGCTCCGATCGGCTGCTCCTGCCGCGCCACATAATAGTGGATCAGCGTTCCGTCAAAGCTGACGAGGTCACCTTCCTGTACGTGCTTTGCCTGCCATGCTTTGCAGGCAGTGGCCATTTCATCCTTGAAATTCTCTTCCCCCAGAAATTTCAGTTCTTTTCCCACGTCATCTACCCCTTTCGGTACCCGAAGCCGGCACCCATGCGTAAACACAGCGCCTCCGATACTCCGGTGCCCTATGCGGGCACCCGCTGCACACAAACGCGGCGCGCCTCTTACACTCCGTAAATGATCTTACGCGCTTTCTGCGGATAATTGGTGATCACTGCATGCAGCCCCAGTTCCACGAACTGTTTCATGCTCTCCGCATCATTGATCGTCCAGACATTTAAATCAATATGCTGCTCATGACACGCATCGACAAAGCCCGGGAACTGCAGGTTATACCAGGCAGGATGCAGCGCATCCGCACCGAGTTTTTTGCAATACGCCGGCATATCGACCGGTCCGTCGGCATAGAGCAGTCCCGTTTTCGCTTCCGGGTCAAGCTCCTTGATCTTTTGTACCGAATAGTGATTAAACGAAGAATAGATGACACGATCCTGCCACCCCTTCTCATGTGTCAGCGCGACGATTTTTTCCTCGAGCTGCGGATACATCACGATCCCCGTTTTCATCTCGATGTTGATCGATAAGCCCGTCGGCTGTAAGAGATCAAAGACCTCCTCCATCGTCGGGATCTGCAGTCCCTCGTATGCCTGATTGCCATAGGAAAAGTCCAGTTTGCGAAGCTCCTCGAGCGTATAGTCCTTAATCCAGCCCTTGGCATTGGAGGTGCGATCCACCTTCTCATCGTGACAAACGACCAGCTCCCCGTCTGCTGTCAACTGCACATCCAGCTCGACGCCATCGGCGCCCATCTTTGCCGCCAGGTCAAAGGCCGGCAGCGTATTTTCCGGTGCATGTCCGCTCGCGCCTCGATGCGCCCAGATCAATGGTTTTTCCATGTTCTTACCTCTTCTTTAAATAACTGTTTTCTTTCTTCCAGAGATCCGCATAAGCAAAGCCGGTCACTTTCTCGCAGACCTTCTTCTCCTCTTCAGTGGTAACGGAGGTTTCTTCGCCCTTTCGCCGCGCGATCTCCTTTTGCACGATGGCAAATTCCTTGCCCGTCAACGGGAAAATATAGCCAAAGATGATCAGCGCCGTGATCAGGATCGCCGGTGCGATGATAAAGATCAGTGCCACCCCGCGCTGCGTCTCCGCGCTCTGCATCAGCCCCTGGTTTGCGATCGTGCTGTCATAGCCGACCGCCGACATGAGGAACCCGATGGCTGCTGCCGATAAGCCCGCAGACACCTTTCTGGCAAAGGTCGCCATACCGGAGACGATACCCGGACGATGGATCGACGTGATCAGTTCATCCACATCCGCCATATCCGCCATGATCGCAAAGATACTGGTCAGCGTTGCGGCGTTGCCTAAGCCGATGAGTGCCGAAAAAACGAGGATCGGCGCGATTTCGGCTCCTTCGTAAGAAAAGCCCAGCAGCCCCAAAGTACCGACCAGACGGATCGGCGCACCCACCAGGATCGTGAAGCGCTTGGACGTCTTGGCCATGATCGGCCCAAAGATCAGCATACCGGTCAACTGTGAGATCAAAAGGATCGCCATCAGGAGCGTGAAATAATTGGTCCCGCGCCCGCCAAGCACATCCTCGACATAGTACACTGCCATGCCGGAAACAAAATCCATACCACACTGCCCGAACAGATAGATACCGATAAAAAGCCTGAACGAGTGGCTCTTAAAGACACTGACCGCCTGCGGAAAACTCTCCGCCAGGCTTGTTTTGACCGGCTCTTTCTGCTTCTCCCAGGTGCCCAGAAACGTCACCATGGACGTAATGAAAAACAGCAGACCGAAAAGCAGCGCACACTTCATATAAAGCGAGGTATCAAGCGTATCGCTGATGATGATCGTCGGCACCACGCCACAGACCATCGAACCGAGCGTCGACCAGATCATCCGCACGCTCGAAAATTTTGCGCGGAGCGTATAATCGTCGACCATATCCGGCAAAAGTCCGTTATACGGCACCATAAAGACGGTGTAGCCGGTCGAAAACAGACAGTACAATAACAGATAAAAGATATACAGCGCGATCATCGATTCTACCTCGATCGTCAGCCACATCATGATAAAGGTCACGACAGAGGCGATCGCACCGATCAGAATGTAAAAGCGTTTTGCGCCGAATCTGGATTTGGTCCGGTCCGTAATGTTCCCCATGATCGGATCCGTGATCGCATCCCAGATCTTACCGACTAACGGGATCGTCCCCGCAAGCGCAGTCGGCATCCCCAGTGCCTTGGTCAAAAACACGGCGAAAAACGTATTGATGATGACAAAGGCACCGCCGCTGTAAAACTCCGCCATGCCGTACATTATCCGCGATTTGACGCTGTAATCCGGCTCTCTGTTCACAATATTCATAAAAAAATCCCCTTTCCGAATGTGAAATACCCTAAAGTTATTCTATCACTCGAAAAGGGGGTTCGTCACTTAATAATGCCCTCTTTGAACATTTTCATCATTTCGTTGGTCAGGCTGTAATCATCCGGTTGCAGCTCGATCTCATCCCGGTGAAACCACGCCCCCATCTTTAACTCATTGTGATCCAAACGGATCGTCGGATCCCCATCCACATCGCAGTAAAAGCCTGCCAGCAGATCATCCACCATCGCCCAGGGCTGGGACTTATAATAGCGAATG
>JAILPR010000135.1 GCA_024699355.1 Lachnospiraceae bacterium
GATCCTCTCGGTGGAGGAGGCGATGCGCATCTCCGGAGAGCAGGGGATGCAGCAGGTCGGGAGCGCAGGTGACGTTGCATCGACGCAGGAGGATACAAACGACAGCCGCGGGGAAGCGGTGCGCTCTTATATCGAACTGCATTATGCGGAGGATCTCTCGGTCAGCGTGATGGCAGAGCACTTCGGTTACTCGGAGGTGTATTTCTGTAAGATCTTTAAACAGCATTTCGGAGAAAGTTTTGTCAGTTATTTAACGCATTACAGGATCCGGGAGGCGGTGCGGCTGCTCGAGGATGAATCGGTCAATGTCAAAGACGTCGGCAAGGCGGTCGGCTATGAAGATTCGAATTATTTCACCAAGGTCTTCCGGCGTGTGATGGGGATGAGCCCAAGTGAGTACCGTGGGAAAAATTGATGTTTTTTTAAATAAATCATGGCATTTCATGGAATCTGTGAGAAATATTATCGCGGCAGAGTTCATGAAATGCTATTTTTTTGAGAAAAATACTGTCAGAAATTGCGAAGATGACTAAAAATTGCGCGAAAAATACTTAACGGATATGCATTTTGACGAAACATGTTCAGATTTTGCTAGGAATCTTTGAAAATTGCTATTTATTGTCCTGAGAAACCTCACCTATAATGAAATCGTAACAAAACAGTAGAGCCGAAAGGCGAAACATAGGGAGGAAAGAAACATGAAGAAGAAACTGTTAAGCGCAGTACTTGCTTCAGCAATGGTAGCAACATTGCTCACAGGTTGTGGTTTATCTTCAGCTGAGACCACAGCAGAAACAACCGCTCCGGCTGCAACAGAAGCAGCGGTAGAAGAAACAGCAGCAGCTGAGACAGAAGCAGCTGAGACAGAAGCAGCAGCAGAGACGACTGCAGCTGAAGAAGCTGGTGAGTACACAGTGAACGAGACAGCAGCAGCTGATCCGGCGATCACCCTGACCATGGCAGAGGTTAACCCGGTTGAGAACACCATCTGCGGCGCTATGGACTTAAAGTTCAAAGAAGCTGTAGAAGCGATCTCCGGCGGTTCCATCACCATCGACCTGCAGGGCGGCGGCGTTCTCGGTGTAGAAGCTGATATCCTGGATGGTATGCTGGGCGGCACCGGTACGGTTGATGTATGCCGTATCTCCGCTTTCGCATTAAACTCTTACGGCTGCGATAAAGCAACACTGCTTTCTCTGCCGTACACCTTCAATGACAGAGATCACTTCTGGACATTCGCAAATTCCGATCTGGCAAAGGAATTCTTAAATCAGTCTTCCGAGCTTGGTCTTGGTGTTCGCGGTCTGTACTATGGTGAGGAAGGTTTCCGTCACTTCTTTACAGCAGAAGACAAGCCGATCTCTTCTCCGGCTGACATGGCTGGCATGAAGATCCGTGTATCCAATGACCCGGTTATGACCGCTATGGTTGAGAACCTTGGCGCAACACCTTCACCGGTATCCATGGCCGAGATCTATCAGTCTCTGCAGAACGGTACCATCGACGGTGCTGAGCAGCCGACAGCAAACTACAAGTCCAACTCCTTTGATGAAGTTGGTCCGAACCTGACAATGGACGGCCACACCCTTGGTGCAATGATGACCATCATCACAGATGCAGCATGGGATAAGCTGACCGAAGCACAGCAGGAAGTTATCATGGAAGCAGGTGCGATCGCATCCAACCACTGCCGTGAAGTATCCGAAGCTAAGGAGAACGAAGTTCTCGAGCAGCTCAAGGCTGATGGCCGCAACATCATCGAAGTTGCAGATAAGTCTGAGTGGCAGGCAGCTTGCTCACCGATCGTTGATCAGTATGCAACAGGTGACCTGGCAGATCTGTACCAGCAGATCCTTGACATGGGCAAGTAATTCATTGCTTTTGATGGCCCCGGTTCTGCAAGGAATCGGGGCCTATCATGATTTTGATAGAAAACAACGGGGGTTCTCGTATGCCTGAAATTTTTAATAAGCTCCGTAAGATCGAGCCGGTCTATCAGCTGGTATACAAGGTGTTCTTAAGCATCTGTAAGATCTTGCTGGTTTCCGATATTTTAATTACGAGCTGGGTCGTTCTTGCTCGTTACGTGACCGTGATCCCTGCGCCAAACTGGGGTGAAGAGCTCATCCTGACACTGATGGCGTATATGGCGGTACTGAGTGCTTCGCTTGCGATCAAGCGTAACGCACATATCCGTATGACTTCATTCGACAGATATCTGCCGAAAAAACTGGTCATGACACTGGATCTGATCGCAGATTTTGCTGTCCTGGCCCTTGCCATCATCATGCTGATCATCGGCTGGTCCTATGCGTCCAACATCGGTTCGAAAGGAACCTACATCAGTATGCCGTGGCTTTCTAAGTTCTGGTACTATTTCCCGATCCCGCTGGCGGGTATCGCGATGATCTTTTTTGAACTGGAACGCATTATCATTGACATCGAAAGATTCTTCGGTGGAAAGGAGGATACGATATGACAACAGTGAATACAGCAGCCATTGTGATTTTGCTGGTAAGCTTTTTAGTCATGGTATTTCTTCGTTTCCCGATTGCATATGCGGTAGCGATCTCATCGATCCTATGTCTGGCGTATCAGGGACTTCCGCTGGCAACCTTAAGTCAGCAGATGGTTAAGGGCATCAGTTCCTTCTCCCTGATGGCGGTTCCGTTCTTTATCACCATGGGTGTCCTGATGGGCAGCGGTGGTATCTCGGAAAAACTGTTAAACCTGGCGGATGCCTGCGTTGGCTGGATGACCGGTGGTCTTGCTATGGTAAATATTGTGGCATCTTATTTCTTTGGCGGTATCTCCGGATCCGCAGCTGCAGATACCGCATCTCTGGGTTCTCTGGAGATCCCGATGATGGTGGATCGTGGCTATGACAAAGATTTCTCTACGGCAGTTACCATTTCTTCTTCTGTAGAGGGTATGCTGGTGCCTCCTTCACACAACATGGTTATTTATGCAACTACAGCCGGTGGTATTTCCGTTGGTGCGCTGTTCCTTGCAGGTTACCTTCCGGGTGCGTTGCTGGCCTTCTCCCTGATGGTTGGCTCTTATATCATCTCCAAGAGAAGAGGCTATCCGAAGGGCGATAAGTTTAGCTTAAAGCACTTCTTACACGAACTGCGCACCTCGATCTGGGCGCTCTCGGCGATCCTGATCGTTGTTGTCGGCGTTGTTGCCGGCGTCTTCACTGCGACAGAGTCCGCAGCGATCGCAGTCATTTATTCGTTGCTGGTCAGCATCTATGTTTATAAGGGCTTAAAGTGGAGAGAAGTCTGGAAAGCGCTGGAGTCCTGCATCGATACCTTATCGATCGTATTGATCCTGATCGCAACCTCCAATGTATTCGGTTATTGCTTAACCACACTCCATGTACCGGAGCTGGCAGCAAGAGCCATCACAGGCGTATCAAGCAATCCGTATGTGATCGCAGTGCTCTTAAATGTGATCCTGCTGGTACTTGGTATGATCATGGATATGGCGCCGATCATTCTGATCTCGACACCGATCCTGTTGCCGATCGCAACATCCATCGGTATCGACCCGATCCAGTATGGTATCATGCTGGTACTCAACTGCGGTATCGGTCTTCTGACACCGCCGGTCGGTGCAGTACTCTTTATCGGTTCTGCGATCGCAGAGCTTCCGATGGAGAAGGTGGTCAAGGCACAGATTCCGTTCTATTTGATGATGATCGTGGCTTTGATCCTGATCACTTTTGTTCCGGAAATCTCACTGTGCATTCCTCGCGCATTGGGATATTAATAGAGCGATTCCGGAGAATCCCTCGTAAAGGGCCCGACTTGGTCGGGCCCTTTTTTTCGCAGTCGGAGGCACCGGTGCCCCGGAAAGGATGGGACGCAGGTGTCTATGACTTCGGAAAGTTTGGAGCGCAGAGGTGAGAAATAACGATGCCGCAAGACTCTTTTTCGTGTACAATAGATTTGGAGGGTAACCTGATGAGTTACGAATATACCTACCGCAATACGCCGGCAGATTTTTGGAAATATTATTTTGGCAACGTCTACAGACAGTGGACGGGTGTGATCAATATCGTATTTATCGCAGCATCGATCATCCTGATCGTGCGCAGATGGGCAGATGCGGGTCCTTTATTTCGGGCACTCATGGGCTTTCTGGTCGCACTCTTTGTCGTGATCCAGCCGCTGGCGATCTGGGGCAGATCGGTCAAGCAGACCGAGCAGATCGGAGATGTCGATACGACACTTAGATTTGACGAAGACGGCCTGACGATCCGGGTCAAAGCACATACGCAGTTCATCGCCTGGAAGGATTTTCGAAATGTCCTCTCCAGAAGAGGCTATCTTCTGATCATGCCGGACAATGCGCATGCCTATATTTTGCCGGACCGTGTGGTCGGTGCACAGAAGGCGGAACTCAAAGACTTTATCAGAATGCAGATGCAGGATGTTCATGAATAACCATAGAGAGAAAACAACATATGACAGGTCGGGAACAGCCCAGCGCGGAAGCACAGAGCGGCGCAAAAACACAGCCGGGCGCGGGAGCACCGCCTGCCGAAGGAGCACAGTTCTGCGCGGGAGCACCCTGCTGCTTGGCGGCCTGTTGGCAATGGGACTCATGTGCGGCTGCGGCAACAAGGCGGTGACGCAGAGTGCCTCGGCGATCGCGCAGGCAGATACCTCCCGGACGATTTGCCCGGACTATGCCGAGGTGACACCGAAGTACGTTTTTATGTATGCCGAGAACCAGCCGGCGGATTATCCGACCTCGCTCGGGGCGTTTCGTTTCGCCTACCTGGTGCATGAGCGATCGGAGGGCAAGATCCAGATCCGTGTCTATACCGATTCGGAGCTGGGGGATGAGACGGATCTGTACCGTGAACTGCAGTACGGCGGGGTGGATTTTATGCGTGCATCTCTCACGGGCTTAACACAGTTTGATGAGGAAGCCAACGTTCTGGTCATGCCGTATTTATATGAAAGTTCCGAGCACATGTGGAAGGTGCTTGACGGTGAGATCGGGCAGGAGATCATGGATTCCTTTGAAGGCACGGGCATGGTGCCCTTAAGCTGGTATGATGCCGGTGTCCGGAACTTCTATATGAGAGAGGAAGCCTCCACGCTGGAGGACTTTGCGGGCAAGAGCATCCGTATCCAGGATTCGGCGATGATGAAGGATGTCATCACGCTGCTTGGCGCGCAGTATGTCGTGCTGGAATATGATGAGGTCTTTTCCGCATTGCAATTGGGGCGAGTCGATGGCGCGGAGAATAACTATTCCAGTTACGAATCCATGGGGCATAATGAAGTGGCACCCTACTATATCGAAGATGAGCATACCCGTATCCCGGAGTTGCAGCTGGTGAGTCAGGCAACCTACGACCGGCTGAGTGATGAAGAAAAAGAGATCATCCGGGAATGCGCCAAAGAGTCGGCACTGTATGAGCGGCAGCTCTGGGCGGAGCGGGAAGAATTTTCCAAAAATGCGATCCTGCAGGAAGGCGGCACGATCGTGAAGCTGACTGACGAGGAGCGGGCGAAGTTTCAGGAAGCGGTACAACCGGTTTATGAATTATATGTGGGGAACTACATGGACCTGATCGAGCGCATTCGTGCGGAAGCTCAGGAGACCGACTGAGTCGGAGAAAGGAAGCACAATGAGAGTATTAGAGAGAAGATTTGTACAGCAGTTTATCAAGATGGCCAACGACGGTTTCGAACAGGGGTGGCACGAGAGGAACGGTGGAAATCTTTCCTACCGTCTGACCAAACATGACGTGGACAGTATCGAAGATCGCCTCTTAGACCATGCGGAATGGATCGACATCGGCGCATCGGTACCGGATCTGGCGGGAGAATTTTTCCTGGTAACCGGGACCGGCAAGTATTTCCGTAACATCATTGTGGATCCGGAAGCCTGCATCGGGATCATCGAGGTGGATCCGCAGGGTGAAAAATATCGCATCCGCTGGGGCTTTGTCGAAGGCGGACTGCCGACCAGTGAGCTGCCGACGCATCTCTTAAACCATGCGGTGAAAAAGCGTGTGACCAACGGCAAGCACAGGATCATCTACCATGCACATACGACCAATGTCATCGCGCTCTCCTTTGTCCTGCCGTTAAAAGATGAGGTCTGGACCAGAGAACTCTGGGAGATGGCAACGGAGTGCCCGGTGGTATTTCCGGAAGGCATCGGCGTCATCCCGTGGATGGTTCCGGGCGGAAGAGATATCGCGATCGAGACCAGCAAACTGATGGAGGAATA
>JAILPR010000154.1 GCA_024699355.1 Lachnospiraceae bacterium
TCATCAAATCTATTCATCAAAACATCGTTGCAACGGTGGATGGCGAAGAAATCTATCGCTATCAATACGAAACAACACAATATATCAATGAAGGCTTCGCACCGACCCAGTGGATCTCGATCCCCGTAAGCAATGCGTATGAAGGGAAGGTGCTGGAGCTATCTGTAGAATCACTGCAAGTCACCAACAACACCTGTACAATCGATACGATCTATTTGGGCGAGAAGATGGCGATCATCTACCATCTGCTGCGCGAAAATCTGTTTTATCTGCTCACATCCCTGATTCTGATGACCATGGGTGTCAGCGTGCTGTTCTATTTCTTTACATTCAAATCCAGGACAGAGTGGGAAAAGGGTTATCTGTACATGGGGACCTACATCCTCTTCTTTGGCCTTTGGTTCTTATGCCAGACGGATGTCAGACAGTTCTTCTTTGAGAACATCCTCTTTGTCCGCAACATGGAATTTCTCTGCCTGATGATGATCCCGGTACCGCTGTTACTATCGCTCGACAACATGCAAAACGGCATCTTCCATCAGTGGACGATCCGCGTCTGCCTCCTCGAAGAGACGCTGGCGGCGATCATGCTGATCCTGAGCTGGCTGAAGGCGGCGACGCTCCTGGAACTGTTGTGGATCCTGTATCTGAACTTTGTCATCAGCATCGTTTTTGGCTTCGGCACGTTCTTTATGATCTACAGACAGGATCATGAGATGTTTCATCGGATGCGGATGATGTTTTACAGCTATATGTTCCTGGGCATCTGGGCGCTGGTGGAGATCATCTACTTAAGCTTCATCGGCAGCAAATATCAGGGCTATGCGCTGGCCATCGGTATGCTGGGCTTTTCCCTCGGCATGTTTACCCAGACCTCGCGCCGGGCAGCAGAGCTGCGGAATGAAAAAAATGCGGCAGAAGCCAGAGACCGCGGCAAGACAGATTTCCTTGCCAACATGTCTCATGAGCTCAGGACGCCGATCAATGCAGTGCTTGGTATGGATGAGATGATCCTACGCGAGAGCCGGGATGAAAACATCACCCGCTATGCGCTGAACATCCGCAATGCCGGCAAGAGCCTCTTATCCATCATCAATGATATCCTCGATTTTTCCAAAGCCGAGAGCGGCAAGATGGAACTGATCGATCAGGAATACGATTTAAGTGCGCTGATCAACGATTCGCTGAACCTGATCAGCTTTAAGGCACAGGAGAAAAAACTGCGCCTGGAGACCCTGGTCTCCCCGGACCTGCCGACGCACCTGTTCGGCGACGAACTGCGCATCCGTCAGGCACTCGGAAATATCTTAAATAATGCGGTGAAATACACCAGACACGGTAAGATCACGCTCAAAGTCGACAGTATCGGCAGCGCTATCCTCGAAGACGGCACGGAACGCATTTACCTGCGTATCGCCGTCAAAGATACGGGGATGGGCATCCACAAAGATGACCTCGAGCGGATCTTCACGAAATTCGAGCGATTCGATCTCAATGCCAACCGCAATATCGAAGGCACGGGACTGGGACTTGCGATCACGAGACAGATCGTCGATCTGATGCATGGATCGCTCACCGCAGACAGTGTCTACGGCGAAGGCTCGACCTTTACGATCATCCTGCCGCAGAACGTGGTATCCAAAGAAAAGATCGGCAACTTTGTCGAGCGCATCAACCAGTATCAGGATATCGAGCAGCGCTACCAGCCATCCTTTACGGCGCCGGATGCAAGGATCCTGGTGGTCGATGACAATGAAATGAACCTGCGCCTGGTGCAGGAACTGTTAAAGCATACCAAGATGAAGATCGATGTCAGCGACAGCGGTGCGGACTGCCTCGAAAAAGTCCTCAGCCGTGACTATGACCTGATCCTGATGGATCATTTGATGCCGGAAATGGACGGTATCGAAACGCTGCATCATATCCGCGCGTTAAAGCGTCCCGCATGTGAGAATGTACCGGTGGTCATCCTGACAGCCAATGCCATTTCGGGAATGCGTGAGAAATTCTTGAAAGAAGGCTTCGCGGAATTTTTGCCCAAGCCGATCGACAGTCAGCAGATGGAACATGTCCTGATCAGCCTGCTCCCGAAGCAGCTCCTCTTTATCGGCGGCAAAGCGCCGTGGGAGATGGAAGAAGGCGCGGAGACGGAAGCGGAAGCGGGAGATGTGCCGCATACCAGTACGCTTCGTGAAGTGGAAGCGGCGCTGATGGAAGACGATGAAGCGCAGGACGCAGCGCCTGAGAAAAACCGAAGTGCTGCAGAGCACCGCGAATCAAATCCGGGTCCTGCCGCAGAGAGCTACGAGCAGGAGACAGAGCCCCGGGAAAAAGAGCCGCAGGAAGAGCCACTCATGGATTTCTCGCTGGGCCTGACCTATTGCATGAACGAGCGCAGCATCTACCGGGATGTACTAAAGGTATTTGTCGATAACTACACCTCCAAACGGGAAGAAATCGAGACGGCGTATCAGGCGGGGGACTGGAAGAAATATACGGTCCATGTCCATGGCTTAAAGTCGACATCGCTCACGCTTGGCGGCAAGCGCCTCTCCGCACAGGCCAGAGAACTGGAATATGCGGGCAAACGCTTCCAGGGCAACGAAGAGCCTGAGAAAGCGATGGACTATATCGTATCGCATCAGGAAGAGATGCTTTCGTTATATGAAGAGACGGTAGAAGCCTGCAGGCAATACTACGAAAGCGAACAGTAAGAAAAGCGGATCCTGCAGAACCCCGGTGAGGGGTCCTGCAAGACTTTTCATGACAGTTAAACGTGTTTTAGCGCAAGTTTACTTGTGAAATTCAAGGGAGTTGTTAAGATGAAAATGATCAAGATCGCAATTTGTGATGATGAGCAGGTACAACGCATGCTGATGAAAAGCATGGTGCGTAAGTACCTCGAAGGTGCACATATTGAGGCAGAAATCAACGAGTATGAGACGAGCGAAGATTTCCTAAACGAGGGGGGAGATGTCGACGTCGCACTCCTTGATATCTACATGCCCGGACTCACCGGGATTGAGTTGGCGCAGCAACTGCGTGCGCAGGGCAATCAATGCGGCATCATTTTCATCACAGGCGGAAATGAATTCGCGTCAGAGGCTTTTGAGGTAGAGAGCCTATCTTATCTCCAAAAGCCGGTTGAGTATGAACGGTTTCAAAAAGTCATGGACCGCGCGATGCGAGGATTCGCCAGAACAAGCGCCATTGAGATCACGGAGAACCGGGAGACGATTCTGGTCTACGTATCTGACATTCTCTTCATTGAGACAATGGCGCGTAAGCTGGTGCTCCACACATTGGCCAGAGATTATGAAACCTATTATGCTCTCAGCAAGATGATCGAGATGCTGCCGAGTGGGGAGTTCGTGCAGATCTCCAGATTCGTCTTAGTGGCGTTGAAGCAGATAAAATCCATGACAGACAAGGAGTTGATCCTTACAGACGGCACCGAATTGCAGATCGGATCGAAATATGAAAAAGATGTGATTTCGAAATACGAGGCGTATAAGCGCAGAGCCTGATACGCGGTAAGGGGGAACTTGTGCTTAGTAATAATCTTGCTCGTGGCATGGAGTATATAGGGCAGATGAATAAGAGAATTCTGGTGGTAGATGACACAGAGGTCATCCTGAAAATCGCAGAAAACGTATTAAAGACCAACTACACGGTAATCACCGCGCTGACCGGTGAAGATGCGATCGCTATGGTAGAAGAGTGCGATCCGCATCTGATCCTGCTGGACGTGAATCTCCCGGATATGAGTGGCTATGATGTCCTGGAAGAGATCCGCAGAAAGACACAGCGAGATATTCCGTGTATTTTCATGACTTCAACAGACGATAACGAAACGGAATTAAAGAGCCTGGAGCTTGGCGCACGCGACTATATCCATAAGCCGTTTATGCCGAATGTGCTGCTTAAGAGGATCGAGATGGTCATCATGAATGAAGAGACCAGAGCGAACCTCGAGAAAGATGCGGACACCGATCCGTTGACAGGTCTTTATAATCGCCGTGCGGCAGAGGCAATGATCGATGAGTGCCTGATCGCCAAACAGGAAGTCGGCGTGTTGCTCATGTTTGATATCGATAATTTCAAACAGGTCAACGATAACTTCGGACACAAGACCGGCGACCGCCTGCTGCAGACCTTGAGCGAAGCGATGAAACCGTATGTCAGAAGCTATGATCTGTTGGCGAGACTCGGCGGAGATGAATTTATCATCTTCTACCGTGACTTTAACAATGTCGATGCACTGACCGAACGCTGCAGGGCATTAAATGCAACTGCGGAGTACGTCTTAAACGATATGCTCGGAGGATCGGCGACGATCCCGCTGAGTATCTCTATCGGTGTGGCGAGGGCACCGGAGGATGGCAGCAGCTTTGCGGAGCTTTATCAGTGTGCGGACAAAGCGCTCTATCATGTCAAGCAAAACGGCAAGCGCGGCTACTATTTCTACGAAGGCAGCTGCAACAGCATCCATGATGTCTATCAGAACAACAATTCCATCGACATCATGCAGATCCGCATGATGATCGAAGAGCGCTCTCATAAGCAGGGTGCTTACAACGTGGAATATGAAGATTTTAAAAATATCTACCGGTTCCTTCGTCGCTACGGCGAGCGGACGCAGACGAGAGCTCAGTTCGTGCTCTTTACACTGCACCCGGCAGAGCACGAAGAAAAGCAACGCAATCCGGAAGATCTGCTGCGTAGCTTCGGCGATGTTGCGGAGCGTACACTTCGCAGAGGAGATGTCGCAGCACAGTACGGAAACAATCAATACATGATGTTGCTAATGGGAACCAACCTGGACAACGGTAAGCTTGCAGCGGAACGTGTCTGCAACAACTGGCGTCGGGAGCAGGGCGAAAAACAGCGCTACTGCCTCGATTATGAGATCCAGGATTTATCAGTATAAACGAAATCTAAAATTTTCGTGAATTTTTCATGACATAAAACAAGCATTTCGCGCAAAGTATATTGAACCAAATGTAATTGTTCAATATACTTCAATCAACGGTTAAGGAACGCCCATTAAGAGCCTTGATCTGATACAAACCCCGAGGGGGGAGATGTATCAGACAGGGCTCTTTTTTCATGCATAGGGATAATGAGTTTCGCACAGGGAGAGAAGTAATGAGAAGGATGATGAGAACAGGGAAATTAAAAAAGGTGATTGCGTTTGCACTGACGCTGATTATGGTACTCAATACCAACAGCCTGACTGCAATCCAGGCCCTGGCTGAAGATGAAAGCCCGGCACAGATCGTGCAGGAAAGCGGTGCAGTCGTATGGGAAAGTATCAGCACGACTTCAAACGATGAAGGCTCATCTGACAGCGCATCAGTTGTGAATACAGATAACGGCGCAGAAGCTGCACCGGCAAGCGAAGAAGCCGGTGGCGAAAGCAACGCAGTGGGAACTGCTGAAGCGAGCCAGGAATCTGTTGCTTCCGAAAGCGGTGATGCCGCTGAAGGCACTGCAGCAAGCGAAACAGATGCGGTAGCACAAGGCACCGAAGCAGCTGAAACGACAGAGAACGAGACAGCTGAAACAGAAGGCGATGTGGCGCAGGATGAAACTGCAGAGACAGAAACCGAGACCGAAACCGCAGAGACTGAAACAGAGACTGAGACCGAAACAGAGACGGAAACAGAAACTGAGACAGAGACCGAAACCGAAACTGAGACCGAGGAAATGGTCCTGGGCAATATGCGTATCGATATCGACATCGATGGCGGTAAGATCATCCTCTCCGGTATGATGCCGGAAGATGCGACCGCAACAGCAAGCCCGGTATCCGTATCCATCGAAGAAGACGGATTAGATGAAGTCGTCCTGGCAGCATACGATATCACCATCTATGATGGCAACGGCGAAGTATTCGAGCCGGAAGAAGATAATCCGATCTCGGTAACCATGCAGCTCGACGCATTGAAAGATGTAGATGCAGTCAATGTCTATCACATCGAAGAGGATCAGAGCGCAGCCCGTGAAAAAGACAACACCATCGATGTTAAGGCAAGCGGTAGTGATGTAGTTGCAACCA
This sequence comes from Lachnospiraceae bacterium, assembly GCA_024699355.1. Lineage (GTDB taxonomy): Bacteria > Bacillota > Clostridia > Lachnospirales > Lachnospiraceae > SIG336. Next base: position 6,062 of record JAILPR010000154.1, read on the forward strand.
AGGTATCCAATGCAAGCACGCCGGATGACGAGGTTAGCTTTACCGCAGACTCTTTTTCAACCTATGTGTTGACGTATCAGCTGAATCGTAATTCTGACCAGGTCATCATCAATCTGCATTATGTAGATTCTGAGGGGAATGAAATTTCCGGAAAAGCGGGCAGGCAGGACGCCGTAGGAATAAGTGATCAGTCTGGAGCATCGGAAACAGTGACTTTGTCAGACTATGCCGATGAAATACAGAATTACACGTATCAGATGGCAACCTATAATAACAGCCAGGTGACGAGTGTCAAATTATCAAGATCGAAATACGGGTC
>JAILPR010000157.1 GCA_024699355.1 Lachnospiraceae bacterium
TCTTGCCCTTCCATTCTCCGTGTAATCTCAGTGATTCTTCTGCATAGTTCATGTTGTTTTCCTCCAAACTTTTCCTCTATAGATCAGCCGCAGTGACTGCGGCATACGCATTTACTTTGCCGCTATGACTGCGGCATGCGCCTTTACTTTGCCGCTATGACTGCGGCAAGCGCCTAATTTGCCAAAAATTCCTTAAGTTCTGTGAGCGATGCTCTCGCGACCGCCACGCCTTCCTCATAGACACGCTGCAGTTCTGCCGTATCTTTGGTCATCGGGGAGATGTTCAGCGCACTTTTCGGACGCAGGACAAAGGCTGCGCCTTCCGCTTCTCTCCTGGCCACATACGCCGTCTCTGCATTATACATCTCATGACGGATGGCCATCGCTTCCACGAACTTCGGATACTTGCGATACTTGATCTTCACCAGTGGCAAAAACGAATTTTTCTCTTTGACATATCCCATCGGCTGCGTCAGGATCACGACGTTTTTTGCATAGCCTTTGGACTCCATAAACGATAACGGGATCGAATCCGTGATGCCGCCATCGAGGAGCTTTTTGCCATCGATGGAGACGATATTGGAGACCAGCGGCATTGACGCCGAGGCACGGATGTATTCGATGTCATGGAGTTTGCCGTCCACGATCTTGTGATAGTCAGGCTTTCCGCTCTCCACATCCGAGCTGACGGTAAAAAATTCCATCGGGTTTTCCTGCAGCGTATCCGTATCAAACGGATCGAGCCGCTCCGGAATGTCATAGTAACAAAACTGCGTATCAAACACATCTCCGGTCTTTAGAAACGATCTGATATTTCCGTATCGCGGATCCGCACAGTAGCGCTTGTTGTAACGAAGTGCCCTGCCGATCTGTTTTGTCTTATAGTTGATGCCAAAGGTCGCGCCGGCCGAAACACCGACCGCACCGTCAAAGGTGATCCCGTGCTCCATCAGTACGTCTGTCACACCAGCTGTAAACAAGCCGCGCATTGCGCCGCCTTCCATTACCAATCCTGTCATCTGTTCATCCTGTCCTTACCTGCGATATGCGCTGCTGCGCCGCTTTTTCCGGAGCCGCGCCCTGCGATATCGCTTTACAACACGAATGCAGTCCAACGGGTTGGACTGCATTCCTACGTTTCCATGCAATTATAAACGATTTTGGCTATGGTGTCGACATCGATGATACATCAATTTGCCTGCTCCGACCGGTAATCGCCCGCATGCTGTTAATCAATGTGTTTACTGAGCTGATCTAAGGATTCTCTGATCGAATCCGCTGATTCCATGACTACCGAAGCAGAGGAGGAAATCTGCTCTGTCGAAGCAGCCAGATTCTGTGTCCGCTCATTCACGGCGCGGATGATCTCGTCCAAATGCTTCGTCTCTTTGAGGATCTGATCCACAGCTGCACCGATCTGCTGCTGGTTGTTGCTGCTCTGCTCCGCTGTTTTTTGCGAATTGGCTGCCAACTGGCTGATCTGCGTTGCCACAACCGCAAAGCTTCGTCCCATATCACCGGCACGTGCCGCTTCGATGGACGCATTTAAGGATAAGAGGTTGGTCTCCTCTGCGATATCCACGACATGCTCATTGTCTTCGCCAAGATTGACCAACAGTGATTCTATCTTCTGCATCGACTGCTGGAGGCTCTCCATGAAATTCGAAACTTCCATGATCTCATGCGCGATGTTGGTACTCTCTTCAGCATTGGACTCATTGCCGTTGTTCATGTGCTCGATCGACTCATACAATGCGCCAAAGTGCTCATCCACCGTCGTGATCGTATCAAGGATGGCTTCCTTCTGCTCCTGGATCACACCCTTTTCCCGCTCGAGATTCGCCGCCAGTTCCTTGGCATCACCAAGCAGGAGGATCTCATCCTTTTCATAATGGATACAGTTTTCTTTTCTGTTAAAGCCGTTGTAAATGGCTTTGACCATATCCTTGCAGCTTGCATAACCGCAGCAGGAGCAATTGATCATACGGGACTCCGGTGTGGTCTTATGCAGTTCCAGGTAGATGCGCTCTTCATCCTGCGGGGACGGTTCCTTGATCTGACAGATGCTGCTGCGATCCGTATAGGATCGTAAATAATCTTCCAGTCTCAGGTCTTTGAACTGCTCATTCAGTTTCTTTAAACGCTTTGCCGGTGTCAACGGTCTGCCCCAGGCGGTGCGTTTAGAGTCTTTCTTGGAGTTCTTCTTGATCTCCATCAGCGCATAAAGCGCATCATCGGTCCGATTGATCGAGGACTCCGTACCGGTACCGCACAGACAGCCGTTTTCACAGTTTAGGGCATCGATAAAGGTAAACGGCGTCTTCTGCTCTTTGATGCGACCTTTGTTTGCCTCCAGCCACTCATACATGCGCTTCTCGCCTTCGATCTGGCGCACGGCGACATCTTCGCCGAGGAACCAGTAGACGTTTTCCTTTAATCCGCCCGGGGTCGGATAAATCGACCCTAAGCCATACTCGATCTCGTCGCTGACCGACGGACCGGAAATGTGATGCTCTCTGACATATTTCATCATGTGCTCGAAGGTCACATTGTACTGTACGATACCACCGTTGTTCGGATCATCGATCTCGAGCTTCTTGGCGATACACGGGCTGATAAAGGCCAGTTTGTCCGTAATGCCGAGTTCTTTGCGGCAATAGATCGCGCCGCACATAAGCGGGCTCTGCACCGGAAAGAGCTTTGGCAACAGTTCCGGAAGATAATGCTCGATATAAGAGACCACCGCCGGACATGGCTGCGAAATGCCACCGATAAAATGATATTTCTGAATGTAATTCAAATACCCCCAGGTACAGATATCCGCGCCAAACGAAATCGAAATGATCCGATTGACGCCCAGGGACTTGAGCCCTCCAAGCACCGACTCATATTCTTCAGGATAATTGGCCTTAAATGCCGGCGCCAGCAGGATTGAGATTTTCTCCCCACGCTTTAAGTCTGCAAAGAAACGCTCCGTGTCATCCACATAGACACGCGCATTGTGCTCACAGGCATCAATGCAGGCACCGCAGACAACGCAGCGGTTTCCGTCGACTTCGATCGTGGCCTTCCCGTTCTCCACTTTGGAAATGCAGGCTCCGAGTGCCGAACAAACGCTAATGCAGCGATTACATCCGATACAATTTTCATTGGTAAAGACCAACTGCTGTACTTCTTTTCCCATTCTTCTTCTCCTCTCTGCCTTCCTACACCAGTTCAGAGACTAGGCATTTAAACTGTTGATTTCTTCTGATGTGTCCGCAACCACCTTTTTCAGCGGGATCCAAAGATAATATGCGATCACACATCCGATGAGTGCCGTGATGAGCTGCACCATGGAGAAATTCCACTGCAGAGCGGATAATTTCGGTTGCATTGCTTCCGGCAGATACATCGGAAGAAGCCAGGCCGAGATCGTCAGGCCCATGACCAGCGCTTTGACGATCGATCCGACTGCCATCCCAAGGATCATCCTGCCTCTTGTCTGATATCCAATGACGTAAATACAGATGACCAGTACGGCATTCCCGATCATGATCATCGGCATCATCGCCGGGATCGCTGCCATAACCGGATTCCCTGTGATCAGAAATGCGGTGACCGGAGTGATCACGCAAAGAATGATCGCCGGGATCATTCCAACGGCAAACAGTGCCAGGATCAGACAGGCATTGATGATCGGCCCGGTGATAAAAACGCTGATGTTTTTAAAAAACTGACTAACGATACATACGGCCAGCAAGAGACCTGCCAGCGCAATTTGTTTTGTTGAAATCTTCATATTTCCCCTCCTGCGATTCCTTTATTTTTCGCCTTTTTTGAGTATTGTTGTGGCGATGAACAACTCTATTCTAACACTGAAAAAACAGGAAACTCGTTATTTCATTCTTTTTTAAGTTAGTTATATTTTTTTCATTTTTGCCTCTGCCGGGGAATTTAAAAAGCATCAAAAAAGGCATTGCAATTTTGCAATGCCCTTCCGTTCACAAGGATCCTGTGTTGTATTTCTATTGGATGATTTCCGGGTAATCTTTCGATTGCCGAGTCACGCCGGCAGATCACTCACGGAATGTGATCGCACCGCTCTTGGCATCCATTGCATCCACAATGGCCAGTGATTCGAGGCGGTATCCCAGATTACGGATGATCTGTCCGCCGGTCTGGAATCCTTTTTCCACTGCGATACCGATGCCGACCACTTCCGCACCTGCCTGATTGACAATGGAGATCAGGCCCTGCAGGGCGCAGCCGTTTGCCAGAAAGTCATCGATGATCAGCACCTTGTCTCCCGGCTCGATGAACTTCTTTGAGACGATCACATGGTTGATATTCTTATGCGTAAAGGATTCTACCTCAGCGGTATACATGTCACCATCCAGATTGACACTGTGCGATTTTTTGGCAAATACCACCGGTACATGGAACTGCTCTCCCGCGATGCAGGCGATGCCGATCCCGGAAGCTTCGATCGTCACGATCCTGGTCACTTCCACATCTGCGAATCTCTTCTTCCATTCACAGGCCATCCAGTGATACAGATCCACATCGATCTGATGATTTAAGAAACTGTCAACCTTTAAGATATTGCCTTCTTTGACAACCCCGTCTTTGATAATCCGTTCCTGTAACTCATTCATATACACATTCCCACCTTAAAAACTTTTGTCCCATTATAGTACAAATCTATGTTCTTTCCTATCTTTTTTGAAAATCTTTAGAATTCGTTAATTGCTCTTACAGCGCGAACAACGTATGATAATACCACAACAGAAAGCACCCGGTATTATGAACCGGTCTTTGGTTGAACAGCAGACACGTTCATCTTTTCTTCATCCATGGGGATGATGCACGTGCTTCGCTTTCTTATGAGAGGGGATTCTGATATGGAATTTGGATTATGGATCTTTGCGATCAAAAGACTGGGCCAGACCTATGAGGCTGCGCAGATGATTTACAACAATCTCAGCGAAGCCGCCAAGGAAGACCTGCGAAAAGAGTATGATGAATTCTGTCAGAATCAATAAACAACATGGATGGTAAAATCCGGGTGTATGATTCCCCGGTAATCATAGAAGGGCGTGTGATCCGCGGATCACACGCCCTATCCATTGTTCTTGAATTGCTGTTCCGAAGTGTACGCTTTATGCGTTCACGATCTTGCCGAAGTCCGGCTTCAGGCTTGCGCCACCGATCAAACCGCCATCGATGTTCGGCTTGGAAAGGAGCTCTGCTGCATTGCCTGCATTCATGGAACCGCCGTACTGGATGCGAACTGCTTCTGCAGTCGGCGCATCATACAGCTTACAGATCAGCTCACGGATGAATCCGCAAACTTCTTCCGCCTGATCAGCGGTTGCTGTTTCGCCGGTACCGATCGCCCAGATCGGCTCATAAGCGATGACCAGATTCTTTACCTGATCTGCAGTTACACCGGACAGATCCCAGGTGATCTGTCTCTCGATCCACTCTTTGTAGGTGCCTGCCTTGCGAAGTGCAAGGGACTCACCACAGCAAAGGATCGGTGTCAGACCTGCTGCAAATGCTTTCTTTACCTTTGCATTGATCAGGATATCGTTCTCACCGAAGATATCTCTTCTTTCGGAGTGACCCATGATGACATACTCTACGCCTGCATCCTTCAGCATCGGAGCAGAGATCTCACCTGTGAATGCACCCTTGTCTTCTGTGTAGAAGTTCTCGGCACCGACATGTACGTTGGTTCCCTTGACTGCTTCTACAACCGGGCAGATATCAATTGCCGGTACGCAGTATACAACATCTACTGCATCGTTCTTTACCAAATCTTTCAGTTCCGCAACCAGCTTCACAGCCTCGCTCGGAGTCATGTTCATTTTCCAGTTGCCTGCGATAATTCTTCTTCTAGCCATGTCTTACTCCCTCTATGAATTCTTATTTGTCATCAGCTGCTACAACGCCCGGAAGCTCTTTGCCTTCCAGGAATTCCAGAGATGCGCCGCCACCTGTGGAAATGTGGCTCATCTTGTCTGCAAAGCCAAGCTGATTTACAGCAGCGGCACTGTCGCCACCACCGATGATGGTTGTTGCATCGGTCTCAGCCAGTGCTTTCGCAACAGCCTTGGTACCTTCTGCCAGAACCGGGTTCTCGAATACACCCATCGGTCCGTTCCAGACAACGGTCTTTGCGGTCTTTACAGCATCTGCATAGAGCTTACGTGTCTTCTCACCGATATCAGCGCCTTCTTTGTCAGCCGGCATCTTGTCAGCATCTACAACAGCAGTCTTGATACTCGGATCGTCGATCGGATTCGGGAACTCGTCGATCAGTACGGTATCTACCGGAAGAAGCAGCTGCTTGCCGTTCTTCTCTGCCTTCTCGATCATTTCCTTGCAGTAGTCGATCTTGGTCTCATCCAGCAGAGACTTACCAACTTCATAGCCCTTTGCCTTTAAGAAGGTATAAGCCATACCACCACCGATGATGAGGGTATCGCACTTCTCGAGCAGGTTGTTGATCACGTTCAGCTTATCAGCAACTTTTGCACCGCCCAGGATTGCTACGAACGGTCTTACCGGATCTTCTACGGCATTGCCGAGGAAGTCGATCTCTTTCTGCATTAAGTAACCAACTGCACAGTTACCGCCTTTTTTACGGATAAACTCGGTAACACCCGCAACAGAAGCATGTGCTCTGTGGGAAGAACCAAACGCATCACATACATAATCATCAGCCAGATCAGCGAGTTCCTTGGAGAATGCTTCGCCGTTCTTGGTCTCTTCTGCGCCACGGAAACGGGTATTCTGCAGCAGAACAACATCGCCTTCCTTCATTGCTTCTACAGCCTTGGTCGCAGCTTCGCCGGTGACATTGTAATCTGCAACGAAGTTTACTTCCTTGCCAAGCTTCTCGGATAATCTCTTTGCTACCGGTGCCAGAGACTCATCTTCGTTCGGGCCGTTCTTTACTTTGCCCAAATGGGAGCAAAGGATGACCTTGCCACCATCGGCGATCAGTTTGTTAATGGTCGGCAGAGCAGCCTTGATACGTGTATCATCGGTGATCTGACCAGCCTTCAGCGGTACGTTAAAATCGCATCTTACCAGGACTCTTCTGCCCTTTACGTTGATGTCATCAACACTTTTCTTATTTAATCCCATAGTGATCTCCTTAACTTTATCTCGCATCCGCGAGGTTGATATACCTTATGATCGCACGGATGTGCCATCACGAAAAAAGGGCCCGGTCCAAAAGACCGGACCCTTAGAGGTCTTACATTAGCCTAACTCAGCAAAGTACTTAATGGTACGAACCATCTGGCTTGTGTAGGAGTTCTCGTTATCATACCAAGAAACAACCTGTACTTCATACAGATCATCGCCTACTTTGTTTACCAGAGTCTGAGTAGCATCGAACAGAGAACCGAATCTCATACCAACGATATCGGAAGAAACGATCTCTTCTGTGTTGTAACCGAAGGACTCGGTAGCCTGTGCCTTCATCGCTGCGTTAACCTTCTCAACAGTTACGTCAGAACCCTTAACTACTGCGAACAGAAGTGTGGTAGAACCTGTCGGGGTCGGTACACGCTGAGCAGCGCCGATCAGCTTGCCGTTCAGTTCCGGAATAACCAGACCGATTGCCTTAGCTGCACCTGTGCTGTTCGGAACGATGTTAGCTGCACCTGCACGGGATCTTCTTAAGTCACCCTTTCTCTGAGGACCGTCAAGGATCATCTGATCACCTGTGTAAGCGTGGATCGTGCACATGATACCGGACTGGATCGGTGCGAAATCGTTCAGTGCCTTTGCCATCGGAGCAAGGCAGTTTGTTGTACAAGAAGCTGCAGAGATGATCTTGTCATCTTTTGTCAGGCTCTTGTGGTTTACATTATATACTACGGTCGGCAGATCATTACCAGCCGGTGCGGAGATAACAACCTTCTTTGCACCTGCATTGATGTGTGCCTGAGCTTTTTCCTTGGATGTGTAGAAACCGGAGCACTCCAGAACTACATCAACACCAAGCTCACCCCAAGGGCAGTTGTTAGCGTCTGGCTCTTTGTAGATCTTGATTGTCTTACCCTTTACTGTGATGGTACCTGCCTCGTCATCTGCTGTGACATCGCTCTCATGACCGATCTCAACATAACGACCCTGTGAAGTATCATACTTTAACAGGTGTGCAAGCATCTTCGGGCTTGTCAAATCGTTGATTGCGACTACTTCATAACCTTCTGCACCAAACATCTGTCTGAATGCAAGACGACCGATACGGCCAAAACCATTAATTGCTACTTTAACTGCCATTCTTTAGTTCCTCCTAAAAAATAATTTGTTTTAACAAATGGATTGTCAAAATTTTGTCAGCACATCCATTCTAACCAATAAGCCCCCTAATTTCAAGTCTATTCAAAGATTTTTCAAAATTTTAAGAGTTTGCCGCCAATCTTTCTCTCATCAACGGGAATCCGCCCGAAAGTCTGCTATAATAAGAGCCGGATCATTTAAACGATTACAGAAAGGCACCTACATGATATCGATCACAGCAGACACCCATGTTCATTCCCATCATTCCGGAGATTCCGATGCCGATATGGAGCAGGAGATTCTCACCGCCATCGGCAAAGGTCTCAAGGAACTGACCTTTACAGAGCACCTGGATTATGATTATCCGGGCTATCCCGACCTGCCGGCCGAGACGTTCCATCTGGATGCGGATGCTTATGCCGCGGAATTTTTCAGACTCAAAGAAACCTATCGCGACAGGATCACGCTGCGCTTCGG
>JAILPR010000180.1 GCA_024699355.1 Lachnospiraceae bacterium
TCCACATCGATCCGGATCCGGTGCATCTCGCCCGGCTTGCGGATCCCTGCAGGATCCGTATAAGTGATCGGTACAAAGACGATCTCGCCTGCCTGTGCACTTGCCCTCTCCGGCGTGATGGAGATCTGTGTCTGCTCTGCCGCCGATGTCAATGCAGTACTTGTAAGACGATTCCCCAGACGATCATAGATCACGGCTTTTAACACCCCGTGCTCGTATGGCACGGTAAAATACGTCCGAAGCGTCGCAGGGATCTTCTTTTTACCGATTCGTCTTCCGTTGAGCCACAGCTCCGCAAAGTCACCCCTTGCATACACCTCGACTTCTGCCTTTTCGCCGTCATGTCCCTCATAAGACCAGCTCTCCTGCGCCTGCGTCAGTTTCCAGGCCGACGGGGAATGACTGCCCTGATCACACAGTGGCTTTACCGCGATCGCAGCATCCTGCTTTCCGTAAACCACTCTGGTATATGCCGCTTCGCCGTTCGGCATCCCCAGGATGTCCAGTCTGCCGCTGCCTGCGGTCAGCCATCCTTCCTTCGGTGCATTCTTTGGCGCATACTGCTCATATTCCCAAGAGCCGATCCCGGCTTCTCCGAGATAGTCCATTCCCGCCCATACAAAGTCGCCGATGATGCGCTCGTTTTCCTTTGCCATCTCCAGCCACTTCCAGGTATCTTTGCAAAACGTTTCACTGCCCAGGATCAGGCGGTTCGGATATTTTTTCAGGTCCTTACGATATCTCAGGATGCCGTAGTTGTATCCGGCGATATCCATATTGGCGTACGCATCACGCGTCTTCACATCGCACATCGGAAGGGAGGCGCCCATCTTCATCGTCGTATCGCCAAAGATCCCGGCCAGCGTATTGTAAAACTCACTGCCAACCGGCGCCTTTGCTTCCTGCTCCGCTTTGTCATCGCTATAGACGCCAAAGCCGGCCGAGTATAAGAAGTTAAAGAAGATGTTGATCCCGCAGCTGACCGGTCTGCTCGCATCCAGCCGATGCAGATATTCGGTAAAGTTTTTCGTCAGTTCGATGCCGCGCTTCTCTCCGGTTTCCGCCACCTCATTGCCGGTGGAATACATGATGACCGAAGGATGGTTATAGTCCTTCTCCACCATATCCTTCAGATCTTTGGGCCACCACTCTTCCAGATAATTGACATAATCGTATTTCGTCTTGTGGATATACCAGCAATCCACATATTCATCCATGATCAGCATCCCCAGGCGGTCTGCTGCCTGCAACAGTGCCTCCGAACAGGGATTGTGCGCACTTCGAAGGGCATTGTACCCCTGTTCCTTATGGAGACGCACCTTACGCTTCTCCGCTTCCGGAAAGGCGCAGGCGCCGAGGATCCCGTTGTCATGATGGATGCAGGCGCCCTTTAGGATCACGTGTCTGCCATTGATCGTCAAACCGTGTACCGGACCATATTCTATGAGTCGGATGCCAAAGACCGCTTCCTGCGTATCCTCACCGAATCTGACTTTGGCGCGGTATAACTGCGGATGATCCGTATCCCAGAGCCTGGCATTGGGAACACTCATCTGCATCGTTGCATGATATCCTGCATCATTTTGCGTAATTTCCACCTGCCCGGTTGAAACTGCAGGTTTTTGTTCACTGTCTTCTTCAAACACCGAAATCTCGGCGATTCCGGCACTTGTGGCATCGATGGAAATCTCGATCTTCGCCGGCTCATTGACCGAAAGTGTCCTGATCTTGATGCCATACGGTAAGAGATGCTCCTTCGGTCCTTTGTAAACCCATACCGGACGATAGATCCCCGTACCGGAATACCAGCGACTGTTGGGCTGATCGGAATTGCGGGCGATCACACGGATCGTATTCTCCGCACCGTAGTACAGATACGGGTCCAGATTCACCGCAAACTTGGTATAACCATACGGATGAAACAGTGCCTCTTTGTCATTGACATAGACCGTTGCATTACGATAGACGCCTTCAAATTCCAGTTCGAAATGCGCTTCTCTCTCCTGCTCTCCGATCTGAAATTTCTTTTGATACTCATAATCGTTGGCCTCAAAATATCCGATGTTATGGATCCCGGCGCTCATGCTGCTGCGTTTCTCCGAGATCATCGCATCATGCGGAAGTGTGATCTGCTTCCAGCGCTCCTTACTGTGCAGCACGCGTACTTCCCAGTTTTCGTTAAATGCTATTTTCTGCATGTATCTACTCCTATTTTCGCGCTCAAGATCCTACGCTTCGTCATCCTCCGGTGCAGCTGCGCCGGTCGCGTCGTTCTGTTTTGCCGCTTCCTGCTGATGTGTGCGGATGATCCGAAGGTCCTCATCCAGGTGCCGCTCTACCTTTAAGAACCCGGTCAATACCACCAGTACCGCATAGCAGATCAGTTCGATCCCCAGATAACAAATGACAAGCATCACCTGTACGCCGCTATTTTGAACTGCAGCCGTCGGATCATATCCGCTTGCGGATAACAGTGCATTGATGATACCGTTTCCCAGCCCCGTCATGCCGACCATGATGGCGCCGTATACCGACATCGTAAAGCCATCACTCCGAAAGCCGTTCTTTGCTTCAAGGTGGTCAAGCACATCACTGAGCAGTGCCAGCGTGACATACATTGCCGGGATCGATCCGATGCCCTTGAGGACTACGCCCAGACAGACGATCACAAAACTGTGGACATCGATGAAACTGACCAGTCCGCCAAGTACTGATAATGCCAGACCGTACGTCACCGCTCTCTGCTTGCCGAGTTTGTTGGCGATCGGCCAGGCAACCAGCATACCGATGGCCGTCGGAACACCACCGATGGCTCCCAGTAAGCCCATCACGGTTCCTGCCTGCGTCTCATTGGTCACGTTGTCAAACATCCAGCGCGAATAAAAACTCATCGAGCCGTTCTTTACCAGTCCGCCAAACTGAAACAACAGAAAATACAGGATGATCAGCCACCAGTATTTTTCCTTTACACAGGCTGCCACCTGCTGCTTCATCGGCAGCTTTTTCTCAACGATCCCGAGGTCTCTGTTTTCTTCGGTGATCCGCTCTCTGGTAAAGAAATATTCCAGCAGGATCGCCAGCGCAGTGATCAGACACAGCGCCGCCATCAGCATCCGCCAATGACCGTAACTGGATCTTTGATCGATCACCCCGTCTGTTTCCACGAAGAGAAAACTCTGCAACAGGATCGGGATCAGGATGCTCGCTCCCAGTCCCACCGATGCGACACCGGAGGCATTGGAGAGTGTTGCCAGGAGACTACGCTGTTTGGAATCTCTGGTCGATAATGCCACCATCGCGCTATGCGAGGTGTAATAAAACGGATACGCCACCGCATAATACAGGTTATAAGACAGTGCGATCCAGAGCATCTGCACCGTGGCCGGTGCATCGATC
>JAILPR010000099.1 GCA_024699355.1 Lachnospiraceae bacterium
CGGGATGAAGTAGACGGACGATTGGTGCATTCCGTGCAGGAGTATCTGGCAGTGATGAAGCAGTTGCAGGAGGATGTGGCCTATCGGATAGCACTGGGCAGAAGAGGCCGTCAAAAGGTTTGTGCAGCATACTCCGGAGAGAACAATGCCTTGCAGATGGAGAAACAGCTCTTTGAGGTGCTGCGCCGGGAACCTGTGATTCACGACTTTCAAAGGATTCTCGGGGCAACTCCCTTTGAATGGTTTTTGCGATTTACGGGTCCGGATCGGGAGAAGCTGATCGACCCGATTCTGCGTAAGCAATTATGGATAGAAAAACCGATTTATTTGGCGGAAAACAAAAGTTCTGTTTATCAGTTCCTGCGATATTTGGAGGATCCAAAGCTTAGAGAACTGGTAGAGCAATCTTAGGGGGGAATGATGGGAACCATAGAGCAGTTTTCATTTGAAGAGACATCGATGAACGGTCTGATGCTGATCCATCCATTCATTCATTATGATGAGCGTGGATTTTTTATGAAGACCTATGAACAACATCTATTTGAAGAACACGGTATTTTTCTCGGGAATGCGGAGGACCTTGCGAGCAGCTCGCAAAAGGGTGTTCTTCGAGGTCTGCATTTTCAAACCAGGCATGCGCAGGACAAGTTGATCCGCATTGTGCGGGGAGAAGTTTTTGATGTTGCGGTAGATCTTAGAAAGGATTCCAAAACCTATGGGAAGTGGGAAGGATTTCGACTTTCCGAGGACAATCACCTGGGACTGTATATCCCGTCGGGATTTGCGCATGGCTTTTTAGCACTGTCAGAAAACGTGCTCTTTACCTATCGCTGTGGTCAGCCGTATGAGCCGGGATATGATGGCGGGATCCGATATGATGATCCGGAGATTGGCGTCAAATGGCCGCTGGAACTGGTCGATCATCTGATCCTTTCCGAAAAGGATCAAAAGCTACCATATTTACGTGAGGTCAATGTCAGATTATGAACATACTGATTACCGGAGGAACAGGATATATCGGCGGAAAACTGATCCGCCGGCTGTCTGAGGAAGGCCACAGGATTTATGCAGTGGTTCGAAAAACGAGTCATACGGAAAACATTGAACCTTATGTAGAGGGGTTGATTGATGTCGGACATCTGGATGCGTTTTATGAACAGGTTCGCGAGAGCCACCCTCAGGTTCTGATTCAGTTAATGGGATTCTATACCGCGGTACATGATCCACATTCTCTTCGAGAGTTGATGAACGATAACATTGTGGACGCCATGACGGTGGTCGATGCTGCGGTCGCTGCCGGTGTGAAGCGGATCATCGCAACCGCATCGGTACAACAGCAACGGGACGGCAAAGAGCCGCTGCCGATCAATGCCTATGGGGCATCGCGCAATGCATTTGAGCGGATGCTTTGTGATTTTGGACACTTGTATGACCTGTCGGTGACGGTATTGACCTTGTTTGATACCTATGGCGCAGACGATCAACGGCGGAAAGTGTTTAATTTGGTGCGACGCCTGAAGGAACATGAATCCATTGATATGTCTGCGGGCGAGCAGAAAATGTATTTACTTTACATTGACGACGTTGTGGAAGGATATCTGTGTGCATTGCATCAGAGCGTACTGAAGAACTGCTTTGAGAAGTTTGCACTTCGAGCAAAGGAGCCGATCCGTTTGCGGGACTTTGTGGAGCGGTATCTGGAACTGAGCGGGAAAGAGGTCGTGATCCATTGGGGGGCTCGTCCCTATATGGCGTTGGAGATTATGGACCCGACGGGATTTGGTGAGGTCCTTCCCGGTTGGGGGGCAAAGGTCTCTTATGAAGAAGGACTTGCGTTATGTGCGCAAGCAGATCGATCTTTAGAAAATATCGAAAAAGCGCAGTGAGTAAACCATGCGTTTGGAATTGGAGGGGGTATGAAAGTCGTATTACTGGCAGGTGGTTACGGAACGAGGATTTCGGAAGAATCGTTCAGAGTACCAAAGCCGATGATCGAGATCGGTGGGATGCCGATTCTTTGGCACATCATGAAGGAATACTCTTACTACGGGTTTAACGACTTTGTGATCTGTGCCGGATACAAACATCATGTGATCAAAAAATGGTTTGCGGATTACTATTACTATACGTCCGATATGTCGTTTGACTTTACCGACGGGCAGCAGAAGATCACGATCCATGATCAGCGTGCCGAAGCCTGGCATGTGACGGTAGTGGATACGGGACTTGCGACCAATACCGGTGGCCGTATCAAAAAGATTCAGCCCTATATCGGGAAGGAACCGTTTCTGATGACCTACGGTGATGGCGTATGCGATGTCAATATCAAGGATCTGGTGGAGTTTCATCGGTCGCATGGAAAGATAGCGACCTTAACTTCCGTGACACAGAAGCAAATGAAAGGACGTCTGGATGTTGCGATCGATAACAGCGTGCGCTCGTTCCGAGAAAAGAGTGCAAAAGACGAGAGCCTGATCAATGCAGGCTATATGGTCTTAGAGCCGGCGATCTTTGATGAATTGACGGAGGATATGGTCTTTGAGACCGGAGCGATGCCAAAACTTGCGGAGCGCGGTGAACTGATGAGCTACCGGCATACCGGTTTTTGGCAGTGCATGGATACGATGCTGGAAAAAAATCTCCTGGAGGATCTGATCGAGACCGGTCAGGCACCGTGGATCAAGTGGTAAGAAAGCGTAGAGAAACAGTGGATATCAAGACATTTTATCGGGATAAAACCGTGCTCATCACGGGACATACCGGATTTAAGGGAACGTGGCTGACCAGAATGCTTCTGGGGATGGGCGCGAAGGTCATCGGGTATGCGCTGGAACCGATGGAGCCGTCACTGTATCAAGTGTCAGGATTCTCAGCTTATGAGGCAGCGGGACAGCTTTGTTCTGTGGTCGGAGATGTGCGGGATTATGTACATTTATCCCAGGTGGTAACAGAGAGCCGGGCGGATATCCTGTTTCATCTGGCAGCGCAGCCGATTGTGCGGGAGTCGTACAACGATCCGATGGGGACATATGAGACCAATGTCATGGGAACGGTGCACTTCATGGAAGCGATCCGCACGGCGATGACGCAGGGGATGATTCCCAAATCCGTGGTGGTCATAACGACCGATAAAGTGTATCTGAACAAAGAACAGCCACAGCGGGGATACCGCGAAGAGGATCCGCTCGATGGCTTTGATCCGTATTCGAATTCGAAGTCCTGTGCGGAACTGGTCGTGCATTCGTATCGGTCCTCCTTTTTCCGGAATGCTGATGGATCCTGGATCGTGCCGATCTCGACGATGCGTGCAGGGAATGTCATCGGAGGCGGCGACTTTGCAAAAGACCGGATCATTCCGGACTGTGTTCGCGCAGTGGATAATGCCCGGCAGCAGGGCAGGCGTGATGCGGTGATCGCGGTACGAAATCCGTATTCGACCAGACCGTTTCAGCATGTACTTGAGCCACTGACAATGTATCTCACGCTGGCGATGCGTCAGGCAGAAGATCAGAGCCTTGCCGACTGGTATAATGTCGGACCGGAAGAGTGCGACTGCGTGACTACGGGCGAGCTGGTGACGCTTTTTTGTGAAGCCTGGAATGCACAGGATCATGAGATCAGGGTTTCCTGGGAAAATCGTGCGGAAGCAAATGCACCGCATGAAGCGGGCTTTTTGAAGTTAGATAGTACGAAACTGGTAAACGTGCTTGGCTATCAGGCTCGCTGGCATATTCAGACATGCATCGAGAAAACCGTGGAATTTAGCAAAATTTATCTGACACACCCGGAAAAGATCCCGGAGGTCATGGATCTGCAGATCAATGAGTTTTTGACGCAGTGAATGCGCAGATCAAACTGCGTTCAAGAGAACTTAAAGAACATCGGCGTTTGCCGGTGTTCTTTTTGGTTGTCCCAAAACATTATGGTATAATGAAGCGAATAAGCAAACGGTACGTTGATCTAACGATTGAGGGGCGCCATGGGAGATTACGAGCAATATCGCAACACAGCATGGACGATCGATCGCACGATGTGTGTGATCGATCTTTTACGTGAGCAAAATAAGCACCGCGCAGGGCTGCTGATGCCAAAGATCGTGACATCATTGCAGGAAATCTGTACGATGCTCAGCGAACGCGGTGAGGCACAGGTCCAGCTCCTGCTTCGAATGGCAGGGGCGCTGCAGGAGTATCTGCAGGCGCAGGAATACGGAGATGATCTCTTGTGTGCGGATCTCCTCGAAGGACGGATCCTGCCGCTGTTATATGAAATCCAAAGTCAGGTGCCGCAGGATGTTGCCGAAAAAGTGCAGGCGCAGCGTTCTGCAGGGCTTGCGATCGAATTGACAGCGAGCGGTTTTTATACCTTACGCTATCAGCCAAAGCAGGGACATGGCTTTTATCTGCATGGGAATACCAATCCGATG
>JAILPR010000223.1 GCA_024699355.1 Lachnospiraceae bacterium
TTCTGCAAACCAGGCTCTGCTTGCAGCAAGAGCGGGTGCAACTTATGTATCTCCGTTCCTTGGCAGATTGGATGATATCAGCCAGCCGGGAATCAATCTGATCGAAGACATCGTTCAGATCTTCCAGAACTATGGCTTGGAGACAGAGATCATTGCAGCAAGCGTACGTAACCCGATCCATGTTACAGATTGTGCTCTTGCAGGTGCAGACATTGCCACCGTACCGTATGGTGTAATCGAGCAGATGACAAAGCATCCGCTGACTACACAGGGTATTGAGAAATTCCAGGCAGATTACAAAGCTGTAACATGGATCGGGTTACGTACGCTTGCTGCAATGATCTCTGTCTCCAAGCCATAATTCTGGAAGATCTGAACGATGTCTTCGATCAGATTGATTCCCGGCTGGCTGATATCATCCAATCTGCCGAGGAACGGAGATACATAAGTTGCACCCGCTCTTGCTGCAAGAAGAGCCTGGTTTGCAGAAAATACCAGTGTCACATTGGTCTTAATGCCTTCTGCGCTCAATACTTTCACTGCCTTTAAACCTTCTACGGTCATCGGAATCTTTACGACCATGTTCTTGTGGATCTTTGCGATCTCACGTCCTTCTTTGATCATGCCTTCCGCATCAACCGTTGTTGCCTTTACTTCACCGCTGATCGGACCATCCACGATCGTTGTGATCTCTTTGATCACTTCATTGAAGTCACGTCCTTCTTTTGCGATCAGAGACGGATTGGTGGTAACACCGCAGATCACGCCCATGTCGTTTGCTTTACGAATATCATCTACATTTGCTGTGTCGATAAAAAATTTCATTGTTCTTCTCCTTCACCTTATACTAAGCTTAATGCTCCACTAGTTAATATACCCCTTTTTCCATAGAATGCCTAGTCAAAAATTGCGAACAAAACATGTAAAAGTGGCAAAAGCGGTATCCGCTTTGCTACTTACGATAAATGGTCAAATAGGTTTTTTCGATCACTTCGGAGGGCTGATAAACCTCGCGGATCCATGTCATCATGACTTCATTGGATGCTGCGGCATAATACACGGGATTCTCTCCCATCTCCCGATCCACCACGATCACATCCGGAAGTTTCTCGGGATACATCGTATAATAATCCACAAACATCTGATTATACGCACTGGTCCCCTGTGTGGACGGCGACGCGATCTGTGCATCACTCCATAGATAAACGATGCTCTCACCACCCATATACAGCAGTTTCGTATCTTTCGACAGATACGGTGAAAGTTCTTCATAATCCGTGGTATAGAGCCTTGCAAGTGCATCCGGCACCAAAACACCCTGTAACGGTCCCTGTGTCATCCCGGTCATCGGCGCTGCGATCGTTAAATGACCGCATCCCGTGACACGCATCAGTAAAAGCTTACAACATACCAGACTGCATAGGATCCCCACCATCGCCATGCCTGTGATCAGTGGCAAAAAACGCACCTTTTGGCAATCAGCGATCAACAGGATCAGTACACCAAGCAGCGCCGGAAAAAGTTTGGCGCAGGTCGTGTTCACATCCATATTGGTGATCAGCAGGATCGCCGGAAGCGTCATGAGGCTTGGCAGGATCAGCAGCCAAAAGATCATTCGCTTTCTGAATGTTTCCTGTTTTTGCGCTTCTTCTTTTTCATCGATCATGCCGGGACGCTTCTCCGGCACCGGTCCCCGTATGATCCGCCGCTTTGCGATATAGAGCGCATAATATTCGATCCCGAGCAGCACCAGCACCAGATAGCGCCACAGGAAATAGAATTGATTCTCTCCGCAAAACAGTGCACTGTACACCTGAATAAAACTAATGATCATCGCAACCACAGGAATCACAAAGCGCGCGGCATTTTGGTGAATCAGATAGATCACGTAGCAAAGGATCCCGCAGACCACGGCACAGCCAAGCGGCCACATCAGATCCGCCAGATAGATCTTCCACTTGATCAGCATTGGTACCTGCGTATGCGACTCATCCAGGGTCAGTTCCGAAAGGGCCCTGAGAAAATCAGGAATAGAAAGATACGAACACAGGTAAATGATGAGCAGCATCCCCGAAAGGAGCATCGCACCGGTAAAGATCGTCTGCACCGTACGCGTCAGGCCCGGATGTTCCCCTTTACCCAAACGCCAAATAGCCACCATCCAGACCGGATACAGCAGGATCAGGGATGGATACAGCAACAGCTGACAGGTCATCAGAATGCCGGCCAGTACCGTTTTTAAACGCCCCCGTTTTTGATCCAGATCAGAAAACAGCAGACAAAAGATCAGCAACATGCCCCAATACTGCAAGAGTTCAAATTCCGGAGTCTGGATCCATTTGGGCAGGTAATTCAGATGCAGTAACAACAATAATACCAGCCCGGCCTTCGGTAACATACGGCGAAGTGTCAGGATCAGGACAAGTCCCACACAAAGGTGTCCTGTCGTCCCCACGATCCGCATGGCGATCACAATGCCGTCCATCGATCCTGTAATCTGCTCATAGAGCCAAAGAAACGGCATCACAAAGATGGCGCTGAGCTGATGCGACTCCCATAAATCCGCAAAAAGACGATCTCCTTTTGCAAGTCGATATCCCATGGCGAGCGTATAGCCCTCATCGATATCGAAGCTAAAGAAAATCGTCTTGATCATTGCAAGTACAGAGATCAGACACAATGCCACAAACATCAGGATCAATGCCGGATTCTTCTTATTGGCAGCCTTTGTTGTCATCTCCTACTCCTAATCCTGAAAATGTTTTTTCATCTGGTCGATCACATTTAATTGAAACTCAAAATCCCTACGGCTCTTTGTCGCATTATTGGACAGGATCAGTCCCGCAAAAAACGACTGGAGCGCCGCAATATATACGAATCCGCATACGATCAGTGTCGGGAATCGATCTACCAGACCGGTCTGAAAATACGTCACGAGCACCGGAATGACAAAGATCGTTGAAAGCAGTGCAAGCAACACGCTGATCAGACTGAAAAACTTAAACGGCTGGTAATTCCGGAACAGTCTCACGATCGTTTTTAAGACCTTCATGCCGTCCGCATAGGTATTTAACTTGGAAACACTGCCTTCCGGGCGATCCCGATATTCGATCACCACATTCTCGATCTGCATATTGTTATTAACCGCATGAATGGTCATTTCCGTTTCGATCTCGAACCCCTTGGAAAGCACCGGAAAGGTCTTGGCAAAATGATAACTGAATGCACGATACCCTGTCATGATATCCTTGATATCACAGGCAAACAGCCGGTTGATGGAGGCACGTACGATACTGTTGCCAAAATTATGGAACGGACGTTTATTCTCGGTAAAATAAGTAGATGACAACCGGTCTCCGACAACCATATCCGTCTGATGCTCCAGTACCAGATCTGCCATCTGCTGTGCGCACTCAAGAGGATAGGTATCATCTCCGTCCGTCATCAGATAACATTCCGCATCAATCTCACGGAACATCCGCCGGATCACATTTCCTTTTCCCTGCTGATATTCTTTGCGGACAACTGCTCCCGCAGCTTCCGCGATCTTCGCCGTATCATCGGTGCTGTTGTTGTCATATACATAGATCACCGCTTCGGGAATATACTGTTTTGCATCCGCTATCACCTTACCAATGGTCTTTGCCTCGTTATAGCAAGGAATCAACAATGCAATCTTATCCATAGTGTCCTCTCTTTATGTCAGATTTCTGAGCTATTATAGCACAAGTGACTGTAAATACCTAGTAAGCGCATCATATCTTACCAGCTTCTTGAATGCATTCAGCGCCACGGAATAAAGCAGCGAGAGCGCGAAAAATGCCAGATAGATCAGTCCGAACCAGCGAAATGAAAACAGGAACGATCTCGTCCATGGAATCGAGAAACTGAAAAACAAATGCGCAAAATAAATATTGGTGGAATGTTTCCCCAAAAAGCCGTAAACTATGCGTATCCCGGGAAGCCTGCACCAGACCAGATACATCGATAGGATCAGCATAAAAGCCAGCATATTTTCGGCAAATAAGTGCACATCTTCTGTCAGCACATCACTTTCCGACTGTCGAAGGAATGTAAAGCCTGCGATCAGCACCATGGAAATAAGCCATTTGATCGCCATCGATAGACGCGGCCGGTTCCGGAAGGTGCATGCGGCAAAACGTTCCGGCAGGTTGTATTTCGCACTTGCCAGTGCCAGCATCACGATCAGCCCGAAACGGCGTACCGTATAATCGGTCTCTGCCAGGTGCGGCCACAAAAGGAGCAGCGCATAGAACGCCGGACCGAATTTTTCACTCGCCAGATACAGCAGCGGCATCAGAAAGATGACGACGATCACGATCTCCAAATACCACCAGCTGCCATTGATCGACGGTGTGCCGAGAAAAGAGGATAACGCCGTCATATCCAGAAATGCATAGAAAACAGCCCGAAAGCCCGTCCCGTAGTACTCCATGGTCTCGATCATACGGCCAAAGCAGAGTACACAGGTCAGATAGACTGCAAGGAAGGCACTTTCCAGTCCGATGAAGCGGCTTAAGCTGTAACGAAAAAGCACTTCCGGCAGCGAGCATCTCCTTTGCCCGGTTGCTTCATCTTTCAGCAGTACCGTTACATGGTTCTGCGCTGCCTCTTTTTCCTGCATCGAACGGTACATGCCAAAGACGGTAATGAACAGAAAGATGTTCACGCAGACATTAAAGATCCGCGAAAAGCGCATCACCGCATCCACGCCAAAAGGCGCAAAGTTAACGCTTTGCGCATCAAACATCGTCACATAATAATACAAATGATAAAACAAGAGCATCAAAATCGCAGCGCCCTTGATCACTGCGGAATCCTGTTTGGAAAACTTCACCGGATAACCCCCAAAATAAAATGAAGTAAGAAAAAATCTTACTCCATTTTACCATGTTTTCTATGAAATCTGTTATTTCATTACGATCTTCTTAAAGTTCTTCTTGCCTCTCTTCACGATGAGACCTTCGCCATCAAACTGATTCATGTCGTAAGTCGTCTTGATGTCGGTCACCTTTTCATCATTGACGGTCACGCCACCCTGCTCGATCGCACGACGGCCTTCGGATCTGGACTGTACCAGACCGGCTGCAACCAGCACACCGATCAGATCGATCTTGCCATCTGCAAAGTGCTCTGCAAGAAGCTGTGCCTTTGGCATATCCGCCAGAGAACCTGCACCGCCAAAGAGACCTTTGGATGCTTCCTGTGCCTTACCGGCTTCTTCCGCACCATGTACGAGCGTCGTCAGTTCATACGCCAGGATATCTTTTGCCTGATTTAACTGGCTGCCTTCCCAATGATCCATTTCATTGATCTGCTCGATCGGCAGGAACGTCAGCATGCGCAGACATTTGAGAACATCGGCATCCGATACGTTTCTCCAGTACTGATAGAATTCAAACGGAGAAGTCTTGTTCGGATCAAGCCATACCGCACCTTTCTGCGTCTTGCCCATCTTCTTGCCTTCGGAATTTAACAGCAGGGTAATGGTCATCGCATAAGCATCTTTGCCCAGCTTACGACGGATCAGTTCCGTACCTGCCAGCATGTTGCTCCACTGATCATCACCACCAAACTGCATATTGCAGCCGTATCTGTTGTATAACTCCATGAAGTCATACGCCTGCATGATCATGTAGTTGAATTCCAGGAACGATAAGCCTTTTTCCATACGCTGCTTATAGCACTCTGCCGTCAGCATACGATTGACAGAGAAATGTGCTCCGACATCACGCAAAAACTCGATGTAATTTAAGTTTCTGAGCCAGTCCGCATTGTTGACCAGCATCGCTTTGCCTTCGCCAAACTCAATGAATCTGCTCATCTGCTCTTTAAAGCAGGCTACATTGTGATCGATGGTCTCTGTGGTCATCATCGTACGCATATCGGTTCTGCCGGAAGGATCACCGATCATACCGGTACCGCCGCCAACCAGTGCAAACGGCTGATTGCCTGCCATCTGCAAACGCTTCATGAGGCAGAGGGCCATGAAATGACCTACATGCAATGAATCAGCAGTCGGATCAAAACCGATATAGAACTTTGCTTTCCCGTTATTTACAAGTTCTCTGATCTCATCTTCATCCGTCAGCTGCGCGAGCAATCCTCTTGCCTGCAGTTCTTCAAACACTTTCATGGTTGCATCTCTCTCCTTTTACTTTAAAAATATAAGAATACCCGTTTACGGCTGTTCACCGAAACGGGATCAATTATTGCATACAGGTATGCTATAATCATGTATTATATGTAGTTTCACAATATTTGACAAGTCCCGAGGTTGGTTTTTATGCATGAACTAAGCATCGTTAAACGCTTTATGAATATCGCGCTTTCATCTCTGGAAAATGAACCGGATGTCCGGGTCAGACAACTGATCCTCGAC
This sequence comes from Lachnospiraceae bacterium, assembly GCA_024699355.1. GTDB lineage: Bacteria > Bacillota > Clostridia > Lachnospirales > Lachnospiraceae > SIG336. The sequence continues at coordinate 6,404 of JAILPR010000223.1, forward strand.
GTCGGAGAAATGAGCGGTACCGAACCGGAATACCTGCAAAAGTATTATGAATCCTGTGTGCGTGGCACGCAGCTTGAAGGCAGTACGCTGGTGATCCGTCCTGTGCCGATGAAGGTACAGTGTCAAAGCTGCGGCACCATCTATAACCCAAAACTGACGCCGGAGCGTCTCTGCCCAACCTGCAAAAGCGG
>JAILPR010000229.1 GCA_024699355.1 Lachnospiraceae bacterium
CCAAAAAAGAAAATGAAAAACCAAAGCAGGCTTTTCGTTTTTTGCGCCTCCTTTGGCTTTTCATCAATCTTAGAATTTTATGATTTTTTTGTCAATAAGTAATTGTATACTTGTATTTTACGATTTTTAAAGTCTTTTTTCAGATAAATGAATTTTATTCATCCAGTTGTTAAATTCGCTTCACCGTCCATGAAGATCGATTCTTTTTTCGTGATTTTTACCAAACCTGGAAACTCTTCTGTTTACTCCAGCAAACTTCCACATTCTTCGCAGAACTTTGATCCTGCCGGAACACGTGCGCCGCAGTTCGTACAGAAGCGCGGTGCCTCCTCGGACGCTGGCGCGGGCTCCGTCTCCGGTACGTCCGTCTCCTCCGGCGCGAGCGCAGGCTCCGCCTCCGGTACGTCCGTCTCCTCCGGCGCAAGCGCAGGCTCCGTCTCCGGTACATCCGTCGCCTCCGGCGCGGACTCTGTCCCGACTTCGGCTTCGGGCTCAAGGGTGATGCGTTTTTTGCCGGCTTTGTGCGCCATAATCCCAAACAGGATCGCAGCCACGCTCATCAAAAGAGTTCCAAGAAAGCTTTTGATCATCACTGCCTTCCAGAATTCTCTCCTGGAAAGCGCATCTTCGATGGATTTATAGCTTTCTTCCTGTAACACACGGATCAGTCCGGATCCGGTAATGTCTAAGGTTTCGTTTCTATACTGCAGGCCGCAATAGATCGTTGCGGCAAGGAAATACAGTGCGACTACGACCAGCGCCGCTGTTACCATTTGCAGAATGATGCCCGGGCCGGTTTTTCCGGAGGTTTGTGCGATCTTTCCAAACAACGCCACGATCAAAAGCAGTCCAAGAGCAAGCCCAAGCACCAGGAGCAGAAGCCGCAAGGTTCCTCCGCTGTTTGAAGATCCCGCACTTCCTGCGCCTCCTTTTTGATAATGCACCAGTAAGGTTCTTGAGGATGCCAGGCCAAACTCATTTTCTGCGGAAAATTCCAGGAGATTATCTCCCTGACTTAATGGCAATGTTACTGTAAAGTCCAGATTTTCATCCGGTGTGATCTCTTGTCCGTTCACCGTAATTTTGGCGGTACTGTCCACACAGCCGCTGATCGTGATCTCCTTGCTCTGTACGGTAATCTCATCTTCCATCCCGTACAACGTCAGGATCGGGGGGACGTTTAAGGCACTGATTTCTTTACTTCTCTGATACCACATGCCTGGTGCGGTTGCATATCTGACATGAACTTCACTTAACTGATTTTCCGGAAGCATGACTGAAAAGGTTCCGCTTCCCGTCAATGTATATGTCTGCACCGCCTCTCCGATTTCCACTTCACATGCGGTATTGTCATTCTCCATGGAATAGGACATTTCCAGCATCGATGATCCGGTTTTTTCTGCCGTTGTGATCTCGATCGTAGAGGTTACTGCCCAGGAAATATCCCGGACGTATTGGATATATTCGTCATCTCCGGTCTGAGGGGTTACCACCACACGGAGATCTCCTTCGTCACTGACAAAATTTAACGCAACTTCCGTCCCGTATTCCTCTTTTGCCAGTTCCTGAAAATATACCGGCTCAGCCGCGCTTCCCTGATACACTGCGACCAGACAGGTTTTGTAGTCTTCCCCGATGGCTGACCAGTCGATCAAAAGCTCCGATGTATCCAGATCCAGCACGGTCTTTAACAAGGTCGCATCGCCATCGACATTATGCCCCGTTACGTTAATCGCTGTTTCGATGATCGCATAATCGTTGATCTCAATTCCGTCACTATAGGTTGCATAAGCCTCCACCAAAAGATAGTAGGTTCCATCCGGCAGGTTTTCCAGATTGACATTCTGCGTTTTATCATTGCCTGTATAGCCCCATCCACCGGTCAGTTCTTTTTGTCCGTCAATGTTGCCCTGTTCATCCAGCGTTACCGCATAAATTTCATAATCATAAGATAGATCTTCCTCTGCCTCTACCCGGAAGGATACGTCGTAATGATCTGTTTCCGTGGCAGCACAGCTTGCATCTTTGACCGCCAGATTCTGATACCAGGTCACCACCGTAAATTCTACGGTGGTATTGCTCCCTTTGTCATATTCCGCCTTCCACTCTCCGGATGGTGCATCTTTTAAATAGAAGTATGTTGTATGCGTTCCTCGCTCGACCTTGTCAAAATCTTCCTCTGCCAGCGTATCTCCGTATGGCGATGTAAAGGTTACCGCCACTTCCGCCTTATCATAATACATGCTGATGACGATATCCTGCGAATACTCAAGATCTGCGATCATCTGGCTCTGGGCATAAACCTTCATTGGCAGGAGAAGAAGTGCCATTAGCCACATCAGGCTCACCGCCAGCAATCCTTTTTGGAATTGTTGTCTTATCGTTCTCATTATTTTCCTCAACTCTTACAGTGCTCCGCCTTTGCCAAACATCAGGTTCACCAGTTCGTCTTTGTTCGGCGTTCTGACTTTGACCGCAAATACGACATCGCCGTTGTGCTGTTCATAGAATCCCAGGAACATACTTGCCTCGCCGGTATTAAAGCGCTTTACAAACACCCACCATTCAAATTCCGCTTCCAGACTGCCTTTTCCGGTATAGCCCATGACTTTATCCGTCAGGGCCAACTGTCCGGTCAGTCCACCGTCAATATCACATAACGATCCTTCAAACTTGATCCCGACCGTAATTTCTCCGACGATACCGTTCACAGATTCTTTATTCATATTCAACAGGGCGTTGGTATAACTGATGCCGCAGCCCATTTCCAGTTTCGCGTGTCCGACCTCGATCATCTCCAGGATCTTAGCCTTTGCTTCTACCGAGATGTAAAAATCCTTCAGACAAAACTGCACGGTGATCTCTTCAAGAGATGCAACGCTGACATCCTCGATCCAGTCTGCCTTGATGTATTTCTCCAGCTTCGGCATGAAGGCCGATAATTTTACAAACGAAAGCGAGCACCCGCCGGTCAGCTTCATCTTGATCAGCTCTCCGTAGGTCAGGTTCTCTACTTTCGAAATATCCTCAACGCCCAGTTTAAAGTCATGGATCGTTGCCGGGATATTGCCGATCATCGTATCGACCTCATAATCACAGTAAAGCATGATCTTATCAAGGCGCAGCTCCGCCGGCTTCGAGCTGTCCGAACGGGAAGGATCCGTCAACGCGATCTCTAAGCCGACGCCGTCTGCCAGAAATGCAACATCGGCCTTGATCTTAAAGTCTACTTCCCCTTCTTCGGAATCGATCTTTGCATAAAAGCTTCCGGATCCTAAATAAATGGGCATATTACCAAAGCCTACCGGATAATAATCCTCCTGGTTGTCACTGTCTGCGACTTTGATCTCAAACTTGATATCGATCCGGTCTTTTCCCAACACCAGTGTCTCATCCGAATCAATCGTCATCATAATATCGTCCGCGATTTTGGTTTTTTTGATGATCGTATCCTGGAACGGCACATCCGGTGTAAATTCATTAAAGTTGATCTCTGCTTTGCTTGGCAGGATCCGAACACCCGGATGGGAAATATTGATGATGTTGTATAAGGTGATCAGATCCTGTGTCGGCACGGCTTCCGCTTTATAGTCGCCCGACTCTGCCGGTACGGAATGATCTTTGTACAGGACAATCGATTCAAACTGCGGGAGCGCGACATACCCGACATATTTTGCAACCATCGACGTGATCACATTCAGATCGGAACCGTTTTCGCTATATCTTACATATGCATCATCGCAGAACATGGAGATCTGCGTATCTTCTTCGATGTTGCCTCTCAGCACGACATCGCCATGGAAGCTCAGCCAGCCGTTCATCTGCACATATCCACTAAGCAACGTCTCGTCTCCGTACGATGCGATTGAAGGTGCCGTAAAGACATAGCCGCCAAAAGTCACGGATGATAATGTACCATCATAAATACAGAGTCCGTCATCAAACACCACGCGCTTCCCATCGACAGTCACATAGACATCATATACATTGACGCCTGCGCCTGCCGGCAGTGTCAGCTTCCAGCACTGATCGTTTTCATATTCCGCCGTCAGTTCATATTCCACCCCGGCATGAATGCTGACCTGGATTTCTTTGTCATTTGTAAGGCCCGTTCCGATTAAATGCAGTGTCTGGTCTTTACTGTTATGCGCTACCAGACGCTCCTTTAATCCGTTGACCGTCACATTCTGCAAAGATACTGCATATTCTTCACCCAGCTCATCTCCGTAAACGTCGTACAGACTATAGCTCATCTCATCACAGTAGCCTCGGTCCGGGATATATTCGATCTGCAGCTTTCGGTTGACGGTCATGGTATCTACTGCCGTGTATTCGATGCGGAACCGGTTATTGCTGATCTGATAAATATACTTGTAGAACTCCTCGATCGATGCCGCAGAGGATACAAAGCTGTATTGCCCGCCACAGGCGCCGGAATAGGCGCTCAGCACTGCAGAGTCCACATCGCCGCCAAGTCCCATCGTATAGAGCATGGCTCCTTTTTCATCACACTGTGCGCTCAGTTCCTCCAGCTGTGAATAATTCGGCATACTATCCTGTCCGTCAGACATGAGGATCACCATATTCAGCGCCCCGTCCTTGAAGGAAGGAAGTTCCCCGATCGATGAAACAACTGCGCTATAGATATTGGTCCCGCCACTGGCCGAGAGACCATCGATCACGCTCTTTAGCTGTGCTGCCGAAGATCCGAGACCTGCTCCACTCTCTACTCCACCGGAAAACGGAATGATCGCTACATTCACCTGCGCATCAAGCCCTGATACAAACGTCGATAAAGCCGTGCGCAAATACTCAATCTTTTCGCCTTCCATACTGCCGGATTTATCACAGCAGAGCACGATATTTACTTCCGTAGTCGGCAGCTTTGTGACTTTCACATCACGTAATTCCACACCCGTATCGATCACCCGGATGTTCTGTAAAAACTTTTCTTCCGAATCAGCCAGCGATTCATCCAATGCAATAATCGCTGATACATCATCAAAATTAGATGCATCAATGCTGACAATGTTCATCGCACTTGTCTTTTGACTGACCTGATCGGATACATACTGGGTAAAGGATTCATCCCCGCTGACCTGCGCTGCGATCTCATTTGCAAATTCATCATCCGAAGACTTGGCTGCCGCGATGATCCCGGAATCATCCGTGCGCTGCCCATCCGCAGTCTGCAGTGATGGTTTGTCCGCTTTGCCTGCTGCCGCAGCATCCTCTTGTTCCGCTTTATCTTCCTCGATCAGTCCTTTCATCTGTGTCACCTGCATATTGGCAACCAGATAACTTGCATATGCATCGATTTCTTTGAGCAGCTCGGTATCTTCCTTATTTTCAACGATTTCATTCAGACGGTTTACCGGCCCGATGTAAGAGGCATCATCACTGCTCCCTGCCAGTGCCAATGCCTTTTGCAGATAAAGCTGTGCCTGTGCATCTCCTTCATCTTCATAGGAGAGACGTGACAGTAACAAATATAATTTGGAACTTTCACTTTCGTTCGGCTTGTTTGCTGCTTCCAACAGCTGCTCTTTGATCCAGAGACGATACGCACTTTTGGAATTGTTGGTTGCTTCTTCCAACTCTGCCAGTGCTGCCTCTATCACTTCCTGATCGTTCTTGCTAAAATCGCTCTTCTCTTCCTGCTCGCTGATCCATTCAAGACAAACCTGTGCAAGTTGTGCGCGCTCTTCCAGATATACATTTCCCTTCAGATCGGATGCGGAAATCTTTCCCTGACGATATAATTCTCCGAACATCAACAACTGTGTCGTATTATCCCACCGATCGGTGATCTGTGCGACCGTTTCATAATCGCCTGCCATCGTCAGTGCCTGCATTCTGGAAATAACGATCGTCGATAAGGCACAGAGATCCGGCGTTTTTTCTGCCATATCCGCATACTTCTTTGCAAGCTTCTCTGCCTTGTCGCGATCGATCTCTCCTTCGTTTTGTGCCTTACGGACCAGCTTTTCCACATCTGCATAGAGTTCCGCCAGCTTCATGACTTCCTGCGAAATCTCTACCTGATCGATTCCATCCTGAATGGTCTCAAACAGACTCGCGGTTTTGCCATCTGCCAGATCAATGCAATCGATCACTTCTTTCTGCTCATCTTCAACCTGTTCCTCATCCGGTAAATTCTTTGCATCATTCAAAACCTGCGTATAGAGCGCTTCTGCTTCTTTATAGCTTCCCTCCATTGCGCACAGTCTTGCCTTTGCCAGAAGGTAGTTCGTATCATATCCTTCTTCCGTCAGATAATCCCGCAAAAAATCCTGCGCGGCTTCATAGCTCTCCCGGCTCATCATCGCATAGCTCAAGGTCAGATAGTTTTCATTGCTCAGTACTTGTTCCTGTTTCTGACCTGCATCGGTCATTTCCGTATATTGTCGCTGGATTGCCATGCCTCCCAGCCCACACAAAAAAAGCAGAATACATTCCGTGATCCAGATGATTCTGCTTTTCTTTGCAATGATCGCCAGCACCAGGCTCACCAATATCATGATCCCGATTCCGCACATAATCTGCCATTGTTCTATCATATGATCCCCCCTGATCTATTTTTCATAAAAAAAGGAAATCGACTCTCCCAAATCGATTTCCGCCTAACGTCCACGAGGTGATTCGAACACCCGACCTACCGCTTAGGAGGCGGTCGCTCTATCCAGCTGAGCTACGCAGACAAACGTGCGCTTGCACATTTATTTGGTTTCTTCAGGAAAATTGATTCTGCCCTGCAGCCAGATGATTCCCTTGAAACGACGACCTACTTTCGGCTCGCCATACAGGTCTATTTTATTGATGCAAACATCAAAAGTCAAATCATTGCAATTCAATCCCAAAATATAAATTTCTTCTCCGGTATAACTGTTTTTTTCCGATCGGACAGACGCAATCTCTCCAAGAACAGAATATTGATCACACTCCACACCATACGGCATAAAGTAGGTATCTACCAGCGTTAACAGATCGACATTAATGATCTTTCGCGAGAGCAGATTGTAGGTATCCATGTCTTTTAATGTCAGCGTCTCGATTGCATCTTCATCACCGCGTCTTGCCTTCGCTACAAGGCGGCTGCGATCTTTGGTATCTTTATTGACACGATCCACGTCTTCCTGATTTTTTTCCAATGCCAGAAGGATCGTACCATTCGTTGATAAGGCGCTCATTGTCATCGTCGTACCACGGATCGGTAAGAGATGATTGTTTTTGATCCGCACATACGGGATCATGTTTTGCAGATAAAATACCAGCGTCACACCGACTCTCGGATCATCGCATACTCCGGCATAAGATTCCCGATCCGCATGCATTTCGATGGTGATGTCCTCTTCGGTCGTCACCCCGCTTCCGATAAAATACGGATAATAATACTCGTATGCAAAGTGATCCTCATTATCGTATTCGCCGCATACGGCGATCCCGAAGCTATCGGAGAAATCTTTGCTAAACTGCGCCAGCGCTGTGTCGTTTTCTTTGGTCGTATAGCTTCTCGATGTGGCATTGGTCAGTATTTCCATGACGATGTCGTGCATCTCACGGTTGTTTTTGATATTGGAAAAGCCAATCGCTCTCAAATATTTATGCAAAGATTTCACCTCCTTCCTCAGGTCTCTTTAGGCTTTTTATTTATGGACGAAGTTCGTGCTATCCCGTCTTATGGACGAAGTTCACTCTTACCGCCCATATACGGACGAAGTACTTCCGGAATTGCAACGGAGCCGTCTTCTCTTAAGTTGTTCTCCAAAAATGCGATCAGCATTCTCGGCGGAGCTACAACCGTATTATTTAATGTATGTGCAAAATACTTGTTGCCATCTGCCCCTTTGACACGGATCTTCAATCGTCTTGCCTGTGCATCACCAAGGTTCGAGCAACTGCCAACCTCAAAGTATTTCTTCTGTCTCGGAGACCAGGCTTCCACGTCGATGGATTTTACCTTCAGATCCGCCAGGTCACCGGAGCAGCACTCTAATGTTCTGACCGGAATATCCAATGAACGGAATAAATCTACAGTGTTCTGCCATAATTTGTCAAACCACATCTTGGACTCTTCCGGCTTGCAGACAACGATCATTTCCTGCTTCTCAAACTGGTGAATACGATAGACACCTCTCTCCTCGATGCCGTGTGCACCTTTTTCCTTACGGAAACACGGAGAGTAGCTGGTCAGGGTCTTTGGCAGTTCTTCCTCATTGATCATCGTATCAATGAACTTACCGATCATAGAATGTTCGGAAGTACCGATCAGATATAAATCCTCCCCTTCGATCTTATACATCATGGCATCCATTTCCGGGAAGCTCATAACGCCGGATACCACATTGCCGTGAATCATAAACGGCGGGATGCAGTAGGTAAAACCGCGATCGATCATAAAGTCACGGGCATACGCAAGAACTGCAGAGTGAAGTCTTGCAATGTCACCCATCAGATAATAAAATCCGTTTCCGGCAACCTTTCTTGCTGCGTCAAGGTCGATACCGTTTAATTTTTCCATGATGTCGGTATGGTACGGAATTTCAAATGCCGGGACCACCGGATCACCGTATTTCTGAATTTCTACATTTTCTTCGTCGTTTTTACCGATCGGAACCGATGGGTCAATGATGTTCGGAATGACCATCATGATGTTGGTTACTTTTTCCTCTAATTCAGCCTGCTTCTTTTCCAGCTCCGCAAGTTTTTCGGAATCAGCGGTTACTTCCGCTTTCTTTGCTTCCGCTTCTTCTTTCTTGCCTTCCTTCATCAGCATACCGATCTCTTTAGCAATTCTGTTCTTTGCTGCCTTCAGATCATCCGCTTCCTGCTGTACAGCTCTTCGCTCTGTATCCAGTTCGATGACTTCATCGACCAGCGGCAATTTGCTGTCCTGGAATTTCTTTTTGATGTTTTCCTTTACAATTTCCGGATTCTCTCTTAAAAACTTAATGTCAATCATGACACCCTCCTATTGATAAGCACTTTATGCTGTTCTTTATTAGATTTCGGCATCTTCGCCCATGGCCATTTCGAGTGCCTGGCGTTCTTCCTCACCCAAGCCGATCGCGCATTTTCCTTTCTTTACTTCTTTGGTATAAGAGTAGCAACCTTCTGCGCTGTGCACGGAATTTAAAATAAATCCGTCGTTCTTTTCATTTAATAAACATAAACTAAAGGAAAGTTTTCCGCCCATCTGATTAAACGCATCATATTTAATGACGCCGATTTTCTGGAAGGTCTTTTCCATATTCTTATATAAGATACGAATATCGTTCTTATTTTTTTCGGATGTGAGTTTCAACAATTCAATGTCACTCATTACCGTTGAAATTTCTTTTTCCAGGCTTTTGGCATTTTTCCCCTGTAAAAATTTATTCAGTCTTTTTTTCTGCTTGCCAAGCATTACAAAGAGCACGATTATCAGGATCAGTAAAACAACCGATACGCCGAGTAATCCGATAAAGAAATATGCCGGGTCGAGTCCGCCCATCCCCATCATATTAAAAAGCTGGCTTGTCATGATTTCCTCCGACCAGAACATTTGTTCTGTATTCTATTTGTTTCTTATTTTTTCTTCATAAGTGCGATCAGACGATCCAGGTCTTCGTGACTGTAGAATTCCAGTTCCATCTTACCTGCGCCATTCTCCTTTGGCACGATGGTTACCTTTGTTCCGAGCGCATCCTTTAAGTCATCCTCAATGTTATGATAGATAACACTGAGAGACTCATCCGTCACTTTCTTCCTGGATTCTTTCTTTGGCTTTAAGAAGTCCTTCGCCAGTTTCTCTGCTTCACGCACACTCAGTTTTTCATCAAAGATCTTTTGGGCCAGTTCGTACTGCACCTTCGGATCCTCGATGGTGATCAACGTTCTTGCATGACCGGTGGTCAGCATTTCATCGATGATCATCTGCTGTACTTCATCGCACAGTTTTAACAGACGCATGGAATTGGTAACCGTTGCTCTTGATTTTGATACACGCTCGGCTACCTCATCCTGCTTTAAGTTAAACTCTGTCAGCAATCTCTTGTAGGCCTGTGCTTCTTCGATCGGATTTAAATCTTCACGCTGAATATTCTCGATCAACGCAATTTCTACAATTTCCTGTTCTGTAAAGTGACCGATAATGACAGGTACTTCTTTTAATCCGGCAATCTTGGATGCTCTCCATCTACGCTCACCGGCAACGATCTCATAATAATCTTTTCGATCCTGCACCAGGATTGGTTGTAAGAGACCATACTTCTTAATGGACTCTGCCAGCTCCTGCAGGGCATCTTCATCAAAGTTCTTTCTCGGCTGGGATCTGTTCGGTTCTACCTTGGTGATCTTTACATAAACCTTTTCCCCATCCTCATAATGATCCTTCTTTACTTCTTTTACTGCTTCTTTGGTTTCCTTTGCTTTCGTGCCGGAAGATGATGCTCCCGGAATCAGTGCGTCAAGGCCTTTCCCCAATCCTCTTGCTGCCATATGCTCACCTCTTTGTTTGATTTATGATCTATGCTTCACGTGCAATTACTTCTTTTGCCAAATTGCGATATGCTTCCGCGCCTGCCGATTTCTCATCATACTGATTGATCGGCATTCCATAACTGGGTGCTTCCGCTACTCTGATATTTCTCGGGATCAATGTTTCAAATACATGCTGTGTCAGATTGTTTTTTACATTTTCTACGACCTGCATGGATAAATTGGTTCTGGAATCATACATGGTAAATACCACACCTTCGATGTCCAATGTCGGATTGAGTCGTTCTCTTACCAGATTGACAGTATGGATCAACTGGCTTAATCCTTCCAGTGCATAATACTCACACTGAATCGGAACCAGTACTTTATCTGCTGCAGTCATGGAATTTACAGTCAACATACTTAAAGACGGAGGACAGTCGATCAAAATATAATCATACTGATCTTTCACATAGTCCAGTTCCTTCTTTAAAATATACTGATTATCTTTTCGATCGATCAACTCAATTTCTGCTGCCGCAAGATTTACATTTGCCGGCAGAATAGAAACATTTGGAAATGCATCTTTGATAATACATTCGCCGATGGAAGTTTCTCCCAACATTAATTCATATACGGTATCTTCCAACTCGTTTTTATCAATTCCATATCCACTGGTTGCATTTCCCTGCGGATCAATATCTACCAGAAGTACTTTCTTTCCCTGTTCGGCAAGTGCCGCTGATAAATTGATTGATGTCGTTGTTTTACCAACCCCACCTTTTTGATTTGCTACTGCAAGTATTTTTGCCATGTTGCTTTCCCTTCTACTTCATCTATTCCTAAGCGTCATTTTATCACAGTTTGTCGTTCTCCGCGATATGAATTGCCGCTTTCTTGCTGAAATCCTAGATGTTGTACCTTTCGGTATTGCCTTTTTATGCCAATTTTTTAATTGTGTATGCGATTCTCTTTGTTATGTTTCACGTGAAACATGTGGACCATTTTTACAAGATTATGTTTCACGTGAAACATTATACCCACAACATCTAGGGGCTCCCTTTTGTGGAACATTGAATGTTTCACGCTGTTTTCAAGGGTTTCACATCCTGAAAATAGCCGTTTTTGCTGTTTTTCAAACAATTTCAAAAGAGCCGCCGACACAAGATATGGTGCTATGCTCTATGACAGCGGATTTTTTAACGGCGTACCTGCTTTACGAGGATACTTTTTTGAAGTATGCTCTACCTTTTCAATCATTACCAGAGTACGATAGAGTTCTGTCTCCGGAATGGAATACTCTTCCGTTCGAAAAACTTTTCCTCCAAGCAAATGAATGGCGGCCTTCGCCTGCATGATTTCTTCTTCCGTCTTTTCAGATTTATATGCAACAAACAATCCACCCTGTTTTACAAAAGGAATACAGAACTCCGATAAGGTAGATAAATTTGCGACCGCACGTGAAACAACAAGATCAAACTGTTCCCGGTACTCTATCTTGTGAGATAAATCTTCACTTCTTCCATGCACCGTTGAGATTCCGTTCAGCTGTAACCGCTCAATCACCTCATCTAAAAAGGTTAATCTCTTCTGCAAAGAATCCAATAAAACGATTTCACAGGATGGAAACATGATTTTCAATGGAATTCCGGGAAATCCGGCTCCGGTTCCAACATCAAGGATCTGTTTTTTGGAAGAGAGATCAATGCAACTCGCAATTGCGAGACTATCCAGAAAGTGTTTTTGCAAAACTTCAGATAGTTCCGTAATGGCAGTAAGATTCATTTTTTCGTTCCATGTGATCAGCAATTCATAATATGCCTGAAATTGCTCAAGTTGCCGATCCGTCATAGTTAAATGATATGCCTGATTTGCAGTGGCTCTAAATTTTTCAAATGCGTCGTTCATAGCATCCTCTATGTATTACTGTCTGCGATACTTTTCGAGATAGATCAAAAGCACAGAAATATCCGCCGGAGAAACACCGGAAATTCTGGAAGCCTGACCGATAGATACCGGCTTGTGAAGCGCAAGTTTTTGACGCGCCTCAATTCTGAGATTCTGAATATTCATATAATCCAGATCCTCCGGAATCAATTTTGTTTCTAATTTTTTAAACTGTTCTACCTGACGATTTTGACGTTCAATATATCCTTCATATTTTACAGCAATGTTAATCTGTTCAATCACATCATCCGGAATATTGGCCGGACGTTTGTCATCCAGCGGTGCGACTTCTTCATAAGAAAGTTCCGGTCGACAGATCAGATCCGCAAGCGTCGTCCCGGTCCGAAGAGGTGTCGACTCCCTTGAAATCAAAAATTCCTGTACATCCTTTGCACCACCGATGATCGTCTCTTTCAATCTCTGAATTTCGGAAGAGATCAGTTCTTTCTTTCGAAGAAATGCATCATGCTCTTCTTCACTGATCAAACCAACCTGATATCCGATTTCTCGAAGACGAAGATCCGCATTATCCTGGCGAAGAAGTAATCTGTATTCTGCACGGGACGTCATCATTCGATATGGTTCCGGACTTTCTTTGGTTACCAGATCATCGATTAAAACACCGATATATGCCTGGGAGCGATCCAGAATGATTTCCGGTTTTCCCTGTAATTTCATAGAAGCATTGATTCCGGCAATCAGTCCCTGCGCCGCTGCTTCCTCATATCCGCTACTACCATTAAACTGACCGGCGCTGTACAGGCCGGAAATATGTTGAAACTCCAGCGTCAGTTTTAACTGTCCGGGAGCAATGCAATCATATTCGATCGCATATGCATTACGTACAATCTTACAATGTTCCAATCCGGGAACCGTTCGGTACATCGCCAGCTGCACATCTTCCGGAAGAGAAGAACTCATGCCATCGACATACATTTCATTGGAATACTTACTTTCCGGTTCAATAAAAACCTGGTGACGATTTTTTTCCGCAAACTTCACAACCTTATCTTCAATGGATGGACAGTATCTCGGACCGGTACCTTCAATAACTCCGGCAAACAAAGGCGAGCGGTCTAAATTTTCCCGAATGATCTGATGCGTCTCTTCATTGGTATATGTTAAATAACAAGGTTCCTGTTCTTTTTGAATTTCACGTGGATTCGTGGAATAAGAGAACGGAATCACCTTTTCATCTCCAAGCTGCGGCGTCATCTTTGAAAAATCAATAGACCGTTTGTCCATTCGCGCCGGTGTACCTGTTTTAAACCGACGAAGTGCAATCCCGATTTCTTCCAGAGACTTGGAAAAATGATTCGAAGGCATCAGACCGTTCGGACCCGTATAAGTAATAGCTTCGCCACATAAACATCTGGCATTCAAATATGTTCCGGTACAAAGGATCACCGCACGACATTCATAGATCCCACCGGTAAAGATTTTGACACCGGTAACCGTTTTCTTTCCTTTGACTTCTTCAGTCAATATTTGAACCACTTCACCCTGCTTGATGGTCAAATGATCCTGCATCTCCATCTTCAGACGCATGGTCCGGCTATACTCCTGCTTGTCCGCCTGACAACGAAGCGAATGAACCGCAGGACCCTTGGAAACATTTAACATTTTGGACTGTAAAAACGTACGATCGATATTTTTACCCATCTCGCCGCCAAGTGCATCGATTTCACGAACAAGATGTCCTTTGGAGGATCCCCCGATATGTGGATTACAGGGCATCATGGCGATACTGTCAACACTAACGGTAAAGATAACGGTTTCAAGCCCAAGTCTGGCTGCAGCAAGTGCAGCTTCGCATCCGGCATGACCGGCACCTACAACACATACATCAACTTTTTCACGAAATTCAGGCATGTTCTTCTCCTGCTTATTTTCCCATACAGAACTTTGAGAAAATTTCATTGACCAGATCATCCTCGACTTCCTCGCCAATGATAAATCCAAGTTCTGCATAAGCATTCATTAAATCGATAGAATAAAAATCTTCCGACAACCCCTGTGCAATACTCTCCTGCACAAGGTTAATACTCTTTGCCGCATTGAGCAAATGATTCTTTTGTCTCAGGTTTGTAATAACAACCTCATCATTATAGGAAGATAACTTTCCACTGAAAAACATTTCATCAATAAGTTCTTTTAATTGTGCAATACAAGCATCAATGGAAAGTTCCTTCTGTTCAGAGGTAAAGGAAGCCACGGTACTAAACGGTAAAATCTGTGAAGACGGGATCGGCAATAGAGAAGCAATCTCTTCTTTGGATACCGCCTGAGATAAATCCGATTTATTTAGTAACACAATACAAGGGGTCTTACCGATCAATGAAATGATCTGACGATCACTTTCATCCAATGGTACAGAGGAATCTACCATATAAATGATCAGATCGGCATCTTTCGCAAAGGCAGTCGCTTTTTCAACACCCATCTGTTCAATAACATCCTCGGTATCACGGATTCCGGCCGTATCAATCAGATGTAATGAAAAATTCCCCATCTGAATGGTTTCTTCAAGCGCATCTCTGGTCGTACCGGCAATATCGGTAACGATTGCTTTATCACATCCGACAAGCGTATTTAAAAAAGAAGACTTACCGGCATTCGGTTTTCCCAAAATACAGGTAGAAATACCATCTTTCAGGATTTTCCCGTGATCCGCACTTTCAATAAATAAAGACAGTTCTGCGGAAAGTGTTTCCAACAGATCATGTAACTGATCCGGAAATCCGGTCAGATCATAGTTTTCCGGATCATCCAGCGCAGATTCAATATACGCCATCTGATAAAGAATCTTTTCCCGAAATGCTTTGATCTTACGATAAACCGCACCGGATAATTGCGCTGCAGAATTTTTTAATGCAAAGTCATTTTTAGCACTGATCAGATCCATAACAGCCTCAGCTTCAGAAAGATCAATACGACCGCCCAAAAATGCACGCTTTGTAAATTCTCCCGGTTCAGCGATCTGAACTCCAAGTGAGATTAACAATTTTAAAATCTTTTGTGTAATCAACGGACCGCCATGACAATTAATCTCAACAACATCTTCAGTCGTATATGTACGCGGTGCTCTCATCACGGAAACAAGAACTTCATCCAACATCATGTTCCGATCTATGATCGTTCCGTAATGAATCGTATGTGATGCGACATCCGTCAGGCGGATTCCTCGTTTGGAAGAAAAAATTTGATCGACATAAGAAATCGCGTCTTCTCCGCTGACACGAATAATACTGATTCCGGATTCGGAAAGTGCAGTTGCAATTCCGGCAATGGTTGCATGATCCATATGGCACTCCGATCTAAGGCTGATTTTGCCTCACAAAAAAGATGGCAGCACCCTTCAAAGGCATGCTGCCATTTTAAACTTACCTAAACTGCCTCGATAAATTATCTCTTTAAAGTAACAACAACATGACGATACGGTTCTTCACCTTCACTATGTGTCGTTACATATTTATCGTTCTGAAGTGCAGAATGAATGATTCTACGTTCATAAGGATTCATTGCTTCAAGAGAAACCGCTCTCTTGGTTCTCTTTACCTTATATGCGATGTTCTTTGCAAGATTCTCAAGGGTTTCTTTTCTTCTCTGACGATAATTTTCAGTATCTACCTTAACACGAATATACTCGTCTTTCCTGGTATTCACAACCAGAGAAACCAAATACTGTAAAGAATCCAGGGTCTGTCCTCTCTTGCCGATCAAAACGCCCATATCCTCACCGCTTAAATCAACATTCAGAGTACTCTCTTGCGCATCATAAGAAGTTTCGATCACAACAGCCATATTCATAGCAACAAATACAGAGTGTAAAAACTCTTTTGCTTTGGTCTCGATTTCTTCTGCAGGTAACGTAGAAGGTCTTACCTTGGACTTGCTTTCGGAAGAAACAGCTTCTTCTTTCTTCTCAGCCTTAACTTCTTTAACCGGCTCTGCCTTTTCTTCTCTCTTTACTCTGGCTCTGATCACTGCCTGCTTGGAACCGATTCCCAAAAATCCGTTGGAACCTTCTTCGATCACTTCATACTCCAATTTATCACTTGTCACTGAAAACTGCTGGCAAGCTTCTGTAATACAATCATTTACAGTTTTAGCAGAAAATAATTCGAAATTCATAACTCACCTCATCTATTATTCAATATCAACGACAACAGTTAATTTTCTTCGTTATACTCACGAACCATATTAATCTTGGACGCGATACTTCCTTCAGGCGCATTTTCTTTGAAGAATTCATAAGCCTTTTGAATCTTCTCCTCGTTATCTACCGAGGTTTCGGAAGAAACCGTACCTCTGGAAGAGATTTTCTTGGTGTTTACATTTGCATACTCACGAAGACGTGCATTTGTCACACCGGCTTTTTCCATCTTTGCTGCTGCTTTCTCCTTATTCTTTTCGATCAGCGCATCAAAATCCATCTTATCGATCCGCTTATTCATGATGATCTGGAGAATACTACGAATAACAGCACTTGCGATCCAGTAGATACCCATACCTGCAGGAAGTGTGAACGTAAACCATGCGGAAATCAACGGCATGATCGTATTCATGGTCTTCATCTGCTGCGCCATCTGATCGGCCTGGGAATTACCGTTGCTTGCAGCCTGCGGGATCAATTTGGTGTTAAACCACTGAGATAAAGCAGATAACACAGGGATCATCACTGCCGCAAAAATGATCAGATAATTTTTCTCGGCAAATGCATTCTGAATGGTATACCAAGGAGAATCACTGATATTTAATCCGAAGAAATAATTATACTTATGTAATAAATCAAGAGAATGATTTACATCATCTGCCAGAGACGGATACTGTGTGATCAGACTCTGCCAGTCTGTTGTGCTGGCACGATTTAACACATCAATATAGGTATTCTGAACATACTCCGTAACACCGGAGGTAAAGCTTTCATTACTAAACTGCTTTGTAAACTGTGCGGCATTGGTAAAATTCTGAATAAATTCCGCACTTCCTGCCTGCTCGATCAAACGATCTACCAGCGGGAAAAATGCATCTTTGATCTGACTTACATAAGCCGGCAAAGAATAAATTACATGATACAAAGACCAAAGGATCGGTAACTGGATCAGCAATTGAAGACAGCTGCCGGTCGGTGAAACACCATACTTGGCATAAACAGCCTGCGTTTCTGTGTTTCTTGCCATCATGGAATCATTATCGTTTTTTCCTTTGTACTTTTCATTGATGGCATTCAGTTCCGGTGCCATTTTCGCCTGAAGTTTGGAGAACTTCTGCTGGCGATACGTCAACGGACTTAACAACAGATAAATAACTAGAGTAAAGAAAATGATGGCCAGACCGATATACGGAAGACCGATCTTATCCAATACAAAAAAGATGCCTTCCATCAGATAGCCTAAAATGCTGGATACCCATCCGATAATGAAGGTTGAGCTTTTGGTTAATAACATGTCAAACTCCTTTGCTAGTCTTTTTAAGGAACCGGATCATACCCACCTTTTGAAAACGGATTACAGCGCAAAACTCTCCATGCCGCAAGCAATCCTCCTTTGAATGCCCCGTATTTTTCAATCGCCTCAAGTCCGTACTCGGAACAGGTCGGCGTATAAGGACATTTGGTTGTTTTCATTGGTGAAATATATTTTCTATAAACTTGAATAAGCCAAATTAATAATTTCTTCATCATACTCAAAATTCCTCATAACAAAATGTCATGAAGCTTCGCTAGATGCAACAGTGCACTTTCGATGTCCGCGTAAGAAGCATCGGCTGCACTTTTTTTGGCAACGACTACGATATCTAAACCACTATTAAATACCTTTTCGTGTAGTCGGTAAGATTCTCTGACCAGTCTGCAAAAGTGATGACGAACAACACTGTTCCCTACTTTTTTACTGACAGAAATTCCAAGTCGGTTTATATCCAGATGATTTTCCACAACATACATGATCAGGAAACGATTTCCCTTGCTTTTTCCTTGTCTATAAACGACCTGAAAATCACTATTCTTTTTTAATGACGTTGAAAATTCCATATGATTTAGACATAAGAAAATAGGCCACATTATAATAATGCGGCCTATGAAATAACCTTATGCAGATAATTTCTTTCTTCCTTTTGCTCTTCTGGCTGCTAAAACTTTTCTTCCTCCCGGAGTACTCATTCTTGCTCTAAAACCATGCACCTTAGATCTCTGGCGCTTCTTTGGCTGAAAAGTCATCTTCATAACTCAATACACCTCCTTTGCAAACCTTACATTCAACAATCTTTTCGAATTCTGTTGCCGAATAGGAAGCAACAAATGAATTTTCATCGGATATCTAAATAAGGCAATACTTTCAAAATCGTAATGTGGAAAATATCTTCAAAATTATACATATAAAAGGAAATTAAGTCAAGTGAGCATCCTGTAAAAAATAGAAAAAAACCGCATAAAATCGGCATTTTTTTAGAATCAATACCTTGTGGATAATCGAGGAAATAACAACAATATTTTGTAGTTATACCTGAATCTGATGAGTTATCCACTTATCCACAATTTGGAAAATGTGGATAACTAACTTAACATAAAAGAAATCCACAATTTGTGGATAAGTTGTGGATAAGTAAAAAACATACACATTAAAAACCATCATTGTGGATAAAATCGAGAAAACATCAGTGTTTATAAAAGGATAAGTAACAAACGGTTTTTCCACATTATGTGTTTAAACGATGAATATTTTGTGATCAAATATCTTTTTCATTTTGACAATGTGGATAAGTCTGTGGAAAGAAACAAAATTTGAAAAAAATATGTCTTTATATTATTATGTTATGGATAGGGTATTGTCGAATTTATGCCCTTTTTAGAAGGGAGAATTATGGAATTTCTCGAGGAAAATTGGACTACAGTAAAAGAAAATATCAGAAAAGAATATGAGTTATCCGAGATTTCCTACAAGACCTGGATTCTTCCGCTGAAATTTCACAAGTTCGAGAATGGTATCGTTACCATTATTATTCCTCTCGATCAATCTCATGCGCTGAACTACATATCCAATAAATATAAAAGTTATTTTCAGGTAACAATATCCGAAATGCTGGATGAGACCGTAGAGATTTCTTTTATATTGGAAAAAGATGTTGCACAGGATTCCCCGGAAAATATTGCAGCGACTCCTCACTACAACATCATGTCCGAGAATGCGAACTTAAATCCGAAATACAAATTTGATACATTCGTTGTCGGCAGCAATAATAAATTTGCACACTCTGCTGCTCTTGCTGTTGCGGAAAGTCCCGGCGAAGCTTATAACCCTCTGTTTATCTACGGAGGAGCCGGTCTTGGAAAAACGCACTTAATGCATTCCATCGGACATTATATTTTAGAAAATAACTCATCGATGAAAGTGCTCTATGTAACCAGTGAGCAGTTTACCAACGAAGTGATCGAATCCATTCGAAGCGGTAATGCAGCTGCAATGACCAAACTTCGAGAAAAATACAGAACCGTAGATGTTCTTATGATCGATGATGTACAGTTCATCATCGGTAAGGAAAGTACGCAGGAAGAATTTTTCCACACATTCAATGTATTACACGATGCAGGAAAACAGATCATCTTATCTTCCGATCGTCCTCCAAAAGAAATGCAGGCTTTGGAAGAGAGATATCGTTCCAGATTCGAATGGGGCTTAATCGCAGATATTCAGGTTCCGGACTATGAAACCAGAGTTGCGATTCTTCAGAAAAATGTGGAATCTCTGGATAAAAAAGTTGATAACTCGATTTTGGAATATATTGCCAATAATATTCAGTCCAATATCCGTGAATTGGAAGGTGCTTTTAATAAGATCATCGCTTATTCCAAGATCAACAATATTCCGTTGGAAAAGATTACCTTAGAACATGCGGAAGAAGCACTCAAAGATATCATTTCCAGTTCCGGATCCAGAGATGTCAATGAGGAACTGATCTTAAAGATTGTTGCAGAACACTTTAATGTCACACCAAAAGACATTCTATCTCAAAAAAGAGATGCACAGTTTTCAGAGCCAAGACAGGTAGTCATGTATTTATGCAGTACCGTAACACATACCACTGCTGTCGGAATTGCAAAGTTATTAAATAAGAAGGATCACACAACGATTCTTCACGGAATCAAAAAGATCAGAGAACAGCTGGAGACAGATGAAGAATTAAGAAATAAAGTTACTGTCATTCAGAACATTATTTCTCCTTCTTAAACATCACCTATATATAATAGGAAGAAACACCTTATACACACTTTGAAAAGACTTATTCTTCCACAGTGTGGAAAATTAAGTTGATAACATTGATCTGCGAATTCTAAACAGATTTTTAGAATTCTAAAGAATGTGTAAAATTTTGAATAACTTTTTATTTATCCATAGTGAAATTCAAAAGTTATCCTTATCAAAAATGTTGTAACTAAGGGACATACACAGGTTATCCCCGATATCAACACCCCTTAATACGAAGTATTACTGATTACTATTTATTTATATCGTTTATTCAGCACGCATTACAAAAGAAAGGACCAAACGAAAAATGAAAATCATCTGTTCAAAATCATCTCTTTTTAATGGTGTTCAAATCGTTTCCAAAGCAATACCTTCCAAAACAACAATGACAATTCTTCAATGTATCCTGATCAATGCCAGTGAAGATCAGATCAAACTGACTGCAAATGATACAGAACTTGGTATTGAAACAACGGTTGAAGGAACAATCGCAGAAAAAGGAATCATTGCACTGGATGCAAAATTTTTCCAGGATATTGTAAGAAATCTGCCGGATAGTGATATTACGATCGAAACAGATTCCAATTATATGACAACGATTACCTGTGAAAATTCAAAATTCAATATCATTGGAAAAGCAGGGGATGATTTTTCTTATCTTCCGGTAATTGAAAAGCAGAATACCATCCTGATGTCACAGTTTACGTTAAAGGAAATCATCAGACAAACCCTGTTCTGCACAGCAGATAATGATAATAACGTATTAATGACAGGTGAGCTTTTCGATGTACAGGGTGATCATTTAACCGTGATCGCACTGGACGGACATCGTATTGCTATTCGTAATGTCACAATGAAAAATTCGTATCCTTCCAACAAAGTGATCGTACCGGCAAAAACGTTGAATGAACTGATCAAGATTTTACCGGGTGATACGGATAAAGATGTGGATATCTTCTTTACGGATAAACACATTGTGTTTAACTTCAATGATACGATCGTCGTTTCAAGATTAATTGAAGGTGAGTATTTTAAAATCGATCAAATGCTCTCTTCCGACTATGAGACCAAAGTACAGATCAATAAACAAAGTCTGTTAAATTGTATTAATCGTGCAACTCTTTTGGTCAAAGAAGGTGATAAGAAACCGGTTATCATGAATATTACGGATAACAACCTGGAAATGATGATCAATTCCACCATTGGTAGTATGGATGAAAATATTACGATCGAGAAGAACGGAAAAGATCTGATGATCGGTTTTAATCCGAAATTTTTAATTGACGCACTGAGAGCCATTGATGATGAGATCATTACAATTTATCTCGTAAATTCCAAGGCTCCTTGCTATATCAAAGACAACGACGGTAATTATAATTACATGGTTCTTCCTGTAAACTTTACAACCGTTGCCTGATCTGTAGGTAAACTTATGCAACAAATCAAAATCAAAGATGATTTTATTAAACTTGGGCAGGCTTTAAAATTGGCCGGGCTGGTAGGAAGCGGATTGGATGCCAAGATTGTCATTCAGGACGGACAGGTTAAAGTAAACGGACAAACAGAGACACAGCGAGGAAAAAAGCTGGTTGCCGGTGATGTCGTTTCTTTTGAAAATTCAGAATTTGAGGTTACGACTGAATGATTATAAAATCATTACAACTTCAAAATTTCAGAAATTATGAATCCTGTGAAATCGAATTAGACAAAGGAACCAATATTTTCTACGGCGATAATGCACAAGGAAAAACCAATATCCTGGAAGCAATCTTTATGATGGCAACAACAAAGTCTCATAAAGGAAGCAAGGATCAGGAAATGATCCGTTTTGGTCAGGATGAGGCACATATCAGATCTGTATTGTTTAAAGAAGATGTCACGAGACAGATTGATATTTTAATTCGTAAAAATAAAAACAAGGCGATTGCAATTGATCAACAGAAAGTGAAAAAAGCTGCTGATTTATTGGGATTGTTGAATGTTGTATTTTTCTCGCCGGAAGATCTTAACATCATTAAGAACGGACCGGCGGAGCGAAGACAATTTCTGAATGTGGAATTGTGTCAGCTGGATTCTTTTTATCTTTATAACTTAAATCACTACAACAAAATTGTAGTGCAGAGAAATAAGTTACTGAAAGAGATGTATGATAATCCGTCTCTCAAAGAAACCCTGCCAATCTGGGATTCGCAGCTTGCTTCTTATGGAAGTAAGATCATTGAGAGAAGAAACATCTTTATCGATCAGCTCAATGAAATCATTGCTGAAATTCATGATAAATTGTCCGGCGGACGTGAAAAACTGGTCATCGGATATGACAAAAATGTGGCAAGCGATGAACTGGAAGAAAAGCTGTTAAAAACACATCAAAAAGACATTATGTTGCATCAGACAACCGTGGGTCCGCACAGAGACGATATTATTTTTACGGTAAATGATATCGATATCAGAAAATACGGATCACAGGGACAACAACGAACTGCAGCATTATCTTTGAAACTATCGGAGATTGAACTGGTAAAAAATTCGATTCATGATACACCGATCCTTTTATTGGATGATGTATTATCGGAACTTGACAGTAATCGTCAAAATTACCTGCTCAATCAAATCGGTGATATTCAAACAATCATCACCTGTACGGGCTTAGATGAGTTTGTTAGAAATCGCTTTGAAATCAATAAAGTATTTCAGGTAACAAACGGAGTCATCAGCAACTGAACTGAAAGGAAACAACCATGAGTGAAGAAAACAACAATTATGGTGCCGATCAAATTCAAATTTTGGAAGGTCTTGAAGCAGTAAGAAAAAGACCGGGTATGTATATCGGTAGCACCTCTTCAAGAGGTTTGCATCATCTGGTATATGAGATCGTTGATAATTCCGTAGATGAAGCTTTGGCCGGTTTTTGTACGGAAATTCAGGTATTTATCAATCCTGACAATACCATTACGGTGATTGATAACGGTCGCGGTATTCCGGTCGGTATCAATCACAAAGCGGGAATTCCCGCAGTAGAAGTGGTATTTACGATCCTGCATGCAGGCGGTAAATTCGGCGGTGGCGGATATAAGGTATCCGGTGGTCTGCACGGTGTAGGTGCTTCTGTTGTAAATGCACTTTCCGATTATCTGGAAGTACAGATCAAATCCGAAGGAAAAATTTATCAGCAGAGATACGAACGAGGCCATGTATGTTATCCGTTAAAAGTTGTAGGTGATTGTCCGATGGATGAAACCGGCACGAAAGTAACCTTTCAGCCGGATGGAACGATTTTTGAAGATACCATTTATGACTACGATACGTTAAAGACCAGATTAAGAGAAACCGCTTTTTTAACCAAGGGCTTAAAGATTGTTTTAACAGATCAGCGTGAGGGTCAGGAAAGAACAAATACCTTCCACTATGAAGGTGGTGTCAAGGAATTTGTTCAATACTTGAATAAAGCAAAAGAGTCTCTTTACGAAGATGTCATGTACTTCGAAGGAAAGAAGAATAACGTTTATGTGGAAGTTGCACTTCAGCATAATGATTCTTTCAATGAAAGTGTTTACAGTTTCGTAAATAACATCAATACACCGGAAGGCGGAACGCATTTGGTAGGTTTTAGAAATGCGTTAACCAAGACCTTTAATGATTATGCGCGCAGTGCAAAAATCCTGAAAGATTCAGATCCGAACCTGACAGGAGATGATATCAGAGAAGGTTTGACTGCAATCGTCAGCATTAAGATCGAGGATCCGCAGTTTGAGGGACAGACCAAGCAGAAACTTGGTAATTCCGAGGCAAGAGGCGCGGTAGAAAGTATCGTCAGCGAAAAACTTGAAATTTATTTAGAGCAAAATCCGACGGTTGCAAAACTGATCTGCGAAAAATCGGTACTTGCGCAGAGAGCCAGAGAAGCAGCTCGCAAGGCACGTGATCTGACCAGAAGAAAAACAGCACTGGAAGGTGCTGCACTTCCCGGAAAATTAGCGGATTGCTCGGATAAAGATCCGAAAAACTGTGAAATCTATATCGTAGAGGGTGATTCCGCCGGTGGTAGTGCAAAAACCGCAAGAAGTCGTGCAACGCAGGCAATTTTACCGCTTCGCGGTAAAATCTTAAATGTAGAGAAAGCAAGACTTGATAAAGTTTATGCAAATGCAGAGATCAAAGCAATGATCACCGCATTCGGAACCGGTATTCATGAAGATTTTGATATCAGCAAACTTCGATATAACAAGATCATTATCATGACGGATGCCGATGTCGACGGTGCACATATTGCAACATTGATGCTCACCTTTATCTACAGATTCATGCCGGAACTGATCAAGCAGGGACATGTATACCTGGCAAAACCGCCACTGTATAAGCTGGAAAGAAATCAGAAGATTTGGTATGCCTACAGTGATGATGAACTGAACAGTATTTTGGATGAAGTCGGAAGAGACCAAACCAATAAGATTCAGCGTTATAAAGGACTGGGAGAAATGGACGCATCTCAGCTTTGGGAGACAACCATGGATCCGGAAAGACGTATTTTACTTCGTGTCAACATGGATGAAGACAATGAATCCGAGATCGATGTGACCTTTAATACTCTGATGGGTGATAAGGTGGAACCGAGAAGATTGTTCATCGAAGAGAATGCGAAATTTGTAAAGAACCTGGATATTTAAGCGAAAAAAGAGGTAATCTATGGACGACCAAATCTTTGACAAGATTGAGGAAGTTGATCTTAAGAAAAAAATGGAAGACTCCTACATCGATTATGCGATGAGCGTTATTGCCGCTCGTGCATTACCTGATGTAAGAGACGGATTAAAGCCGGTTCAGCGCCGCGTGCTGTATTCCATGATCGAATTAAACAACGGTCCCGACAAACCGCATCGTAAGAGTGCACGTATTGTCGGTGATACGATGGGTAAGTATCACCCGCATGGTGATAGTTCCATTTACGGTGCTTTGGTAAACATGGCACAGGATTGGAATTTCAGATATACCCTGGTTGACGGTCACGGAAACTTCGGTTCTATGGATGGTGATGGTGCTGCTGCGATGCGATACACCGAAGCGCGTCTTTCCAAAATTTCCATGGAACTGCTTGCGGACATCAATAAAGATACCGTAGACTTTATTCCTAACTTTGATAATACCGAGTCAGAACCTACCGTATTACCGAGTCGTTACCCGAACCTTTTGGTCAATGGTACGACAGGTATTGCCGTAGGTATGGCAACGAATATTCCGCCGCACAATCTGCGGGAAGTGATTGCGGCCGTAAACCGGATCATCGATAATCGTGTTCAGGAAGATCGGGATACCGATATCGATGAACTGCTTGAAATCATCAAAGCACCGGATTTTCCGACCGGAGGTATCATCTTAGGTACAAGAGGTGCGGAAGAAGCATATCGTACAGGCCGAGGCAAAGTGCGTGTTCGCGCGGTTACCGATATTGAGCCGATGGCAAACGGTAAGAGCCGTATTGTTGTAACGGAATTGCCGTATGCGGTAAACAAAGCCAATCTGGTACTTAAGATCGCAGAGCTGGTAAAAAATAAAAAGATCGATGGAATCACAGATTTACGAGATGAATCCAGCCGTGAAGGTTTGAGAGTTGTCATCGAACTCCGTAAAGATGTGAATCCAAATGTGATGCTCAATAAATTATTTAAGCATACGCAATTGCAGGATTCTTTTGGTATCATTATGCTCGCATTGGTGGATAATGAGCCGAAAGTAATGAATCTGCAGGAAATGCTGAAATATTACTTAAAGCATCAGGAAGATGTTGTTACCAGAAGAACCAAATATGATTTAAATAAGGCAGAAGAAAGAGACCATATTTTACAGGGCTTACTGATCGCCTTAGATCATATCGATGAAGTCATCAAGATCATTCGTGCAAGTGCAAATACCGCAGAAGCCAAAACCGGTTTGATGGAACGTTTTGCACTGACAGAAGCACAGGCACAGGCGATCGTTGATATGCGTCTGCGTGCGTTAACCGGCTTGGAAAGAGAAAAGCTGGAGGCAGAGCATGCGGAACTGTTAAAAAAGATCGCCGAGTGGAAAGCAATTCTGGCAGATGAAAAGCTTCTGCTTGGTGTCATCAAAGAAGAAATCACGGTGATCGCTGATAAATACGGTGATGACAGACGCAGTAAGATCGGCATTGACGTATATGATATCAATACCGAGGACCTGATCCCGAGAGAAAATGCAGTTATTGCTCTGACGGGAATGGGTTATATCAAGCGAATGACCGTAGATAATTTTAAGGCACAGAACCGTGGCGGTAAGGGTATTAAGGGCATTACGACGATTGAAAATGATTACATTGAAGATCTCTTAATGACCACAACACATCATTATCTGATGTTCTTTACCAATACCGGTCGCGTATACCGTATGAAGGCATACGAAATTCCGGAAGTCGGAAGAACCTCCAGAGGAACGGCCATCATCAATCTGTTACAGATGGCACCGGGAGAGAAAATCACGGCGATGATCCCAATCCGCGGATATGATGAAGAAAAGAATCTCTTCATGGTAACCAAGCGCGGAATCATCAAAAAGACACCGATCACAGAATATGAAAATATTCGCAAGAACGGATTGATCGCGATTAACCTTCGCGACGAAGATGAGCTGATCGAAGTAAAGACGACGACAGCGGAAAGCGAAATCTTCCTGGTAACGAAGTTTGGTATGTGTATCCGCTTTAAGGAAACCGATGTCAGAAATACCGGAAGAAATTCTATGGGTGTCATTGGTATGAACCTGGCAGATACTGATGAAATCATTGGTATGCAGTTAAATACCCAGGGAGATTCACTCCTCATCGTTTCAGAGAAAGGTCTCGGAAAGAGAACATATCTGGAAGAATTTACCGTACAGAAACGTGGCGGTAAGGGCGTAAAGTGCTATAAGATTACCGAAAAGACCGGAAATGTTGTAGCAATGAAGGCCGTAAATGATGAAAACGAGATCATGATGATCACCAGTGAAGGCATTATCATTCAGCTCCGTATGGAAGAGATTTCCGTACTTGGAAGAATTACATCCGGAGTAAAGATGATTTCCGTAGATCAGGGCGTATCCGTTGTAAGTATTGCAAAAGTACGTGAAAAGATCAGCGATGGAACTCAGGAATATGACAACATCGAGGATGCGGAAGCAAATAACATCATTGAAGAGGATGAGGAAGAGGAAGAATTAAATCTTCCGAAAGAAGAGGAAGAAGACGACGAATAAGTCGGATAGTTCAGAAAAGCGGCGAACGAAAACGTTCGCCGCTTTATTTTGATGTAGGTATTTGAAATAATCGATCACCGGATGAATGCATAAGCAAAGACTGATCAAGGGCGGACACGGAACCAGTACTGATATAAAAACTGATAACCGATCGCTTCATAAAGTTTACGTGCATCACCGTTTCCTTCAACAACCTGCAGATAAGAGGACGTTAACCCGCGATTTCGTGCTTCGGTCAGAATTGCCGTACAAATTTGGCGGGCATATCCTTCATGTCGATGATCTTCATGAACATGAATTGCATAGAGACCGACATAAGAACGATCGATCACGCCAAGGCCGGTAGCGATCACCTGTCCGTCTTTTTCAATATATGCACAAATGGTATCCTTCGGAATCGCGGCATACATGGAAGGAACAACGCGCAGATGATGAGGATCGGTCGTATTTTTCAAAGCAAATAAACTTTGGATCCATTCATCGGATACATAGTCTAACACCGTGACATCCGAAAATTTATAATTGATCTTTGCTTCTGCAAGATCCAGATACATGACATTGGTCGTATGTTGAATCTCATATCCACGATTTTCCAGCATATAATCGAAATCTGTGGAAACAAGGGGAGAAATCTTAAAAATGGTCGGGGTGTGCCAACGCGCATAGCGGCTTTCACAGTAAGGAATCTTGACACTCCAGGGAAGGGTGGAAGACCCAAACTGCTCAACACTGTTGGTACGATGTGTATAAAAATAAGAAAATCGAAGAATCCAGCCATCATACAGTTCCATCTGATGTGACGGCCAGGCATTTAACGACATATCTTCAATTTCTTTGATTCGTAAATCCATACAAACCTCCGAGACAGAAAAATCATCTAATAATATGAGAATAGCACCTCCACAGAGGAATCGCAACGAAGAGGAAATTTGTCAGTCCACAAAATTCGTGTTAGATTTGTTAGGGAACAACGACATTAAGAGGAAGTACAAATGACGAATCTTTACGAAGAACTCGTAAAACATATCACCGAAAATCAAAATCAATTTTATCGAGCAGCCTATTATTACGTAAAGAGCAGGGAGGCTGCATTGGATGTTGTACAGAACGCGATCTGTAAAGCACTTGAGAACTATGAGAAACTTCAGGTCAAAGAAGCAATGCCAAGCTGGTTTTATCGAATTTTGATCAATGAGGCACTCATGTATCTGCGCAAGGAGAAAAAATACATTGCCTGGGATGAAACAGACAATGATTTTTTGGAGGGCAGTTTTGAGGAGCCGGCATATGAGCCAAAGATCGAAGTCAAAGAAAAGATCGCAGATCTGCCGACCGAAATGCAGGTGGTGATCCAGCTGCACTTCTTTGAGGATAAAACATTAAAAGAGGTATCGGAAATTACCAATACCAATTTAAATACCGTAAAATCGAGACTCTATGCGGCATGTAAGAGACTTGGCAAAGAGCTGGAAGCAGAGGATGATACGTTGCGGACCAGATACAAAAAAGCACGGGAAAAAGAGCAGAAATTGGCGGAAGAAGCGTAGGAAAGCACAGATTCCAAAAAAAGAATAAAAAATCAAAAACGGCATAAACTTATCGAATGAAAATTGCATCTAAAGAAATACAATGAGGAAAATGTGCAAGAATGAGAAACTTTGAGTGGGAAAAAAGAGAATACGAACAGATCGAAATTCCAAAGGAATTATCGTTTATGGTCAAGAAGACCATTGCGTATGACCGCAAGAAGAAAAAACAGGTTCAAAGAATCCGTTTGATCAAAGCGATCGGCGCGGTGGCAGCAGCAGTAGTCGTCGTATTTACGGTGGGCGTCAATTCCAGCTATGTCTTTGCAAAGACGGCGATGCAAATCCCCGGAATCCGTACTGTGGCAGCGACCGTGGCGGTCCGCGATTATTCAACACAGTTGGAAAACGATGAAGAAGGCGCAACGATTTTTGCAGAAGCAAAGGCAACGGTGCCGGCAGCATTGCAGACGACAAAGACGGAACAGGTGGCGCAGGTCGTACAGGAAAGTGAAGTGGTTGAAGTTGCTGAGCAGGAAGTCCAAAGTTGGGCGGATTCGGTGACCCTGGAAGATCTGGATCAGATCACGGAAGTATATTGTCCGGTTTGGGATCATCAGTATGAAGCGGGTGCAGCGCAATTGAAAACCATCCTGCTGGCAGAAGCAAGAACCGACCGGATCGATCCAAATGATCTGACGGCAAGTACTTATGTGGCGTTATACGGATATCACGAGACCGGCGGATTTGTCGGCGTGATCATGCGAATCGGTGAGCATTTGCAGTATTACGACTGGACGTATATGGTGGCGGATGGAAAACTTCCGGAATTGAAGATCATGGACAGCGACGGAGATGGCGTGATGGATGTCGAAGTCGTACTTTATGATCAGGTTCTGGAGGAAAGCGTTGAAATCACGGAAGAAAGTATCGCCGAATCGACAGCACAAACCGAGGAAACAGTGACGGAGGAAACGGTAGAAACAGAAACATCGGAATCTACGGAAACACTGGAAACTTCGGCTGAAAACGAGAGTAGCGAAACTAAGGAGAGCAGCGACAGCAACGAAAGCAGCACAAACAACGAAAGCAGCACAAGCAACGAAAGCAGCACAAGCAACGAAAGCAGCACAAACAACGAAAGCAGTGCGAGCAACGAAAGCAGCACAAGTAACGAAAGTGCCAAGAGTAGCGAAAGTGCCAAGAGTAGCGAAAGTACCAAGAGTAGTGAAAGTGCGGAAAGTACTGCAAGTAGTGTAAGTACAACAGATGTGACGCAGACAACACCTTCAATTTCCCAGACGATAGAAAGTAAAACTGTGGCAACGACCGGGGAGAGCACGGCAGCTGTAACGGGCACGACTGGCAGCGTATCCGGAAACGATCCGGTGATGGAGAGCGGTGCGGCAAGTGAGAGCGAGACAGCAGCTAGAGAAAGCGAGAGCGTAGCAGAAACGGAAAGCGTACAGGAGACAACGGCAGCAGAGACACTTCCGGGAGAGACGCAGAAGATCCAGAAAGTAGTGACCAAAGAAACGTCTTACCATACGACGAGATATTTGATCAAACTTGGTACGGACGGACAGATCAGTGCAAGTGCGCTATAACAGAAAAATGAACAGTAAAAAATAGCAAAAAAAGCCCCCGCCTTCGTAAGGACGATCCATGCAGATCGAACAAACGAAAGCGGGGCTTTTTCAGGT
The DNA here is from genome assembly GCA_024699355.1 of Lachnospiraceae bacterium. Lineage (GTDB taxonomy): Bacteria > Bacillota > Clostridia > Lachnospirales > Lachnospiraceae > SIG336. Next base: position 31,126 of record JAILPR010000229.1, read on the forward strand.
CTTCTTGATCAGGATTCTTTAGAGACAGCATCCCGAATGAGCTTCATGATGGTACCGATGGAATTTCCCTGCTGGGATTCTTTCATGGCATCGATGTAGGTTTGTCTCATAAAGTAGAGTTCCTGTACTTTATCAACGAGCAGATCGGCGGAGTAGTCCGGCTGATCTTCGTCGAGAACGATGCTGTATCCCTGTGCTTCAAAGGAGCGGGCATTTAAGATCTGGTCGCCGCGGCTTTTGGATGCAGGCAATGGGATCAGGAGATTTGGCTTCTTTAATGCCAGGATTTCGCAGATCGCGTTGGCACCGGCACGGCTGATCACAACATCTGCCATGGCAAAGATATCTTTGAGCTCGGCTTTGACATACTCGAATTGCTTATAGCCCGGCGTATTTAACAGGAGATTATCCACTTTTTCGGCACCGCAGATGTGAACAACCTGAAAATCGGTCAGCAGTTTTGGCAGTGCTTCCCGCACCAGGTCATTGACGCTGCCGGCACCGAGGGAGCCACCGATGACCATCAGGACAGGCTTATTGTCCTCGAAACCGCAGAGTTTTAATCCGGCCTTGCGATCACCGCGGGCAAGCTCTTCGCGGATCGGAGATCCGGTCAGCACAGCTTTTTCCTCCGGTAAAAGTGCCATCGTTTCCGGAAAGTTGCAGCAAATCTTATCTGCGACCGGAATACAGAGCTTATTGGCAAGGCCCGGTGTCATATCGGACTCATGAATGATACAGGGAATGTGTAAGAATGCTGCTGCACGGATAACCGGGACGGAAACATACCCGCCCTTGGAAAAAATGACATCCGGTGAGAGCTCCTTTAAAATTTTATGGGCTTCGGCAAAGCCCTTTAATACACGAAACGGATCGGAAAAATTCTTCGGGTCAAAGTAACGACGAAGCTTTCCGGTAGAAATGCCGTGATAATCAACAAACGGAAAGTCTGCGAGAAGCCGTTTCTCGATACCTTCATAGGAACCGATATAAGAAATCTCAAAGCCTTCTGCCTGAAGATGCGGAAACAGAGCGATATTTGGTGTTACATGGCCGGCAGTTCCACCGCCGGTGAGTACGATTCTTTTAGACATTGGTAACCGCCTCCTGTAAAGCACGTGCTAATTGATCCGGACAGGAGGTGGATTTAAAGCCGCATTTGATTCCGCGCAGTCTGGAAATGGCATCCGAAACATCCATACCGTCAACCAGTGCGGCAACGCCCTGCGTATTGCCGGAGCATCCGCCGGTAAAACGGACATTACAAACCTTATGATCCTGAATTTCAAAATCAATGCCTGAAGAACAGACACCTTTCGGCGAATAATGCATAAAAACCTCCGCAAATCTGAATTCGAAGCAATTATAGCAGACTTCTAAGTCTCTTGCCAGCCCTCGAGTATTGAAAACAGCGGTCTACTCTGCTAAACTAATGTCGTTAAAAAAGTAACTTTCTCAAAGAAACGGAGAAGAAATTATGGCAAAAGTATCATTTGATTATGGCAAGGCTTCCTGCTTTGTCGCAGATCACGAACTTGAAAATATCAAAAAGAGCGTACTTGCGGCAAAAGAGGAGCTGGTTAGCAAGACAGGTGCAGGAAATGATTTCCTTGGCTGGATTGACCTGCCGGTAAATTACGATAAAGAGGAATTTGACAGAATTAAAAAAGCGGCAGCAAAGATTCAGGCTGATTCCGAAGTACTTCTCGTGATCGGTATTGGCGGATCCTATTTGGGAGCGCGTGCGGCGATCGAATTTCTTCGTCACAGTTTTTACAATGTTGTAGATAAGTCTGTCCGTAAGACACCGGAGATCTATTTCTGCGGCAATTCGATCAGCTCTACCTACTTAAAGGATCTGATGGATGTTGTCGGAGACAGAGATTTCTCCATCAATATCATCTCCAAATCCGGTACGACCACGGAGCCGGCGATCGCCTTCAGAATCTTCAAAGAGCTGGCAGAACAGAAATACGGAAAAGAAGGTGCGGCAAAGAGAATTTATGCGACCACCGATAAGGCAAGAGGCGCATTAAAGAATCTCGCAACGGAAGAAGGATATGAAACCTTTGTTGTTCCGGATGATGTCGGCGGACGTTATTCCGTACTGACCGCGGTAGGTCTGTTGCCGATCGCAGTATCCGGCGCGGATATCGATGAACTGATGAAGGGTGCCGCAAGCGGAAGAGAAGCAGCACTGAATACGGAATTTGAAAAGAACGATGCGCTTTTGTATGCAGCAGTACGGAATATCCTGCTTCGTAAGGGCAAATCTGTGGAAATCCTGGCAAATTACGAGCCGAGCTTCCACTATATCGCAGAGTGGTGGAAACAGCTGTACGGAGAGTCCGAAGGCAAGGACCAGAAGGGCATTTTCCCGGCAAGCGTTGATCTGACAACCGATCTGCATTCCATGGGTCAGTTCATTCAGGATGGCGCAAGGATCATGTTTGAGACCGTTGTGAACATCGAGAAGAGCCGTGAGACCTTAACCATCGGTGAAGAAAAGGTTGATCTGGACGGATTAAACTATCTGGCAGGAAAGACCGTAGACTTTGTCAATAAGTCTGCCATGAACGGTACGATCCTGGCACATACCGACGGACAGGTGCCGAACCTGATGATCACGGTTCCGGAAGTCAGCGAATTCTACTTAGGAGAACTCTTCTACATGTTTGAGTTTGCCTGCGGTGTATCCGGATATATGCTTGGCGTTAATCCGTTCAACCAGCCGGGCGTGGAAAGCTATAAGAAAAACATGTTCGCACTGCTTGGAAAGCCGGGTTATGAGGCACAGGCTGCAGAATTAAAGAAAAGACTGTAAGTTGAGAGGGGCGCATTCGAGAAATCGAGTGCGCTCTTTTTATGAGTAGAGATAGAAAGATGATAATTACGCAGAATTTAAATGATTCCTTAATAATTAATTAAGAATGACAAACTGACAGGTGTGTTATAATTGAAAGATAACAATTCCGAACGATACCAACAGAAAGGGCCGGAGAATCCGGTGAGATCAGAAGATGAATCAAAAGATCGTAGTACTTGAGAGAGACAGTGTGGGGAGAGATGTTGAGATCGATCGATATCGGGACTTCGGAGAAGTCGTTGTTTATGATAATACCGTAACGGAAGAGGAAGTCGCAGAACGTGTCAAAGATGCCACGATCATCATCGGCAATAAGTCTCCGATGAACGAGCGCTCTTTGAAAGAGGCAACGAAAGTGCAGATGATCACCGGATTTGCCACCGGATATGACAACATTGATATTTCTTATCTAAACAGCAGAAATATCGTCTTCAGCAACGTGCAGGACTATGCAACGGCAGCGGTCGCGCAGCACACGTTCGCTCTGGCGCTGTATGTCATGGAACATCTGCATCATTATGACCATTATGTCAAAGACGGCGCATATGAAGCGCAAAGCAGATTTTCCAATTTTGATGTCGCGTTCCATGACCTGGAAGGAAAGACCTGGGGCATCGCCGGCATGGGCCATATCGGCCGGAAGGTAGCGCAGATTGCGACAGCGTTCGGTTGCAACGTGATCACCTATTCCACCTCCGGAAAGGCGGCGAAGGGAGACTATCCGCAGGTGGATTTTGAAACATTGTGCAGGCAGTCGGATGTGATCTCACTCCACTGTCCGCTGACGGATCGGACGAGACACCTGATCAATGAAAAAGCCTTTGATCTGATGAAAGAGAGCGCCGTACTGGTCAATGTCGCACGCGGTCCGGTGGTAGATTCCAAGGCACTTTATGACGCACTGGTACAGGGAAAGATCCTGGGTGCGGGGTTGGATGTGTTGGAAAAAGAACCCATCCGGCCGGAGGATCCGTTACATCAGTTTAAAGACAGCAGCCGCCTGGTCATCACACCGCATCTTGCCTGGGCAAGCATTGAGGCCAGAGAGCGCTGTGCGCAGCAGGTGTATGAAAATATCGATGGGTTCCTGAAAGGAACACCGGTCAGACAGATCGTAGGATAACAAGGATGCGTGAGCAGGATATTTCGCAGATGACAACTGAACGAATTTTTTCCAGAGGGAAAATGCTCTACGATCTCGGAAATGTGCAGGATATGCAGATCATGGATGAGACGGAAGAAGAGAGTGGCTTTCAGGCCCGTGTTATTGGCAACAGCGGGCGCATTATGCAGGTAAGGGCCACATTTGCAAAGAGCGATGAACGCTTGTTGTCCGCAAGCTGCAGCTGTGGTGTTTTTCAGGAAAATCACGAAATCTGCAAGCACATCGTGGCAGCGATGCTCCGTTATGCACATGTGCAGCAGATGATCGCAAAGCGAAAAGCCAATCCTGTAGAGAAGATCTCTGTGGATATCCCCAAAGGGATCGATCCGAAGGTACTGAATCAGCAAAAAGAGCAACAGCGGCTTGAAAAAGAGCGGCAGCTGGCCAAAGAGAATCCGCCATCGAGACGGGAGTGGACCAGTGTCAGTGACGGTTCGGTGGTTGAGACCAGAGAAGAGGTCAGAACCGTGCAAAAACGCCTGATGGAAGAGAGCATTTTTGCCCGTCCACAGCCGGAAAAGCGCAAAAACCCGCATCCGACCGATCCGACGCTCTATCAGATCCTGCTGCAGAACGGCAAGAAAAAGCAGCGCTATTACCTGGAAAAGGGAATTCGCGGAAAGGTCAGACTATATCCGACAATCACGACCTATTCTCCGGAAGAGCTGAGTGTGACGTTTAAGATCGGACAGGACAAACCCTACGTCTTATCAAACCTGACAGAGTTTTGCACCAACGTGGAAGGTGCGGTATATAAACGCTATGGCAAGAACCTGGCGTTTACACACCAGCTCTCGGCATTTGAAGAACAAAGCCGCAAGATGGTGCAGTTTTTGCTGCAGTGCAAAGCGGAAAAAGACGATGCAGAGCGCGGCAATCTCTTTCAGGGGTATTACCGGAACGCCAAAGAGCTCGGAAAAGAGATCACGCTGCGCGGAAAGCAGCTGGATGAATTTATGGAGCTTTGTCTCGAGCGCGGGATCGAGGTGCTCGGCTTGTCCGAGGATGTGCCGGTGCATTATATCATCGAGCAAAAGCGGCCTCTCTGTAAGCTGTATCTGGTCGGGAAGCAGCATGGCGCTATTTTGCGTACGCTCAATTATCCGCTGTATGTGGGACTGAAATATTACTATCTGTTTCGAGCTGGTTCGATCTACCGTTTCCCGATCGAGGAGTCGATGCCGCTTCGAAAACTCCATCAATATCTGAATGCGCAGGGAGCTGCGGGCGTGTTTGTTTCCAAAGAAGAGCTGCCGCTGCTTTGCCGCGATATGCTGCCGAGCCTGCGGGAATTATATGTGGTGGAAGAAGACAATTTCCGTGCAGAAGACTATCTGCCGCCGGAAGTATCATTTGAACTCTACATCGATCTGGAGGACCAGAATGTCCTAACCTGTCGGGCGATGGCGGTATACGGCGAAGAAAAGTGTAACCTCTATGAGGGAGACAGCCTGATGAAAAACCGCGATCCGGAGGAAGAGACAGAGGCCAAAACATTTTTGGCGCAGTTCTTTCCGGGGGTCGATGAGCATCGGAAACTTGCGCTGTCTGCCTATGATGATGAGGAACTTTACGAATTTCTCACCACCGGAATGGACGAACTTTCTCAGCTCGGAGAGATCTATATATCCGATGCCCTAAAACGGGTGCAGGTGCTCAGTACGCCGCGGTTTCAGGCCGGTGTCAGCATCAGCGGGAATCTGTTGGAACTGCAGCTTGGTTCGGAAGATCTGACACAGGATGAGATCAAAGAAATCCTGCAGCGCTACCAGCGGAAAAAGAAATTTTACCGCTTAAAGAGCGGCGCCTTCCTTCGGATGGAGGAAGAGCAGACCGGAAAGCTGATCGGGATGCTCGATGACATTGGCGTTCGCGCGCAGGATCTGAAGCAGGGCGGGATCTTACTTCCGCGCTATCGTGCCTTGTATCTGGATGGAATGCGTAAAGAAGAAGGCATTTCAGACTTTACCAGAGATGCCGGATTTCGTGCGCTGATCCGCAATATGAAATCCGTGGAAGAGAGTGAGTATGAGATTCCGCAGAGTTTGAAAAAGACCTTGCGGGATTATCAGAAAACCGGATTCAGGTGGCTCGAGATGTTGCATCACAACGGTTTTGGCGGGATTCTGGCAGATGATATGGGACTAGGCAAAACCTTGCAGGTCATCACATTTTTGCAGGCAGAATTTGAAAAAGAAACCGCCAATCACCGAAGCCTGATCGTTTGTCCGGCATCGCTCATCTATAACTGGGAGCAGGAGATCGCACATTTTGCACCGAATCTGAAAACGCGCCTGATCGTGGGGAGCGTGGCAGAGCGGAGCGGGCGCATCAAAGAAGCTGCGGAAGATGAGATCCTGATCACATCTTACGATCTGTTAAAGCGGGATATTCAGCTTTATGAAGAGCTGGATTTTTTCTGCGAGGTTATTGATGAAGCGCAGTTTATCAAAAACCAGGCGACGCAGGCAGCCAAGGCGGTCAAAGGGATCCGTGCCGGCACGCGCTTTGCGCTGACCGGAACACCGATCGAAAACCGATTAAGTGAGCTGTGGAGCATTTTTGATTATCTGATGCCCGGCTTTTTGTTCCGCTATCAGGTATTTCGCGACGAACTTGAAGTGCCGATCGTGGAGATGGAGGATGAACAGGCGCTTGCAAGACTGCACCGCCTGATCTCGCCGTTTGTACTTCGCAGGCTCAAAAAAGATGTCTTAAAAGATCTGCCGGAGAAGATGGAAGAGATCGTCTACGCCAATTTGGAGGGCGAACAGCGACGGCTTTATCAGGCAAGGGCGGCAGCGATGCTCACATCGTTAAAATCGCAAAGTGAAGAAGATGTCAGAGAGCAGAAGATCCAGATCCTTTCGGAACTGACGCACTTACGGGAAATCTGCTGTACACCGAGTCTGGTCTATGAGGAATTTCGCGAAGAGGCTGCCAAAGTGGCAGTTTGTATGCAACTGCTTCGCGGGGCCATCGATGGCGGACACAAAGTGCTGATCTTCAGCCAGTTTGCGTCGATGCTGGATATTTTGATCAAAGAAGCAAGTGCCGAGCAGATCGGGTATTTCCTGCTGACGGGAGATACGCCGAAAGAAAAACGGATGGAGATGGTGCAGGCTTTCCAGCAGGGAGAAAAGGATGTCTTTTTCATCTCGCTGAAGGCAGGCGGTACGGGACTGAATCTGACCGCAGCGGATATCGTGATCCACTTTGATCCATGGTGGAATATCGCGGCGCAGAATCAGGCGACGGATCGAACGCACCGGATCGGTCAGCGACATGTCGTGACCGTATATCAGCTGATCGCAAAAGATACGATCGAAGAAAAAATTGTGGAGATGCAACGTAAAAAACAGGCCCTGGCGGAGGAGGTCCTCGGAGGTGAGAATCTTTCCGGTACGGCACTGAACAAAGAAGCATTGTTGGAACTGCTTGGATAAGTTATGAGGGGAAAATCATGGCAAGAAAGAAAGTAGTTGATCCACTGACCCAGGATGTGGAACTGGATCTGGACGAAAAACAGATCGAAATGGCAGAGCGGGCATTGATGGCGAAATCAACGGCATCGCAGCTGCCGCCGAACGTACAGAAATTCCACCTGGTTCCGCTCGATAAGATCGGAGACTTTGAGGTGCGTCCGGGCTTTTATAATATCAACGGTGCGACCGCGATTCCCGGTGGTGTGAACTTCACGGTACAGTCGTCCAGAGCATCGGAGATCACATTACTCCTGTTTCACCGCGGAGAAGATGTACCGTTTGCGGAACTGCCGTTTCCGGAGCACTACAAGATCGGGCATGTCTATTCGATGATCGTCTTTAATTTAAGCATCTATGATCTGGAGTATGCCTACCGCGTCGATGGACCGTATCTTCCGGAGCGGGGACTGATCTTTGATAAGTCTAAAATTTTATTGGACCCGTATGCCAAGGCGGTTGCAGGACAGCGCAATTGGGGTGAAAAGAACCTGCCGGGTGATTTTTACCGGGCCAGAGTGGTCAAGGATGACTTTGACTGGAAAGACTTTAAGCAGCCCTTGTTAAAACTCGATGATCTGATCATTTATGAGCTGCATGTGCGCGGTTTTACCAAGGATCCATCCTCCAAAGTTACCTTTCCGGGGACCTTTGAGGGACTGCGGGAAAAGATCCCGTATCTGCTGGATCTGGGCGTCAATGCCGTGGAACTTATGCCGATCTTTGAATTTGATGAGATGCTTGATGCAAGAGACTATAACGGGCATACGCTTTATAACTACTGGGGCTATAACACGGTCAGTTTTTTCTCGCCGAACTCCAGCTATACCGCAGCCAGAGAATTCAACCGGGAGGGCAACGAATTCAAGGAACTGGTCAAAGAACTGAATGAAAACGGGATCGAAGTCATCCTGGATGTGGTCTTTAATCACACGGCGGAAGGAAATGAACAAGGGAAGTACATTTCCTTTAAAGGGTTTGACAACAACATCTATTACCTGCTGACACCGCAAGGGTTTTACTATAACTTCAGCGGCTGCGGCAATACCTTAAACTGCAATAATCCGATCGTACAGCAGCTGATCCTGGAGTGCCTCAGATACTGGGTCATCACCTATCGTGTCGATGGCTTCCGTTTCGATCTGGCATCAATCCTGGGGCGTAACGAAGACGGCTCGCCCATGAGTTCACCGCCGCTGTTGCAAAGTCTTGCGTATGATCCGATCCTGGGCAACATCAAATTGATCGCCGAGGCGTGGGATGCAGGCGGCCTGTATCAGGTAGGCTCGTTTCCGTCCTGGAATGATCGCTGGGCGGAATGGAACGGGAGATATCGCGACGATCTGCGCAGGTTCTTAAAAGGTGATGAGGGTCTGGCACAGGCGGTCGCATTGCGTATGATGGGCTCTCCGGATCTGTATTCGCAGAGCAACCGGCGTAATGCAACGATCAACTTTATCACGTGCCATGACGGTTTTACGCTGTACGATCTGTATGCCTATAATGAAAAACATAACGAAGCCAATGGCTGGGGCGGGAGCGACGGATCCAACGATAATTACAGCTGGAATTGCGGAGAAGAGGGCGAGAGCGAGAATCCGGAAGTTGTGCGTCTTCGCATGCGGATGATCAAGAATGCCTGTGCGGCGCTCTTATCAAGCCGCGGCGCGGCAATGTTTCTGGCCGGTGATGAATTCTGTAATACGCAGTATGGCAACAACAACCCGTATTGTCAGGACAACCGGATCTCGTGGCTGGATTGGAAAAACCTGAAAAAGCATGCGGATGTGTATCGCTTCTTTAAACAGATGATCCGCATCCGCCGCTCGCACCCGGCACTGCGCAAGATTCTGCCACCGGCACTGTGCGGCCTGCCATCGGTCAGTCTTCACGGCGTGAGCCCGTGGAAGTCGCAGATGGAAAGTTACGATCATTACCTGGGCGTGATGTTTGCCGGACTGGATCCGCAGACGGATGAAGATGATATTCTGTATGTAGGCTTAAACAGCTATTGGGAAAATATCCGCATTCAGCTGCCCGAGCCGCCGAGAGACTTCCACTGGGAGGATCTGATCACGACCTGTGACGATGCCATCTGCGGAAAAGTGTTGCATCCGGAAAGCAGTTTTATCGCGCAGGCAAGATCGGTGAGCCTCTTTATCGCGCTGCCGGATGTACTATAGGAACGGCAGGAAGAGAGAGATGCCACCGCCGGGTGCGGATCGCAGATAAGTATGATAGGATAAGGAAAAGATTGGAGGATATATGAAAAAAATCGCAAGTTTTACCATTAATCATCTGGTGCTGGAGCCGGGAATCTATGTATCCCGCAAAGATCATCTGGAAAACAGCACGATCACAACATTTGATCTGCGTATGACGGCGCCGAATAAGGAGCCGGTCATGAACACCGCGGAAGTACATACCATGGAGCATTTGGGCGCAACGTTTCTGAGAAATGATCCGGAATTTGCGGACAAAACCGTTTACTTTGGCCCGATGGGCTGCAGAACCGGATTCTACATGGTGCTGGCAGGAGACTATGAGTCTAAGGACGTCGTTGATCTGGTGACCAGAATGTACGAGTTTATGAGAGACTTTGAAGGCGAGGTGCCGGGGGCATCCGCGAGGGACTGCGGCAACTACCTGGATATGAATCTGAACATGGCTAAATATCTGGCAAAGCGGTATTTGGACAACACACTCTACGGGATCGATCAGAAGCATCTGATCTATCCGGAATAAGCAGAAAAGGAAGATGGATATGAAGATCGGAATTATCGGAGCAATGGAAATTGAAGTATCGACATTAAAGGAAAAGATGTCGATCAAAAAGACGGTGACCAAGGCAGGCATGGATTTCTGCGAAGGAACCCTGTGCGGTGCGGATGTGGTCGTCGTGATGTGCGGCGTCGGAAAAGTCAGCGCAGCGATGTGCGTGCAGATCCTGGCGGATCTGTTTGAGGTAACGCATGTGATCAACACAGGTGTTGCAGGCTCTTTGAATGCCAAACTCGATATCGGAGATATTCTGGTATCCGTTGATGCAATCCAGCATGACATGGATGTGACAGCACTCGGTTATACGCCGGGACAGATCCCGGGAATCCCGGTACTGTCGTTTGCCGCAGATGAGGCAATGCGCAAAGTAGCGGTGGAGCAGTGCAAGAGAGTCAATCCGGACATTGCGGTTGTGGAAGGCCGTGTCGTCAGTGGTGATGCGTTTATTTCCGGGGCAGAGAAAAAAGATCAGCTGATCAGTGTATTTCAGGGAGACTGCGCCGAGATGGAAGGTGCATCCATTGCGCAGGCAGCCTATTTAAATCACCTGCCGTATCTGGTACTTCGTGCGATCTCGGATAAAGCGGATGATTCCGCTCACGAAGATTACCCGTCATTTGAAAAGAAGGCGGCAGAGCATTGTGCGAAACTTGTAATGGCATTTGCGGAGAATTTTCACGCATAAAAGCCTTAGAAAGGACGACGTATGAGAAACGAAGACAGCGCGCTCGTATTGCAGGGCGGATCCCTTAGAAGTCTCTTTACGGCAGGCGTTTTAGACGTGCTGATCGAGAACGGAATTGAATTTCCCTATGTGAACGGGGTATCTGCCGGCTCCCTTTGTGCGATGAACTATATCAGTAAGCAGGTAGGCAGGACCAAGAATGTGAACGTGCGTTACCTCCATGATAAAGACTATATCGGGATCAGCAATATGTTACGCGGAAAAGGTCTGTTTAACTTTGATTACCTCTTCCATTATATTTCCAAAGACGACCCGTTTGACTGGGAAACTTTTGAACAAAGCAATACGCGCTACGTAGCGGTAGCAACGAATATCCAAACCTGTCAGGCAGAATATCTGGAAAAGAAAGGACATCGGGAGATCGAACTTTCGGCATCTGCCTCGAGCTCGTTGCCACTGGTGAATCCGCCGGTAAAACTGGACGGGAAGGAATATCTGGACGGTGGGTTGAGCGATCCGGTTGCCTACGAAGAAGCGCTGCGTCAGGGATATCATAAAAGAGTGGTGATCCTGACCAGAGAACGTGGGTATCGGAAAAAACGTCCGTCAAAGCAATTGATGAAGCTGTATTGTGCAAAGTATGGCAATCATCCGCAATTGCTGCAAACACTGATCTATATGTGGGAAGACTATAACCGCATGATGGATGATCTGGAAGAGCGCGAAGGAAAGGGCGAATTATTCGTGATCCGTCCGGTCGCGCCGGTAGATGTGAAGCGCGTGGAGCGTGATCCGAAAAAATTACAGGCACTTTATCGGGAAGGCCGCCTGATCGCAGAACAGCAGATCCCGGATGTTAAGACCTATCTGGAATTGTATTAAACAGGTAAGCTACAGTATTACATAACCATACAGAACGATATCACGATGTGTATGGCAGCAGGCATTGCAGAAAAGAAGACGCATGGGCTATTGGCCCATGCGTCTTTGATCGTTTTATTCAGCTTGTTGTTACAGGAGTGTAACGCAGCGATTTATTTGAAATATCTGTTCAGCAGACCTTCAAATGCCTTACCGTGGCGAGCTTCATCTCTTGCCATCTCGTGAACGGTATCATGGATTGCATCCAGATCAAGTGCTTTGGCTCTCTTGGCAAGATCAACCTTACCTGCGGTTGCACCGTTCTCAGCGTCAACTCTCATCTGCAGATTCTTCTTTGTGGAATCTGTTAATACTTCGCCCAGCAGTTCTGCGAACCTGGAAGCATGATCAGCTTCTTCCAGAGCAGCTCTGTGATAATAATCACCGATTTCCGGATAGCCTTCACGGAATGCCTGACGGCTCATTGCCAGATACATACCGACTTCTGAGCACTCACCTTCAAAGTTGGAACGAAGATCAGCGATGATATCTTCCGGTGCGCCCTTTGCAACACCAACAACGTGTTCAGCAGCCCAGGTCATTTCACCTTCCTGCTTTTTAAATTTCTCAGCCGGAGCATGGCATACCGGGCACTCAGCCGGCGGATTGTCTCCATCATAAACATAACCACATACAGAACATACAAATTTCATCTTTCTACTCTCCTTTTTACTTTATGAAGATCCTTCCTAAGATCCTCTGTTTTGATCCGCATGCGCGGACAGTAACCGAAATCAAATGATTACAAACGTTACAGTTTGATCTACACCGATTGCTTCAGAGCTTTGCAGGCACTGCAGACGCCTTCGAAATAAAGTGTTTGCGTTTCCACTTCGCCGTCAAAATCGATGAGTTGATCTTTGAGATCAAAAGGCAGTGCCTTTATGCGTACATCCGAAACACAACCGCAGATCCGGCAATGAAAATGATGATGCATACTGACGTCCGCATCGAAGTGATCGACGCCATCACCGACATTGATTTTTTGAATCTCACCCAGGTCAACCAAAAGCTGCAGGTTACGGTAGACGGTTCCGAGACTGATGTTTGGGATCACTTCCCGTACACCGGCATAAATGGTATCTGCAGTCGGGTGATCTTTCCGTCCGGTCAAAAATGACTGTATGACCTCGCGTTGCTTACTGTGCTTGTATGACATTTTGCAAAAGACCTCTCTAAAAAACTGTTAATAAAAGTAGTAATCATTACTGGTTTATCTACATCATACTCACGGAAGGATAAATTGTCAACAGGAAAATGACGTTTAGTTTATTTTTATATTTATTTAAAAAGTAATTTATAAATTCATAAAAGCGACATGATATACTTGGTAAGTGACGGTATTTATGGGGTAACATATGAAACTGAAAACGAGACTTGTCATCACCTTCCTGGTTATCGTTATTGTGCCGATGCTATTAATTTTTTTCGCATTTTGGGGAATCGGCGCAGTTATTTTTCGATGCAAACTGGAAGTGGATGGAGAACTGAATACGGGATTTTTTGAGCAGATCCAGGGTTATGTACCGCAGCATTTTGCGTCCATGCTCTTTATCGCACTTTTTGCGATCCTGGTGCTGACCGCGGCGCTGTTGACTCTTTGGATCTATCGAAGTGTTTTTAATCCGATCCATGCACTCAATGTTGCAATGCAGAATATCACGGATGGGAATCTGGAATATCAGGTGCCGAAAGAGCACTTTAATCAGAAGGGCGAACTTGGGGAGCTCTACGTCAATTATGAAGCGATGCGCAATCGCTTAAAAACCTCGGCGGAAGAAAAGCTCCGTCAGGAGACGCAAAACCGTGAACTGATCACCAACATTTCTCATGATCTTAAGACACCGGTAACGGCAGTCAAAGGATATGTGGAAGGGATCATGGATGGTGTTGCGGATACGCCGGAAAAGATGGATAAATACATCAAGACCATCTATAACAAGGCAAATGACTTAGACCGCCTGATCAATGAACTGACCGTGTATTCCGGGATCGATGCGAATCGCATCCCGTATAATTTCCATAAATTAAATGTGGCAGCTTACTTTGGAGATTGTGTGGAAGAACTCGGACTGGAACTGGAATCCAAGAGTATTACCTTAACCTATCAGAACGGGGTTTCTCCGGAGACGATGATCATCGCAGATCCGGAGCAGATGCGCCGCGTGATCAACAATATCATCGGCAACAGTGTTAAATATATTGATAAGACTCCCGGGAATATTGATTTCAGGATCCTGGATGAGAGTGATTCCATCCGGATCGAGATCGAAGATAACGGTGCCGGTATTGCGGCAAAAGATCTGCCGAAGATCTTTGAACGTTTTTACCGGACGGATGCAAGCCGCAATTCGACCAAAGGTGGCAGCGGAATCGGCTTATCGATTGTGAAGAAACTGGTAGAAGATCATGGGGGGTATATTTGGGCGACGAGCAAAGAAGGTGAAGGAACCTGCATGCATATTGTGTTGCGCAAATACCATGAGCAGAAGCCGGGACAATCTGTGTAAAAATTTTTCGATTTATTTGAAAAATTCTGACAAAAACGACAAAACTATGGTAAGATATCCTTAACCGTAGTGGGTTTTTGGAAACGGCGTGGAGGGAGTATGAGCAGAATACTGATTATTGAAGATGAGGAGGCAATTGCCGACTTAGAGCGCGACTATTTGGAGTTGAGCGATTTTGAAGTAAAGATCGAAAATACCGGCGACAAAGGCCTTCAGACTGCGCTGGCGGAAGACTTCGATCTGATCATCCTGGATTTGATGCTTCCGGGAATGGATGGTTTTGAGGTATGCAAGCGCATCCGTGAGACCAAAAATCTTCCGATCCTGATGGTATCCGCGAAAAAGGATGATATTGATAAGATCAGAGGCCTCGGTCTTGGCGCGGATGATTACATGACCAAGCCGTTTAGTCCGAGTGAGCTGGTGGCACGTGTGAAAGCACATATGGCCAGATATGATCGCCTTGTAGGATCTGCACAGAAGAATAACGATATGGTAGAGATCCGCGGGATCAAGATCGATAAGACCGCCAGACGTGTCTGGATCAATGGAGAAGAGCGTAACTTTACTACCAAGGAATTCGATTTGTTGACTTTCCTGGCGGAGAATCCGAATCACGTATTTACAAAAGAAGAACTGTTCCGTGAGATTTGGGACATGGATTCGATCGGCGATATTGCAACGGTAACCGTACATATCAAGAAGATCCGTGAAAAGATCGAATTTGACACCTCCAATCCGCAGTATATCGAGACGATCTGGGGTGTCGGTTATCGCTTTAAGGTATAAGAGAGCGACCGAAATAACGTAAGTGGCATGATCAGGAAAAGAGAAACCCGCTTGCATAATGATGAGAAAGACAAATAAAGACTTTATCCGGTGATGCACTGACATGACATAGGGTAAAGTCTTTTCTTATGACAGGATCACAATATGGACATTTTACGGGAAGATCACGACATCATCGTCGTCTATAAAGAGGCGGGGCTGGCAACACAGAGTGGAAGGATCGGCCAAAAGGACCTGGTGAGCGAGGTGAAAAAACACCTTGCGGGAGCAGGCAAAGCGCCGTATCTCGGGATCATTCACCGGCTGGATCAGCCGGTCGAAGGATTGCTTGTATTTGCCAAAACAAAAGAGGCAGCCGCAGATCTGACCGCGCAGTTACAAAACGAGGGGCTGGGAAAGTTCTATTATGCGGTCACCTGCAAGCGTGGCGCGCAGGAAGAAGGAGACCTGGAGGATCATCTGCAAAAAGATCCGGCAACCGGTCTGCAAACCGTCTGCCGGCAGGGGGCGACTTCGCAGCGTGCAGCGCTGCACTACCGGCTGATCGCAGAGGAGGACGGACTGTTTTTATATCAGATCAAACTTGAAACAGGGCGGTTTCATCAGATCCGTGTACAAATGGCACACGCCGGGATGTCGCTCATCGGAGATCAAAAATACGGCGGAGAGCGCGCAGTGCAGATCGCACGTCAAAAGGGGATTCGGACGGTTGCGCTCTGTGCGTATGCACTTTCGTTTCGGCATCCAAAAAGCGGAGCGCCGGTCACTGTTGAGATCCGGCCGAAGGGGGCAGCATTTGAGGCGTTTGCAAGGAGGATGAAATGAAGCATACCTCTCGGAGAACTGAACATTATCAGCAAAACATCATCACGGCGGAGGAAGTGTTGAAGATCGCGATCGGGATGGGGGTCAGTCTGTTGTTGCTGGTCCTGATCATTGGCTATCCGCTGTATTTTCAGGATGGCTATACGAGGATCGCGACGGTGAAGTTTACCTTTTTGAAGATTTCGCTGGCGGTAGGAGATGCGCTGCTTGGGGGAGCGGCGATCATCTATGCGGTGAGCGTAAGGATCCGCACCGGAAGTGAGTGGCGGGAGCTTTCATCGACGGACGGCTTTTTGCTGTTCTATCTGGCGATCAATCTGATTTCCATCTGGAGAAGCGACCTTTGGAGCGAGGGCTTTTGGGGAAGCGAAGGGTGGTATGTCGGCTTTGGTATGCAGTTGTTGTTGATCATCCTGTATTTTCTGATCTCCCGGTTCCTGGATGAGGACCTGAAGATCCATGAGATCATTACGGTGGTAGCAACGATCGTCTTTTTCTGGGGGCTGCTCAACCGCTTTTCGATCCGACCGATCCCGATGAAATTCAGTAGTCCGGAATTTATCTCGAGCATGGGAAACATCAACTGGCTCGCCGGATACTATGCGGTAGTGTTCCCGATCATTTTGGGGATGTATCTGCACAGTCAAACGAGGCGCAGCCGTATCCTTTCCGGGATCGCAAGTACGATCACGCTGGCATTTGGCCTGGTGGAAGGGAGCGATTCCTGTTATGTGGCGATGTGCGCGGTATTGCTGTTTTTCCTTTGGATGGATCGCAAAGAGGAAGAGATCTTGCTGCGGTGGATGGAACTGATCCTGATGCTGTGTGCATCCGCACAGGTCATGCGGCTGATTGACTTGATGTTTCCGGAAGCATTGAACATGAAGAGCGCTGTAACAGAGCTTTTGCTTGGAAATCTGACGCTGGCAGCGGGGCTCCCGGTGCTGATTGTGTGGATTTTGTGGAATGGTGCAAAGCAACCGGTACAGGGGATGAGGAAAACATCGAAACCGGCGAAACAGGTGTGGAAAACCCCACAGATTTCCGAAAAGAAACGTGGACAGATCGCGGATATCACGGCAAAGGGGTTGTGCCTGCTTGCAGGATGCGCGGTGGTCTGTTATGTGGCGCTGAGCGTGATCAATACGCTGCAGGGTGGCAGTCTGATCCCGGGAAGTCTGTTTTATTTTGACGGAAGCTGGGGGAGCGGACGCGGGAATGCATGGACGATCGCAGGATCGATGTTTCTGCTGATGAGCCCGCTGCAAAAACTGATCGGTGTCGGACCGGACTTATTTGCAGCGTTTCTGGAGCGGCAGGAGTCGCTGCAGGCGTTGAAGGAAGCAGCCTTTGGTCCGGCAAGACTGACGAATGCGCATAATGAATTTTTCACGCTCCTGATCACAACGGGAATTCTCGGGATGGGCGCGTGGATCGGTGCGCTGTACGGAAGTATCAGCCGGTGCTGCAAAAAAGCAAAAACAAACCCGGTGTGCGGCATTTATGCGGCCTGCATCATCGGGTATGTATCGAATAATTTCTTTAGTTTTCAGCAGATCGAGAATCTGCCGTACCTATTCCTTTTGCTTGGGCTTGCGGAATACGAACTGCGAAAGAGATCCTAGTTTTTTAAAAAGCGCTCAAGGTGCGCGCGGACCTGATCTAAGGCGGCGCGGGTCTCCGGGACTTTGGTCGGAAATTCGGTGAGCTGATAGATATAGCCCTGCTCATCAAGAAGCTGTCGGCTCTTTGGATAGACCAGCTCGAAAGAAAGCGAGCAATGGCCGATCAGGGAGTCGATAGCATTTTTCTTTAACGCATGGAGCACGGCGTGCTCTTCTTCGAAGGCGGCAAGGACTTCCGGGGTGATGCGGGCATGGACCATTTCGTCCATGGTCACGTTATAGATTTCCGGCATCGGTGTGTCGATATTGACGCGCAGGATATCGATCTTATCGGCATCGCGGATCAGATCGGCAAAGAGCTGCGTGCGCTCATCAAGGTGCTCCGGAAGACGATATTTATTGTGCCATTCGATGCAGAAGGCGATCAGGCGATGGTCCGGATCGTTCGGGTCGGCTTGCGGGACAAAGCGGTCGATCAGGTGATCCTGATATAATAACGAAACGCCGAACGAAGCATGGTCGATAGACTCCCGATCAATAAAGGTGTTGAACCGGCGAAGCTGCTCAAAGCGACCGATATCGTGCAGCATACCGATCAGCCAGGCAAGGTCGATATCGTGCGGCGAAAGGGAGAGGCTCCCTGCAATCTGTTCACTTAAGTCGGCAACACGGCCGGTATGTTTGATCTTGAGATCGATCTTCGGATCGGTTGCATCGTAAGACGCGGTATATTCATCAAATGCGCGTGTGACAAGGTCACGGTTGATACTGAGCATAACATCCTCCTGTACGTCATATCACGAATCGCCTCTCAGTATAGCACGAATCGAGGAAAAGTTGACAAAATGTGGCCTCACGACTAGAATCAGTTGGTAAACGACACAACATTCAAGAAACAGAATGGAGAACATCATGGCAGATAAAAAAATGGTAGAAGCGATCACCTCCATGGACGAGGATTTCGCACAATGGTACACAGATGTTGTCAAGAAAGCAGAGCTGATTGACTATACAAGCGTAAAGGGATGCATGGTCATTCGACCGGCAGGCTATGCGATCTGGGAGAGGATCCAGGCAGAGCTTGACCGCAGATTTAAAGAGACCGGCGTTCAGAACGTATATCTGCCCATGTTCATTCCGGAGAGCTTATTACAGAAGGAAAAGGATCATGTAGAGGGCTTTGCACCGGAAGTCGCCTGGGTAACATACGGAGGACTTCAGCCGCTACAGGAGAGACTTTGCGTCAGACCGACTTCGGAAACCCTATTCTGTGATTATTATAAAAATATCGTACATTCCTATCGTGACCTGCCGCAGGTATGCAACCAGTGGTGCTCGGTCGTTCGTTGGGAAAAGGAGACCAGACCGTTCCTTCGCAGCCGTGAGTTCTTATGGCAGGAAGGACACACCGCACATGCAACCGCACAGGAAGCGGAAGAGCGTACCATCCAGATGCTGAACATCTATGCGGAGTTTTTGGAGAATGTGCTGGCGATCCCGGTCATCAAGGGTCAGAAAACAGAGAAAGAAAAATTCGCGGGCGCGGTTGCGACCTATACCGTAGAAGCACAGATGCATGACGGTAAAGCATTGCAGTCCGGTACCAGTCATAACTTCGGTGACGGCTTTGCCAAGGCATTCGGCATCCAGTTTACCGGCAAGGACAATACGTTGCAGTATGTACATCAGACATCCTGGGGTATGACAACCCGTCTGATCGGTGCGCTGATCATGGTTCATGGAGATGACTCCGGTCTGGTACTGCCGCCGAAGGTAGCACCGACACAGGTGATGATCATCCCGATCCAGCAGAAGAAAGAAGGCGTCCTGGAAAAAGCCAATGAATTAGCAGAGGTACTTTCCGGATTCCGTGTCAAGGTGGATGATTCCGATAAGAGTCCGGGCTGGAAGTTCTCCGAGCAGGAGATGCGTGGCATCCCGCTGCGAATCGAAGTCGGTCCGAAGGATATCGAAGCCGGCAAGTGCGTTGTCGTACGCAGAGACAACGGCGAGAAGTGCGACGTTGCATTCGGCGATTTACAGGAAACGGTAGAGAAGCTCTTAACACAGATGCAGAGCGATATGCTGGAGCGCGCAAGAGAGCGTCGCGATGCACAGACCTACGAAGCAAGAACATATGATGAGTTCAAGAAGACCTTCGAAGAGAAGACGGGCTTTGTAAAGGCAATGTGGTGCGGTGATCAGGCCTGCGAGGATAAGATCAAAGAAGAGCTTGCAGTCACCAGCAGATGTATGCCGTTTGCACAGGAGAAACTTTCCGATGTATGTGTATGCTGCGGAAAACCTGCCAAGAAGATGGTATACTGGGGCAAGGCATATTAAGAACAATGATCAGGGGACGTTCCGTACGGAAGGTCCCCTTTTTACTGCCAAAATCAAACCGCAGAGGAGCAGAGAGATTGTGTTATACTACAGATATGAGTAAAAAAATCACACTGCCACAGGCAGTTTCGACAATTTTAGAGACCCTGCAGCAGGCCGGTTTTGAAGCCTATGCAGTCGGTGGCTGCGTGCGTGATGTGCTGATGGGGCGCACTCCTGCGGACTGGGATATTACGACAAGCGCCAGACCGCAACAGGTCAAAGCCCTCTTTCGCCGCACGATCGATACCGGGATCCAGCATGGAACCGTGACGGTGATGGTCGGAGATGACGGTTTTGAGGTAACGACGTACCGGATCGACGGGGAGTATCTTGATGGCAGACATCCGGAAGAGGTAACCTTTACGGCGAGTCTGAGTGAAGATTTAAAGCGCAGGGATTTTACGATCAATGCAATGGCGTATAATGACGAGAGCGGACTGGTGGATCTCTTTGGCGGACAGGAAGATCTGGCTGCGGGGATGATCCGGTGCGTCGGCACGGCAAGAGAGCGCTTTCGCGAGGACGCACTGCGGATGATGCGGGCAGTGCGTTTTTCGGCACAGTTCGGCTATGAGATCGAAGCAGAGACGCTGGATGCAATGAAGGAACTTGCACCAAACCTTGCCAAGGTCAGTGCGGAGCGGATTCAGACAGAACTGTTAAAGCTCGCGGTATCGGCGCATCCGGAGATGCTTCGGGTGGCGTATGAAAGCGGGCTGACGGCAGTTTTTTTCCCGGAATTTAATGTCGCGATGGAGACGCCGCAACATTCTCCGCACCATTGTTACAGCGTGGGGGAGCACACCCTGCACGCGATGATGCAGATCCGTGCGGATAAGGTGCTGCGCCTTGCGATGTTGTTTCATGATATTGCAAAGCCTGTCTGCAAAAGTACCGATGCACAGGGGATCGATCATTTTAAAGGACATCCGGCAAAAGGTGCGGAGATGACCAGGCAGATATTGCGCCGCCTGAAGTTTGACAATGATACCATCGCAAAAACCTGTCGTCTGGTGCAGTATCATGACTGGGAGATCCATGCGGAAGAGACGCCGCGGGCGCTCAGAAGAGCGGTAGCGAGGATCGGAGAGCAGTATTTCCCGGAGATGTTTGAAGTCAATCGTGCGGATATCCTGGCACAACATCCGGAAGGACAGGCGCAAAAACTGGCGAAGATCGCAGCGCTGGAGACCATTTATCGGGATGTGACCGCAAAGAAACAATGTCTTTCGCTAAAAGATCTGGCGGTCAAAGGATCCGATCTGATCGCAGCGGGGTTAACACCCGGAAAAGGGCTGGGTGATGTCCTGCAGCGGATGCTGGAAGATGTGATCGAAGAGCCATCACACAATGAAGCGGCATATTTACTTTCACATGTAAAAGACTTTCAAGAGGGGTAGACCATGAGCGTCAACAAACGGAGACCGGAGCAGATGGGGCATCCGGGAAAAAGCGGAAAGCGTACGGCGCGGATCCTGATACTGAGCGGGCTGATCGCCATGCTGCTCTCCGGCTGCAGTCTGACGCAGACGCAGAGCGATACGAGTCAGGCAGAACTGACGGGGCCGATCATGGATGAGCCGGGGACGTATGACTCGGCGGATACCGCGATCATCACGGCGATCGATCAGACGGCAAAGACCATCACCTTATATAATCCGGAGCATGACAAATCCTATACATTAACGTACAGCGGGATCAGTTGCTTCTATGATAAATACGGAAACGGCATTTCGTCGACCCAGCTGCAGGCAGGGGAGATCGTGGATCTGACGTTCTATAAAGCGGGGAAGCGCTTAAATACCATGCAGCGATCTCCGGACGCCTGGAATTATGCGGAGTGGACAAATTTCGAGATCAATTCCTACGGCAATCAGATTTCAATCGGCAGTGCGCTCTATACCCTGCCGGCCAATGTCAAAGTGCTCTCCTTAGGAGAAGAGATCACGCTAGAGGATCTGGATGCGCAGGATCAGGTTAGCATCTACGGCATGGATTCGAAGGTGTACAGCATTGTGGTGGAGCGTGGACACGGGTATCTGCGGCTGGAAAATGATACCTTCTTTTATGATGGCTGGATTGAGGTCGGGACCAAGGTGATCTCCAAGGTTGAAGAAAACATGCTTCTGACGGTACCGGAAGGAACGCAGAATGTCGTCATCAGCAACAAGGGCGTGAGCGGCACAAAGACCGTACACATCGAACGGGGCAAAGAAGTGACCCTGGATGTCGGGGATCTGCAAGGCGAGATCTCCGAGAGCGGCACGGTCATCTTTACCATTTCGCCGAGTGATGCGTATCTGTATATTGACGGGGAAAAAGCGGATGCCTCGAAGCCTGTGACCTTATCCTACGGAATCCATCAGCTGATCATCCGGGCGGAAGGCTATCAGACGGTCACACAGTATCTGAATGTCGGTCAGGCCAGTGCGGGCGTGGATATCGAATTGCAGAAAAAAGAAATGGATACGGAAGAGAGTAGCGAGAGTACAGAGAATAGTGATGTCTCCGGCAATGATACGTCCGGTACGACAACGGATACCATAAGTACGACCAGTTATTATGTTTCGATCACGGCGCCGTCGGACGTGGAAGTCTATCTGGACGGAAACTATGTCGGCTTATCGCCATGCGAGTTTAAAAAGGAAGCGGGACTCCATACGATCCTGCTTCGCAAGAGCGGATATCAGTCCAAAACCTATACGGTTCAGATCGATGAGGATGCCAAAAATATCACGTACAGCTTCCCGGATCTGATCGCGGAGTAAAAATCCGTCAAAAAGGGGTGAAAAAGTCCGAAAAAGCGTGAAAATAAGCCAAAAATTATTGACAAAGCACCTAAAAACCTCTATAAATGATTATAGTGGTTTTCAATTGACGGGGGGCATAATAATTCACTTAAGCCTGTTATTTGAAAAGCGCATGAATTAAAGAAAACTCACTGATAGGAGGAAATTGAAATGAACAAGACAGAATTGGTTGCAGCTATCGCAGAGAGCGCTGGTTTATCCAAGAAGGATTCTGAGAAGGCTCTGAAGGCTTTCACAGATGCAGTTGCAGCAGAATTAAAGAAGGGTGGCAAGGTTCAGTTAGTTGGCTTTGGTACTTTCGAAGTTTCCAAGAGAGCTGCAAGAGAGGGTAGAAATCCTCAGAGTGGCGCTGTTATGAAGATTCCGGCATCTAAGGCTCCGAAGTTCAAAGCTGGTAAGGCATTAAAGGATTCTCTTAACAAGAAGTAATCAATTGTTTTGAAGATAAAAGCCTGTGGCATTGCCACAGGCTTTTCCTTTTCCGGGGAGGAAATCGAATGAGATTAGATAAATATTTAAAAGTCTCCAGGATCATCAAACGCCGTACGGTAGCCAATGAGGCGTGTGACGGCGGACGTGTGCAGGTCAACGGTCGTGTGGCCAAGGCATCGCAGGAGATCAAGGTTGGAGATGAGATCACGATCAACTTTGGGAACAAAGACGTGAAGGTTCGCGTCCTGGACGTGGCGGAGACGGTACGAAAAGAAGAAGCCAAAGAGATGTTTGAATATCTATAAGCCCGTAAAATAAGGGGTTCTTGACGTGATTCGTGCATTCGACTAAGATAAAAGAAAGAAACAAACAGGTGCCGGATGAGGAACTCACGAAACGGATGGAACCGGGCAGGAGGGATTCGTCATCCGAAACAGAAGAGGGGCAGGACATGGCGCGCAGGAAAAAAGCGGCATATCGCAGAAAAAAACAGAATAAATTTGCGATCTTCCTGGTCACTGCAGTACTGTTGATGCTTGTGGTAGCGGTTGGCTACAAAAGCAGAGAACTTCAGGAAACCTCGAAGGCCTATGCGAAGCAGGAGGGTGAACTGCAAAGCAAGATCGATTCCGAAAAAGAACGCAGTGTCGATCTGGAAGAATACGAAAAGCTGACGCAGACCAGAGGCTTTAAGGAAGAATACGCAGAAGAGAATTTGAATCTGGTACATGATGACCAGATCTTATTCCAGATCGGAGATGACTAAACAGCAGCACGGAGCTTAGGCAAGTGCTGCTGATTTCTTTATCGGAGGAGAGATGTGCGCGATCTGATCACAGAGAAAGTAATGACATATTGTGAGCAGGCACAGTTGATCGCACCGGGCGATCATGTGGTGGTCGGTATATCGGGCGGACCGGATTCGGTTTGCCTTTTTCTGATGCTGCAACAGATGCGCGAGAGCTGTCCGTTTGCGCTGCGTATGGTACATGTTCATCATGGGATCCGCAGTGAAGCCGAGGAAGATCTGCAGTTTGTGGAAGCACTGGGCAGGCGCTATCAGGTGCCGTGCCGCATCTTTCGGGAAGACGTACCGGCCTATGCCAAGGCGCAGAAGTTGACGGAAGAAGAGGCCGGAAGAGAGGTGCGCTACCGGGACCTCGAAGAAGAGAGAGTTGCCTGGATGCAGGAAGAGGGCGGCGAAGATGCGACCTATAAGATCGCAACGGCGCATCATTTAAATGATCAGGCAGAGACCGTACTGATGCATTTGTTTCGCGGAAGCGGGCTGCGGGGCCTGACCGGCATGCGGGCAAAGCGTCTGCCGTTGATCAGGCCGCTGTTGTGCCTGACCAAAGTGGAGATCCTCGCTTATCTGGAGCAGGAAGGGGAGCCGTATTGTATCGACCGGACCAATGCAGATCAGCGATATCTTCGAAACCGGATCCGCAATCGGATCCTGCCGGAGTTAGAGACACAGGTTACGCAGGACGTGCAGGCACATATCGCGCAGACTGCGCAGATCCTGCAGGAAGCAGAGGACTATCTCGCCGCGCAGATCGATCAGGCCTATTGGCAGGCGAGGCTGCAGGATAGACTTTTCCGGGTCAGTCAGCTGCAGCAGCTGGCGCCTTTTTTGCAGAAAGAAGTGTTGCGAAAAGCCATTGCGGAAAGCGGTGCGGGAGAAAAGGATCTGACCTATCGAAATCTGTGTGCGGTCGCAGCGCTCCTGACATCGAACGAGGGCGGAAAGGTTTCGCTGCCGCACGGCGTGGTGGCGACGCGTCGCTATGATGTTTTGGAGATCACAAAGGATGAAGCACAGGCGAGTCTGGGGGCACAGTACCTTCGGGAGAAGGGGCTTTTTTTAAGTTATGCACCGGAGCGGCCGCACTTGATCAGCGGGGTTTGCGGGGAAGAAGCAGGTGCGCAGCGCTGTACCGGGAAGATACGGGGAGGCGTGAGTGATGCGCAAACTCTTGAAAATACGCAGATTTCAGCGGGAGAAAACGTATATACACAGTTTTTTGATTATGATAAAATGAACCCAAATCTGATCCTTCGGCATCGCGAAGAGGGCGATTATCTGATCATTGATCGGGAGGGGCACAAGAAGAGCCTCCACCGTTTTTTGATCGATGAAAAGATTCCGAAGGAACTGCGGGAGATGCTTTGGGTGGTGGCGGATGAGTCGCACATCGTCTGGATCCCGGGGTACCGGGTAGGAAGTGATGTGGCGGTGACAGCGCAGACCCGCAGGATACTTTCATTATCGCTAAAGGAAGATGCACAGGCAGGATCATAAATTTGCAGTATGGAGGATAGATCATGGCAGAAAAGATTCGCGTAATGATCGAAGAGGAGAAAGTAAATCAGAGAATTAAGGAACTGGGCGAGCAGATCAGTAAGGACTATGCCGGCAAACAGGTACATTTGGTATGTGTATTAAAGGGCGGCGCATTCTTCATGTGTGAGCTTGCAAAGCGGATCACCGTTCCGGTTTCTCTGGACTTTATGTCGGTATCGAGCTACGGCTCTGCGACCAAGTCCAGCGGTGTGGTCAGGATCGTCAAGGATCTGGACGAGCCGCTGAAGGATCAGGATGTGCTGGTCGTGGAAGATATCGTGGACTCCGGCAGAACCTTAAGTTATCTGCTGGAGATGCTGCGTGACAGAGGCCCAAAGAGTGTACGGCTGTGTACACTGCTTGATAAGCCGGATCGCAGAGTGAAAGATGTACATGTGGACTATACGGGATTTGAAATTCCGGATGAGTTTGTCGTAGGGTATGGTCTCGATTATGATCAGAGATATCGTAACCTGCCTTACATCGGTGTGGTAGAGCTTGAAGATGATGCAAACTAAAGATCTTTAAAGCCCCAGTGACCGAAACTGTGCAGAAATCCGGGCTGCGCAAACCGTAAAAGCGGAAAATCACCGGAAATGGGATCTTATCCGAGGGGGATGAGGTCAGACAGGGGATTCATACATTGAAACAAAATAAGAACAGCCAGGGATTCGGACTCTATTTTATTGTGTTGATCTTTCTTGTGATCGCAGCGATCTATTTCAGCACATTAAATGCAGGAAGAACGACAAGTTACACAGAGCGTGATATGACGGTTGCGCTCGAAAGCGAGCAGGTCGTCAGCGCGGTGATCGAGCCGAGCAGCGTGACACCGACCGGTAAAGTGATCCTGTCCCTAAAAGACGGTTCGGTAGAGACCTTAAATGTCACGAACATTGAAAGTGCGCAGGATACACTGGTATCGTACGGAATCTATCCGACGATCCGTGAGGTGGAGGCGGACAATTGGTTCCTCTCCAGCGTGTTGCCCCTGCTTGTGGGGGCAGTTGTCCTCGTCTTTATTTTCGTTATGATCAACAATCAGTCGGCAGGCGCCAATAGTCGTCTGATGAACTTCGGCAAGAGCCGTGCACAGATGTCCATGGGAGACGGAAAGATCACCTTTGCGGACGTGGCCGGTCTGCAGGAAGAAAAAGAAGATCTGGAAGAAATCGTAGAATTTTTAAAATCGCCGGCAAAGTTTACCAAGGTCGGTGCGAGAATCCCGAAGGGCGTGCTGATGGAAGGTGCACCGGGTACCGGTAAAACGCTTCTGGCCAAGGCCGTTGCGGGCGAAGCGAAAGTTCCGTTCTTTAGCATTTCGGGTTCCGATTTCGTAGAGATGTATGTCGGCGTCGGAGCTTCCCGTGTCAGAGACCTGTTCGCGGAAGCAAAGAAGCATGCACCGTGTATCGTGTTTATCGATGAGATCGATGCGGTCGCAAGACAGCGAGGTGCGGGTCTCGGCGGCGGTCATGACGAGCGTGAGCAGACCTTAAACCAGTTGCTTGTCGAAATGGATGGCTTTGGCGTAAATGAAGGTATCATCGTGATGGCAGCGACCAACCGTGTCGATATCTTAGACCATGCGATCCTGCGTCCGGGACGTTTTGACAGACGGATCACCGTCGGCAGACCGGATGTGGCGGGACGTAAAGAGATTTTAAATGTCCATGCAAAAAACAAGCCGCTCGGAGACGATGTGAATCTCGAAGAGATCGCGCAGACGACCGCAGGCTTTACGGGTGCGGATCTGGAGAACCTCTTAAACGAGGCAGCCATCCGCGCTGCGAGAGAAGACCGGAAGTATGTGACCCAGGATGATATTAAGAAAGCACTGATCAAAGTCGGGATCGGCGCAGAGAAAAAGAGCAAGATCATTTCCGAGAAAGAAAAGAAGATCACGGCGTTCCACGAGGCAGGTCATGCGATCCTCTTTCATGTACTGCCGGATGTCGGACCGGTCTTTACCGTATCCATCATCCCGACAGGTCTTGGGGCAGCAGGCTATACGATGCCACTGCCGGAGAAGGATGAAATGTTCCTGACCAAGAGTAAGATGCTGCAGGAGATCATGGTATCTCTGGGCGGCAGAATTGCGGAAGAGATCATTTTCGGAGATATCACGACAGGGGCTTCCTCCGATATCAAGAAAGCGACCAAAGTCGCACGTCAGATGGTGACACGCTATGGGATGTCGGATCATATCGGCGTGGTTTGCTATGACGAGGAAGAGGAAGTTTTTATCGGAAGAGACTACGGTCATCCGAAGAATCACAGTGAAGAGATCGCCGGTGAGATTGATAAAGAAGTGAAGGCGATCATCGAAGATTGCTATCAGAAGGCGAAGAAGATCATCCTGGAGCATGAGGATGTATTGCATCATTGTGCAGAGCTTCTGATCGAGAAAGAAAAGATTGGACAGGAAGAGTTCGAGGCACTTTTTGTATAATATTACTAAATTTGAAACACCAAATTTGTAATATTTGTGAAAACGGCATCTTGTTTGCGGGGGGTACGAGTGTTAGTATACTACTTGTAACCCCCCAATACATTTTATAGTTTTTTGCTATACCCCATAAGAAAGAAATACCTTCTCTAAAAAAGACAGTTTACCCAAACTGTCTTTTTTACTTTATGTGGTATATTTAGAATATGATGAACACAAATATTCGAAATTTCAGGCAAAAATATATTACCAATATGCGCCCGGTTTTTAACCGGCAGGCGCTATATACAGATACGACGGAAAGCTATGTGGTGCCGGCAGATCCGGAGCCGTATTCCCGCGTAAAGATCCGTTTTCGGACCGCACGTAATAATGTAGACAACGTTTACTTAGAGCATGAAGATGTTTCGATCCGGATGTATAAGCTGGAAAACGGGGAACTATTTGACATCTACGAGCAGACGGTCTTTATCGAAGATCGGACGTATACGTATCACTTTAAAATCCAGTCCGGCGGGATCGAATGTTTCTATGATTGCCGAAGTACCGTATCTTCGCCGGATGCGGGTTGCAATTTTGCGATCTATCCAGGGTTTCAGACCCCGTCCTGGATGAAGGGCGCGGTCATGTATCAGATCTACACCGATCGGTTCTGTAACGGCGATCCGACCAACGATGTGCTCGATCGGGAGTACTATTATCTTGGCGACTATGTGCAGAGGATTCCGCGGGAACAGTGGGATAAGTATCCGGCACATATGGGCGTGCGGGAGTTTTACGGCGGCGATCTGCAGGGCGTTCTGGACAAACTGGACTATCTGAAGGACCTTGGCGTGGAGGTCATTTATTTTAATCCGCTCTTCGTCTCGCCCTCGAACCATAAATACGACACGCAGGACTATGACAATATCGATCCGCATTTCGGCCCGCTGGTGGTTGATGAGGGAGAGGTGCTTGCGCCGGGAGATACGGAAAATGCCCATGCGCAGAAATACCGGTGCCGTGTTACTGACAAGCGTAACCTCGAAAGCGCCAACCTCTTATTTGCCAAAGTCGTGGAAGAAGCGCATAACCGCGGGATCCGCGTTATCATCGACGGGGTCTTTAATCACTGCGGCTCCTTTAACAAATGGCTGGATCGGGAAAAAATTTACGACGGCCGCGAAGGCTACATCAAAGGTGCCTTCGTTTCTGCGGACAGTCCCTATCAGGATTATTTTTACTTCAGAGACCGCAGACGTGAGAGCTGGCCGGACAATACCAGTTATGACGGTTGGTGGGGACACGATACGTTGCCGAAATTAAATTACGAGTATTCGGAAACCCTGTGTCAGTATATCTGTCATATCGCGGAGAAGTGGCTGTTGCCGCCATATAATGCGGATGGCTGGAGACTGGATGTGGCAGCGGACCTTGGAAGCAATCCGGAAGCCAATCATCGCTTCTGGAAGCTGTTTCGCAAGTGCGTCAAAAAAGTCAAGCCGGATGCGGTCATCATCGCGGAGCACTACGGCAATCCGTCCGATTGGCTTCACGGCGATGAGTGGGATACGATCATGAACTATGATGCGTTCATGGAGCCGCTCTCCTGGTTCTTTACCGGGATGGAAAAGCACAGCGATATGTTCCGTTATGACTTTTTGGGAAATGCAGGAATGTTCTGGGATGCGATGATCTATAACGGGCGCAGACTTCCCTGGTCGGCCGGCATGATCAGTATGAATGAATTATCCAATCACGATCATTCGCGCTTTTTGACCAGGACCAATCATATGGTCGGAAGATGCGATAAACTTGGCAGCGAGAATGCATCGGTGGGTGTCAACCCGGCGGTGATGCGAGAGGCGGTTACGGTACAGTTTACCTGGACCGGTGCGCCCACGATCTATTACGGAGATGAAGCGGGCGTTTGCGGATTTACGGATCCGGATAACCGCAGGACATATCCATGGGGACACGAGGATCGCATGATGATCGATTTTCACAAGGCGGTCATTCACATTCATAAGACATGTCCGGAACTTCGGAAAGGATCCCTGAAAAACACCGGATCCGGAACGAATTATCTGACTTATGGAAGGTTTTTGAAAGAGGCACAGACGCTGGTGCTGATCAATAATAACGATCATGAGATCGAGCTGGATATCGACGTTTGGTACCTTGGCGTGCCCAAAGAGTCGTCGATGCGGCGGATCCTGCTTTCGACGGCAGAGTCTTTTACGACAGAGTCTGCGCAGCTGCCTGTAAACGGCGGCAGGAGCCACGTGAAGATGCCGGCATACTCGGCACAGATTTATCGTCATACAACGGAAACATAATCAAAAAATCCCGTACAGCCTGGCTGTGCGGGATTTTGCGTATGTAAGCGTGTGGTGTCTGTTAAATCGTCTCGCGGATCTGCACGGAGAGTTTGGATAAAAACAGCTCCTGGGAGAGCTGCTTTCCGTCGGATAAATAGGAAAACATCAGCTCCAGGGCTTTGGCTCCCTGCCAGAGCGGCTCCTGACAGATGGTCGCGGTGACATAGCCTTTTTCCATCATCTCCACGGTGGTCGGAACTTCATCATGGGTGATGACACAGAGCTCTTTGGGCGCACGGAGCGCAGAGAGTGCGCGGCAGCCGCCATATACGGCAGCGGTCAGGAAATAGAGCGCGTTGATCTCGGGATGCTTCTTCAGCATCCGGGTGACCAGATCGTAGGTGCGCTGGTCATCATCAAAATTCTCTTCGTGTGCGACGACATGGAATCGGGACTCCTCGGATAAGGAATCCAAAAATCCGTTAAAGCGCTGTGCGTGACCGAGGATCTTTTGATCGCCGGTCAGAACGCCGAGATGAACGGGGCCTTTGGTCATCAATTTCAGGAGTGCTGCCGCAGTCTTGCCGGAATTGTAATAATCCGGACCGACATAGGCGAGGCGGTGTGCACCTTCAACATCGGAGTTTAAGGCAATGACCGGGATCCCGGCGGTGGAGAGCTGATTAAGCTCAGAGGCGATCGATTCGCTGTTATAAGGCGCGATGATCAGGCCGTGGATCTGTTCTTTGACCAAAGCGCGGATCGTGGATAACTGTGCCTGCGGATCGTAAGCGACCCGGCGGACGATCAGCTCACAGCCAAAGAGCGAAAGTTCATGCGCTTTGTCTAAAATGCCTTGATTTACCGCATCAAAAAACGGGTTCATCTTGCTGAACAGGATGACGCCGATCTTATATTTCTTTTTCTGTGCAGCCAGTGCGACACCGGCAGGATTGGGTGTGAATTTCTGCTCTGCCATGATGCGACGGATGGTCGCTTCGGTTTCGGCATTGACACCGCCGCGGTTGTTTAATACGCGGTCGACAGTGCCTCTGGAAACGCCGGCAAGGAGCGCGATTTCTTTGATGGTTGCCATAATCCCCTCTTTTCCAAACGTTGAAACGCTACCGTGTAAAATCACAGAATAGCTTCTTTTAGTATAGCGAAAATACTGAAAAATCGCCACTGCTTTACATCGTCTGCCGACAATGAAAAACGAAAGTTTGATCAATTCGTGAACATACTGTGAAAAATAAGAAACTTGCCTTGACACCGGAAGTTTCCGGCTGTAACATACAGAACAGCAAAATAAAAATGCCGAAACAGACGAAAATTCAAGGACATAACACGGCAGAAATTCTTACCGCCGATACAGTTTTTGTATACGGGAGTTTCTTGGAGGTTATAACAATGGTTGATAATCAGAATACAGTGGTAAAAGTAAATTTAAATACAATGGACAGCGTTGTTTCATTCGTTAAGACGCTTTCCGCTTTCGATGGTCACTTTGATCTGATCAAAGGTCACTACATGGTAGATGCAAAGTCTCTGCTGGGCATCTTTTCCATGAATGAAAGAGCATGCGTAAATCTGCGAATCATGGACAATCATGACGATATGACAGATGTCATGGACGCACTGGAGCCCTATTTGGTATAATCATTCAGGGACGCAAATGTTCCCCATGATCCACAAAGGGGGACGAAGATGAAATCACAGTTTCGGGAAATCGTAGACGTCTGTCCGGTCATTGCGGCCGTGAAAGACGATGCAGGACTTGAAAAAGCACTGGCATCGGAATGTGCGATCATATTTGTACTGTACGGAGATCTGCTGAGCATTGAGAGCATTGTGGCAAAGATCAAAGCACAGAAGAAGATTGCCATGGTGCACCTGGATCTGATCACGGGGCTGGGCACCAAAGAAGTCAGCGTGGAATATCTGGCGGAAAAAGTGCAGGCGGACGGGATCATCTCCACGAAGCCGGCCTTGATCAAAAAAGCCAGAGAGATCGGCTTATATACGGTTCTTCGACTGTTTATTCTGGATTCGATGTCTTTCAACAATCTGCCGAAGCAGTGCGAGCTTGCACGCCCCGACTGTATTGAGATCCTGCCGGGCGTGATGCCGAAGATCATTTCCAGGGTAAAGGAAAACGAAAAAGTTCCGCTCATTGCGGGCGGTCTTATTTCGGACAAAGAAGATATCTACTCCGCCTTAAATGCCGGAGCAAGAGCGATCTCGACGACCAGGTGTGAACTTTGGGATGTCTAAGCACGTCTTGCAATTCACCTGCCGAGCGCATATAATAAAATAAATGAATACAGATGCATGAGATTTGGAGTCAGGCAAGGAAACCGCATTGGGCGGTTTGTTTTGCTTGGCTTTTTTTATTGCAGAAGGAGGAAGAACATGTATGATGTGATCATCATCGGCGCCGGCGTAAGCGGTGCGGCGATCGCAAGAGAACTGTCAAGAAAAGAGCGTAAGGTACTGGTCATCGAGCGCGCATCGGATGTCTGCGAAGGGACATCGAAGGCCAACAGCGGTATCGTGCACAGTGGCTATGATGCAAAGCCCGGTACGATGAAGGCAAAGATGAACCTGCGCGGCAACGAACTGATGCCACAGCTGGCAAAGGACCTGGATTTTCCGTTCAAGCAAAACGGCTCCCTGGTACTGTGCTTTGACGAAGCAGATCGTCCGGCGTTAAATGAGCTGCTCGAGCGAGGCCAAAAGAATGGCGTCAAAGATCTGCGGATCGTGGAGAGAGAAGAGCTCAAGCAGATGGAGCCGAATGTCTCCGACAAGGCGGTTGCGGCACTGTATGCACCGACCGGCGGTATCGTATGTCCGTTTAACCTGACCATTGCA
>JAILPR010000232.1 GCA_024699355.1 Lachnospiraceae bacterium
GCTTCGCCAATATAACCGACCACATCCTTGGCCAGCTGCTCAAAGCCTTCATCTTCAAACTGTACCATCGGACAGAATTCCGAAATACCAAACACTTTCTGCAGTGCCGCAACCGCCTCATCGTAATCGTAGGTGTCACTGATCACATCGACAAAAATCCTGCCGGACTCTTTACGCAGGGCAAACTCGCCCTCGCACCCGGCCAGAGCTTCTTCAATGCGCTTTACCAGTGCATTCTCAAACACATATCGGTTGGAACCTTTGACACCGATTTCCGCATATTTGATCAAAAACGCTTTAAACGTCATACTTCCTCCATTCTATCGCCGTGTAAACCGGCGCAGCTGCGGTAGCAGCTCCTCTAATGCCTGAATCGTCACATCCAGTTCTTCTTTGGTCGTAAATACCGAAAAGCTGAAGCGGATCGTAGAATCCAGCAGTTCTCTCTTCACTCCGATGGCCTGCAGCGTCCCGGAGAGCTGCGGATGATTGGATGCGCATGCACTTCCCGATGAGACACAGATGCCTTTATCTTCCAGCGCATGTAACAACACCTCCGCGCGGATCCCCGCGATCGATGCACTGACGACATGTGGTGCACTCTCCCGACCATCTTTGCCGTTCACCGTCACCTCCGGCAGTTCCCTGAGTTTTGCGACAAACTCATCTCTCAGCGCATACATCCGTTCGATATCTTCATCAAAGTTTGCATAGACCATCTGTGCCGCAAGGCCAAGTCCCGCGATCGCCGCCACATTCTCTGTGCCCGGACGCATGCCTTTTTGCTGTCCGCCGCCAAAGAGGATCGGACGAACCTTGATCTTGTCCTTCATGTATAAGAATCCGATGCCCTTGGTCGCATGGATCTTATGTCCGCTCACCGAGAGCATGTCGATATTCATCTTTTTCGGATAAATCCGGGCTTTTCCATAACCCTGTACCGCATCGACGTGAAAGAGGGTGTTGGGATTTTTCCGTTTGATCAGTGCCCCTGCCTCTTCGATCGGCTGCAGTGCACCGATCTCATTGTTGGTATGCATCATGGATACCAGGATCGTATCCGGCCGGATCGCATCTTCCAGCGCGCTAAGGCTTGCCTGTCCTGCTGCATCGACCGGCAGATAGGTAATCTCATAGCCCTGTTCCTCTAAGAACGCACACGTCTCCAGGATTGCCGGATGCTCAATGCAGGTCGTGATGATATGCTTGCCTGCACGGTGATTTGCCAGCGCGGTACCGATGAGTGCGATGTTGTCAGACTCTGTCCCGCAGGAGGTAAAAAGGATCTCTTTCTCCTCTACTTTCAGCGTTTTCGCAATACGTGCTTTGGCTTCTTTGATATAGTGTTCCGCTTCCACGCCCTTAAAGTGCATGCTGGAAGGATTGCCATAGTCGCTGACCAGGATCTTGCTCATCAGCTCGGCCACTTCCGGAAATGCACGGGTTGTTGCGGAATTATCCAGATAAATTTCGTTCATGTTTATGCCTCTAAATGGTACATCAGCCAGGAAAGTACCGTAAACCCGGCAGTCTCTGTCCGAAGGATCCGCTTTCCGAGCGTGATCGGATACATACCGGCCTCTTTTGCCAGTTCGATCTCCGCTTCTTCAAAGCCGCCTTCCGGTCCGATAAATACTGCGATCGACTGCCCCGGCTGAATGCCTTCGATGAGCTGTCTGGTATGTGCCATATCTTCCGCCAATTCATACGGAAACAGACAAAGATCCAGATCTTTTGCATACGCGATCGCATCCCGGATCGACATGACTTCATGGACCTGCGGAATGATGCGGCGTTTGCTCTGCTTGGCTGCCGCCTCGGAAATTGCCTGCCAGCGCGCGATCTTGCTCTTCTCCTTCTTCGCATCCAGCTTCATGACGCATCGCTTACATGCGACCGGCACGATCTCAAAAGCGCCAAGTTCCACGGCTTTTTGAATGATCAGCTCCATTTTATCGGACTTGGGCAGTCCCTGGAACAGATAGATCTTCGATGGGAGCTCTAACCCGTCTTCTTTGATAAAGCGCAGGCTACAGATCACCTCGTCTTCGGTAAACGCTTCGATCCCGCAACGATATTCTTTGCTATCGATCCCATTGCTGACCGCAAGTTCTTCACCGATCTTCATGCGAAGCACATTTTTGATATGGTTATAATCATTGCCGCGGATCACGATCCGGTTGCCTTGGATCTGATCAGGCTCTACAAAAAACTGATACATTTATGCGTTCTTCCTTGCCGTTACGGACACCCATT
Source organism: Lachnospiraceae bacterium (assembly GCA_024699355.1). Classification (GTDB taxonomy): domain Bacteria; phylum Bacillota; class Clostridia; order Lachnospirales; family Lachnospiraceae; genus SIG336. The sequence goes on from JAILPR010000232.1 coordinate 2,257, forward strand.
CGCCCTGATGCGTGATCTCCAGGATCTCGAGACCCGCCTCTTTGACTGCCTGCACCACCACCGGCTCTTTTTCTTCAATGATGCCGGAGGTGATATAGATCCCGCCGGCTTTCAGCTGCGCCAGGATCACCGGTGTCAGCGGCACGAGCACATCCGCCAGAATATTGGCGACCACGATATCATACTTCTCATAGCCGACGCGATCCTGTACCGCTTTATCATTGATGATATTTCCGAGGATCAGCTCGAAGCGATCCGTATCGATCCCATTGGTCGTCAGATTCTCTTCCACTGCCGGCTCCGCACACGGATCCAGGTCGGTGCCGACCACGTGATCTGCACCGTACATCAGCGCGACAATTCCCAGGATCCCGCTGCCGGTCCCGACATCGAGCATCTGTGTCGTACTTGTCAGATGCTTCCAGATCTGACGGATGCAAAGCTGTGTGGTCTCGTGCATTCCCGTACCGAATGCGGTACCGGGATCGATGTGCAGGATCTTTTTATCACGATCCTTCGGCTCGACATCTTCCCAGGACGGGATGATCAGCAGATCGTCGATCGTAAACTGGTGGAAATATTTCTTCCAGTTATTGATCCAGTCAATATCCTCGGTCTCATCCACCACGACACTGCCTTCACCGATTTCCATAAATGCACGGATCCCCTCGAGTTCCTCGCGAATTTCCGCAAGTAACTCTTCTGCGCTCTTTTTCTCACCTTGCACAAGGAGAGATCCGTCTTCCTGCTCTTCCACAAAGAAGCTCAGATAAGCGATTCCGTCATCCGCAGGACCATCCGGCAGAATGTCGACAAACATCTGCTCCTTTTCCCAGGCGGTCAGCGGAATCTTATCCTCAATCTGCGCACCTTCCAGACCGATGTCATATAGGGTACTGATGATGATATCTTCTGCTTCGGTTGTCGTCTTTACACGAAACTTTTTCCACTTCATTTGGCAATTCTCCTTGCGCGACAAAAGACGGAAGCCGGAATGCTCCGACTTTCGTCTTTTTTTACTTAAAACAGTTTCTTCTTTTTCTTGCCTTTGGTCGGCTTTTCTTCGCCGGTCGTCGCACGATCTGCATCGTGCAGGCTGTCTCCCGTTGCTGCATCAAACTTACGAAGCAGCTCCTGTGCCTCGGAAGAAAGCTTCTCCGGTGTCTGTACCACCAGTGTCACATAATGATCGCCGCGGTTCTGCGGGCTCTGCAGATACGGCACGCCCTTTCCGCGAAGTCGTACTCTCGTATCGGTCTGTGTCCCGGCCTTCACGCTGTAGATCACCTTACCGTCGATCGTATCAACCACAACATCTCCGCCGAGCGCTGCTACCGCAAAAGATACCGGCACTGCGGAAAAGATATCATAATCCTGTCTCTGGAAGATCGGATGAGATGCAACGATGACTTCTACCAAAACGTCGCCTCTCTGTCCGCCGTTGACACCCGGCTCACCCAGTCCGCTCTTGCGGATCGCCTGACCGTTATCGATACCGGCCGGGATATCCATCGCGAACTTTTTACGCATCGGAATGAAGCCGCTGCCATGACAATCCGGACATTTCTCGCGAATGATCTTTCCGGTTCCATGGCAGTCCGGACAGGTCTGAATGTTTCTCACCATACCAAAGAGGGACTGTGACGTCATCACCACCTGACCTTTACCGCCACACTTCGGACAGGTTTCCGGCTTGGTCCCCGGCTTTGCACCGGTTCCGTTACAGGTCTTACATTCCTCTTTGATGTTTAATTCGATCTCTTTGGTGCAGCCCTTCACCGCTTCATCAAAGGTGATTCTGACGGATGTTCTGACATTGGCACCCTTCATCGGGCCGTTGCTGGATCTGCGGCTTCTGCCGCCACCGAACAGATCTCCGAAAATATCGCCGAACATATCGCTGAAATCAGCGCTGCTGAAATCAAATCCGCCGAAGCCTCCGCCTCCGCCGCCCTGTTCAAAGGCTGCATGACCGAACTGATCGTACTGGCGTCTCTTATCCGGATCACTCAGGACTGCATATGCTTCGGAAGCTTCTTTGAATTTCTTCTCCGCTTCTTTGTCTCCCGGGTTCATATCCGGATGATATTTTTTGGCAAGAACTCTGTATGCTTTTTTCAGTGCCGCATCGTCCGCACTGCGGTCAACGCCGAGCACCTCATAATAATCTCTCTTTTGCTCTGCCATAAAGTTACCTCTACTTATCTAAAGTGCGCTTCCAAGATTACCCTATTACGAAACGCCTGTCAAATCCTCAAAATCAGCCTCGCATCATGGCAATGCGAGGCTGACCCTTTTACGTAGTTTGTGTCGATTATACTTCTCTGAAGTCACCGTCTACAACGTCATCATTGTTGGTGCTGCCTGCGTTTGCATCAGACTGTGTGCCCTGTGCGCCGCTGAAGCCGCCCATATCCGGACCTGCCTGCGGACCGCCCTGAGCGCCTGCTGCGCCCTGAACGTTCTCATACATCTTGGCAAATACTGCCTGTGCATCGTTCATCAGCTTCTCTTTTGCTGCCTTCAGCTCATCTACATCGCTGTCAGACATCTCAACGTCTTTGGTTCTCTCCAGAAGATCCTTGATCTGCTTTAAGTCATCCTCAACGGTTGCCTTTGCGGAAGCATCTACCTTATCACCGACTTCGTTCAGTGCCTTCTCTGTCTGGAATACAAAGCTGTCTGCTTCGTTTCTTGCATCAATGGCATCTTTACGTTTCTTATCCTGAGCCTCGAACTCAGCAGCTTCTTTGACTGCTCTGTCGATATCTGCATCAGACATGTTGGAGCCTGCGGTAATGGTGATGTGCTGCTCTTTGCCTGTGCCCAGATCCTTTGCGGATACGTTAACGATACCGTTTGCATCGATATCGAAGGTAACCTCGATCTGCGGAACACCTCTCATTGCAGGCGGGATACCGTCGAGACGGAACTGGCCGAGGGACTTGTTGTCCTTTGCGAACTGTCTCTCACCCTGCAGTACGTTGATATCTACGGCAGTCTGATTATCCGCTGCGGTAGAGAAGATCTGGCTCTTCTTGGTCGGGATGGTTGTATTTCTCTCGATCAGCTTGGTTGCGATACCGCCCATGGTCTCGATGGACAGAGACAGCGGGGTAACATCCAGCAGAAGGATATCGCCGGCACCTGCATCGCCTGCCAGCTTACCACCCTGTACGGATGCACCGACAGCAACACACTCATCCGGGTTCAGGGACTTGTTCGGCTCCTTGCCGGTCAGCTGTTTTACTTTCTCCTGTACTGCCGGAACACGGGTAGAACCACCTACCAGCAGGACTTTGGAGATATCGTCGTTGGTTAAGCCTGCATCTCTCATGGCGTTCTGAACCGGGACTGCAGTCTTTTCGATCAGGTCTGCTACCAGCTCTTCGAACTTCGCTCTGGTCAGATCCAGATCAAAGTGCTTCGGGCCTTCTGCAGTTGCTGTGATGAACGGCAGGTTGATCGTTGTGGTTGTGGAAGAAGACAGCTCTTTCTTTGCCTTCTCTGCAGCCTCTTTCAATCTCTGCATTGCCATCTTATCTGTGGAAAGGTCTACGCCTTCTTTCTTCTTGAAGTCATCTACCAGATACTGTGTAATACGATTATCAAAGTCATCACCGCCAAGATGTGTATCACCGTTTGTGGAAAGAACTTCGATAACACCGTCACCGATCTCGATGATGGAAACATCGAATGTACCACCACCTAAGTCGTATACCATGATCTTCTGCTCTTTTTCGTTATCCAGACCGTAAGCCAGTGCTGCAGCGGTCGGCTCGTTGATGATACGCTTTACATCAAGACCTGCGATCTTACCTGCATCCTTGGTTGCCTGACGCTGTGCGTCGTTGAAGTATGCCGGAACCGTGATGACAGCCTCGGATACCTTCTCACCCAGATAACTCTCTGCATCCGCTTTCAGCTTCTGCAGGATCATTGCGGAAATTTCCTGCGGAGAGTACTTCTTATCTCCGATCTGCTTCTTATTGTCCGTACCCATATCTCTCTTGATGGAAGAGATGGTGTTGTCAGCGTTGGTAACTGCCTGACGCTTTGCCGGCTCACCTACCAGACGCTCGCCGTTCTTTGTGAATGCTACAACAGAAGGTGTTGTTCTTGCGCCTTCCGCATTAGGGATAACCGCCGGTTTACCACCTTCCATAACAGCTACACAGCTATTGGTGGTACCAAGGTCAATACCGATAATTTTGCTCATGTTCTTATCCTCCTGATTCTTCGTTATTTACTGCATTTATGTACAAACGTGATGCTTTCGCATCTCGGAACTGTCTACGGAACAACCGCGACCATACTGTGTCGCAAAACAGTGTCCTTATAGGTGTAACCCTTTTGCATTTCCTGTGCGACCATACCGCTTTCAAATTCGTCGCTCTCCACCTGCATGACTGCATTATGGAGATTCGGATCGAATTCTTTGCCGACTGCTTCGATCGGCTTTACGCCGATGTTTTCCAGTTCTGTCATCAGCTGCTTGTAAACCATTTCCATGCCGCTGACAAATGCGGAACCTTTCTCCGCTTCGTCAACCGCCTGTAATCCGCGCTCAAAGTTGTCGACGACCGGAAGGATCTTCTCGATCGCATTCCTCGCGCCCATGTCAAACATGGCTTCCTTCTCTTTTTCCGTTCTCTTGCGGAAATTTTCAAACTCCGCCAGTTGTCTGCGGTTTTTATCTTCGAGCTCTTCGATCTTTAAATTCATTGCCAGAAGCTTTTTATCTTCCTTTGGCTTCTTGCCGAGCTTTTTCCCTTTTTCTTTCTGCGGCTTTTCTGCAGCTTCCGGATTCTCCTGCGCTGTTTCTTCGGCATTCGGTGTTTCCTTTGCCGGCTCTTCTTTCACGCCATCCTCCGCCGCCTTCGTATCCGCAGCTTCCTGATCCAGGGTCTCGTCCTGTAATTCTTTTTCTTTCTCTGACACGACTCCGTCATCCTTTCTAACTTGCTATATTACGAAACTATCACCCGGGCTATTTTTGATTGCCCTGATAGAGTTTGTCCATTTCACTCTTCATCGCCTTCAATGTACTGACGACTTTCTTATAATCCATACGCTTGGGTCCGACGACACCGATGGTTCCTCTCATTCCGTCGCCCAACTCGTAGGTTGCGGTCACAACGGAGCAGTCCCGCATGTTGGCGATCGGTGACTCGGCACCGATGTAGACCTGGATTCCGGTGTTGTTCTCGCTCTGTAGCGTTCCCTGTACCAGATCCGTCAGCTCCTGTTTTTCTTCGAAGGTACTGATGATCTCGCTGGCATTCTTTCCATCGGCCAATTCCGGATAACGGAAAATGTTGTTCGTACCGCTGGTGTAGATCTCCAGATCATCATCCGCTTTAATGCTTTCGGCCACTTCATCGATCACCTGACTGATCAGGGTGCTGTGAATTCCGGCCTTTTCTTTCATTGCGGAGATCATTCCCAGATTGATCTCATCGATGGATAAGCCGTTTAAGTTGGTGTTGAGCAGCATGTTCAGCTTCAGCAGCGTCTCATCATCGATCTCGCCATCTAAATTCAGTAACTTATTCCGGATCAGATTTCCTTCGACCACGATGACTGCCAGCAGCTGATGCTCATTAACTCTCGATAACTGCAGGAACTTTAATTTGTTATGATGAACAGCCGGTGCGGAAATGATACTTGCATAATTGGTCTCATTTGCCAGAACCTTTGCCGCCTGCTTTAAAAGCTGATCCATACGGTCGGATTTTTCCAGCAGTTCGCTCTTTAAATCCTCAACCTCTTTTTCCTTCTCCTGCATCAGATGATCGACGTAAAGACGATATCCTTTATCGGAAGGAATACGGCCTGCGGAGGTATGCGGCTGTACGATATACCCCATCTCCTCCAGATCTGCCATCTCGTTACGGATCGTCGCAGAGCTTAAATTCAGATCCGTTGCTTTCGAAATCGTACGGGATCCGACCGGCTCTCCGGTTTCCAGATAGTTTTGAATGACCGTCTGTAATATCTTCAGCTTTCTTTCATCCAGTTCCAACAGTTGGCCCTCCTGTTTATGAGAACATTGCGATTCAAGCCTTCTACAAGCTTTTGGTTTGATTTGTTAGCACTCAGCTTGATGGAGTGCTAACATCTTCTTACCATAAAATATCACTCCTGCTACGGAATGTCAACAACCTACCGGCGCAATCTTTTTTAATTTTTCAACCAGGGCATCAAACGCCGGCTCGTAGATCTCTTCGATCCGCCCCTGGTCTACCAGTGAACTGTAGTCCGCGCTGATCGGGAGCTTTAGAACCGTATCGATGTCATGTGCCTTTGCGATGTCTTCGATATGGCTCTCACCAAAGATGTGATGCTGCTTGCCGCAATCCGGGCAGGTAAAATAGCTCATGTTTTCCACGATACCGAAAATCGGCAGATGCATCATGTTCGCCATGTTGACTGCCTTCTCTACGATGACCCCGACCAGTTCCTGGGGTGATGTCACGATCAGAATGCCGTCGATCGGCAAGGACTGAAATACCGTCAGCGGTACATCACCGGTTCCCGGAGGCATATCGACAAACATGTAGTCGACATCTTCCCAAAGGACATCGGTCCAGAACTGCTTTACCATATCCGCAATGATCGGCCCTCTCCAGACCACCGGATCCGTCTCATGCTCCAGAAGCAGATTTAAGCTGATGGTCTTGATCCCGCTGGCCGTCAGGGACGGATAAATTCCGTCTTCACAGCCCATGGCTCTTTCGTGAAGGTTAAATTCCTTCGGGATCGACGGGCCTGTGATGTCCGCATCCAGGATCGCAGTCTTAAAGCCTGCTCTGCGCATCGCAACTGCACTCAGTCCCGTTACAAGGCTCTTTCCGACGCCGCCTTTGCCGGAGGCTACGGCGATCACCTTCTTGATATGGCTGCTTTCCTTCGGTGCCACCTTCATAGACGGTGCCGGTCCTTTTCTGCTCGGACAGTTTTCCGAACAACTTCCGCATTCATTGTTACAATTCTCACTCATGGCTTATCCTCTTTCCTTTTTGGTATAAAAAGAGGACTGTGCGCTTTGCACAGCCCCCGCTCTGTTCGCTTTTTATGAATTAGATAAAGAAGCTTCCCTGATACTGTCCGTTCATCACGTAGTAGGTCTTTTTCTCATCCGGCTTTACATACAGCTCAATACTCTTAAGCTCTGCCGGTTTCTGATTCAGATCGTATTTCCATACGTCTCTTGCAATGCTCAGCAGCTGATCTGTGTTGTAGCTTCTGCCATCGAACTGCAGATTTACTACGGTCTTCTGTGTCACTGTCTCAGCCTTCTTCACTGCTTCTTTGGTTGCTTTCTTTACTGCTGTTTCTGCTTTTGCAGCCGTCTTCTTTGCTGCGGTACCCGCTTTCTTGGTTGCAGCTTTTGCTGCGATCGTGGTCTTCTTTGCAGCGGTGCTTGCCTTTGCGGTCGCACTCTTTGCTGCTGCTTTCGCCTTCGGAGCTTCCTTCTTTACAGCTTCCGTTACGCTTGCAGCGGTCTCCTCCGCCTTCTTAACCACCTCTTTGGCTGCTACTGTAGCAGTCTTCTTCTCCATAATAATACTCCTTTCCGGCATCCCCGTATGCCCAACACGCTGACTATTCGCCAGATCCCTCATGTTTTCCGGATCGCACCTCCTCATTTCGATGCGTCCCGCTCAATAATCATCCTCACCGAAGTGAAAACTTTCTTGTCCCTAGTGTCAATTAAAGTATTAATTTAGTAAAGCGATTATAATTTTAATTCTGTTAACCGAGTTTGTCAAATTTTGCCCATATTTCGGGCTTTTTTTCTTTGATTGTTAGACAGCTCGAACTTTTATGCGATACAACCTGAATATTTAACGCAGTGCAAAATACAACAGCACCAGAATACCGAGCACGATACGATAGTATCCGAACACCTTAAAATCATGCTTCTTGATAAAGCCCATCAGGAAGCGGATGACCAGAACGGAAACTACAAATGCAACCACCATACCGATCAGCAACAGCACCATTTCCGGACCGGTACCAAATCCGTTTTTCACGATCTTTAGCAGGCTCGCGCCAAACATGACCGGGATTGCCAGAAAGAAGGTAAACTCCGCCGCTACCGTACGGGAAACACCGATCAGCAATGCACCCAGGATCGTCGCACCCGAACGGGATGTCCCCGGGAAAACGGCTGCGATCAGCTGGAACATACCGATCCAGATGACGCTCTTCCAGGTCAGTTCTTTCAAAGAATTGATGACCGGCGTTTTGTCACGGTTCCGGTTCTCGATCAGGATAAAGCCGATACCGAAAACGATCAGTGCAATGGCGACACACCACGGATTGTAAAAAAGCGCGTCAAACACATCATCAAACAGTACGCCGACGATCGCCGCCGGAATACAGGCAACAATGATCTTTACCCACAGATCAAGGACCGATCTGCGCCATACGATCCTGCCGGTCTTTTGCGATTTTTTAAGCGGCCAGATCTTCTTCCAGAACAGCAATACGACCGCCAGGATCGCGCCCAACTGGATCACGACCAGAAACAGGTTCCAGAAGCTTTCCGAAACATCCATTTTGACAAATTCCTGCAGAAGGATCATGTGACCGGTACTGCTGACCGGAAGCCACTCTGTGATTCCTTCCACAATACCGAATAAAATTGCTTTTAAAACATTTAAGAACGTCATACAACTCTTGGTGTCCGTTGTTCGGACACATTCCTTTCTTTTGCTCTTTGCCCCATGCGGGGCGCTCTCATCCCGCCGGGCGAGGTCTTGTGCCCGTAGGGTTACATACTTGAAATTGGCACGATCGCCCATGCAAAATACACGGACACCGCCGCCAGGATCGCCGTTGCGGCGATCGTCAGATACCGCCGATAGCCTTGCAATTGCGAGACCAGATAAACCGCACTGATCAGACAGGTCGCGGTCATAAACACTCCCGCACGCGTCGCACTCTGATACACCGTCGGCGAAAAGCCGATCACCAGGTGACTGGCAAGGCCCCCGCCCAGACCGATCAACAGTCCCGCCGTCTGAAAGCTTTTCCCGAAGATCATATAAATCTCCAGCATCAGCCACAGCGTTAACAGCACATACAGGATCAGTTCCAGGCGAACCTGTCCCGGGCTGTACAGACAGTATTCATGACCACTTGGGTAGCGGTTGGCCAATAGGTCATAGTACTGCGAATGATGCCAGATCCTGCCCTCTGCGACAAGATAGCGCAGCGGAAACCCGATCACTAATGAAGCCAGAAACGTCAGTGCCGCCATCAGACGCACTCCCACCGGGCGCTTTTGCATCGCACTGTTTGCCATCAACAGCCCCGTCAGGAGCGGAAAGATCATCTGCTCATACATCCCCGTGACATAAAACGGAAACGTGACCAACGCACCAAGCGAAAGCTTTTGTCCAAACGAAAACGTCACATACGCAGGATACCAGTTCGTCACTTCTTCTGCCATCCGGAGCGTATTGCCGGGGCAGGTCAGATGATAGAGTACGGAACAGCCAGCCAGCGCAAGCATTACAAGGAGCATGCGCGGAAGCTGTGAAAACGGCGTCGACACGAGCGCTTTCGTGTATCCTGCTGCCGGCGCATCAGTCTGCTCCGCATGCGCATCAGTCTGCGCCGCACGCGTATCTGTCTGTGCCGCATGCGCATCTGTCTGCGCCGCATGCATATTCCACAACAGATACAGCACGCCACAGGCATAAAATCCGGTCAAAAGCGCCGCCGAAAGCTCCATGTTTCCGGCAAGGAGCATCGCGCAGATCACCGTGGTGGTTTCAAACAGCGTTTGCGGTTCACCACAAATGGCCCGCCTGAGTGGAAGCAGCGCATAGACGCCAAAGGAAAGCGGCCAAAGGTAATTGACTGTCGTTGCGATATACCCGGCCGTTGACAAAGTCCCGAATGGCACAAAGGCAAACAGGATCGAGATGATCAGGAGGCTCCCGGCCTTTCTCGGCATCCCAAGGAGCTGCCTTGTCGAACAGATCAGCAGCAGTACCACCAGCGTATCACACACTTTCCATACGGCAAAGGGCGCACGCGCCAGAAGCACCAGGATCCCGTCCAACACGATGCGGGAGGACCAGGTCCGATACCGCTCTGCCAGATACGCCCCAAAGCTCATCTGATCCAGTGCCCCGGCAAAGACCGCATCATCGCGGTAAAACTGCACCGCCGCACCATGGCACAGGTACAGTAAGATCCCCAAAAGCAGGATCGTCCACAGATAGCTGTCTGCCATCGTGTGTGGCGCAGCCTCTTTTTTTGCTGTTGTGGAAGAATCGAGGTTCATCGTTTTAAGCGCCATAGACTTCCTTTGCAAATTTGCGCAGTACTTCCAGGGAACGGATGACTTTTTCCGTATCGATACAGTATGCCATACGGAAATGGCCCGGGCAACCAAAGCTGTCACTTGGCACCAGCACCAGATCATAATCGAGCGCCTTGGTACAGAAAGCCGTTGCATCCTCTTCCAGTGCCTTCGGGAAGATATAGAAGGTACCGCCCGGCTTTACGCAGGAAAATCCCAGATCCGTTAAGGTATCGTAGATCAGGTTCATATTGGTCTCATATACCGAGAGGTCCGCCGTCTCGTCAATGCACTCCGCAACCGCCAACTGAATGATGGAGGAGGGGCAGTTGTGGCCGATCCCGCGGGAGATCTGACCGCACATATTGACGAGCATCGCCGCATCCGGGCAGGCCGGATTGACTGCGACATAGCCGATACGCTCACCGGGGAGCGAAAGAGACTTCGAGAAAGAGTAGCAGGTTAAGGTATTGGCATAGTACTTCGCCACATACGGTGCCTTAACGCCGGCAAAGACGATCTCGCGGTACGGCTCATCCGAGATTAAGTAGATCGGATGACCGAACGCCTCTGATTTAGCCGTCATGATCGCTGCCAGCTTCTGCAGGGTTTCTTCGGAGTATACCGCACCGGACGGGTTGTTCGGTGTGTTGATCAGGACTGCTGCCACCTGCGGCGTCAGCGCCTCTTCAAAGGCCTCAAAATTGATCTGAAAGTTCTCCGTATCTGCCGGCACGAGGGAAAGTCTGGCACCGGTCAGATCGATATAGGGGTGATATTCCGGGAAAAACGGTGCGATCCCCAAAACAATATCCCCTTCTTTGGCCACACATCTGACCGCATGCGCGATCGCGCCTGCGGCGCCGCTGGTCGGGAAGATGTGCTCTGCGCGATACGGCACACCAAAGCGTCTCTCTAAGGATGCCGCGATCTTCTCTTTGACCGACGGGATACCCAGGGTCGGACTGTAGCCATGCAGCGTCATCGGATCTTCGTTTTGCAGCAGCCGGATCATGGTGTCCGTGAATTTCTGCGGCACCGGAACCGACGGATTCCCCAAACTAAAGTCAAATACATTCTCATAACCGATCTCTTTGCCGCGCGCCGTCGCTCTCTCGCTTAAGTTGCGGATGACGGACTTGGCGTTTAGCATGTTTTGATATTTCTCTACGATCATCTCATTCCTCCTGAGCATCTTTCCTGGGCACTTCCATGGAAGAGACCAGGATCACTATTCCGATCGTTGCCGTGATGCTGACGATGTCATAATGCATCGTCAACTCCAGCTCATATACTGCCAGTGCCAGCATCTGCAGTGCCAGGATCAGACCGAGCTTTACATTCAGACGCTTGACCTTTTGGTCATAGATCCCGAGTGCGATGCGCTCTTTCTTTTCCCGATAGATCACATAC
>JAILPR010000276.1 GCA_024699355.1 Lachnospiraceae bacterium
GTATAAATATCTTTGAGTTCCCGAAACAGGGTATGCACTTCGAAGTAGTCATCATAGTCCTGCTCCGTTGCGATGTGTACCTGATAGGTTTTGGCTTCCGTGATGTAGGTGCGATGCAGATAATCATTAAAGCCTTCCATCAGATTGGCATCCATATCCGTGATCTGACTGTTAAATCCGATCATGTGACCGTAATGCAGATCATCGGTCAGTGACAGAAGGTACTTGCCTGCTGCCGCGATGTCGTTTAGAAAATCCTCCGCACTGTGCTCATTGGGCATAAGCGTCTTCATCACCGTAAACATATCGGACGCCGTGCGATAAATCCGCACCTTTCTGTCCAGCTTTTCCATATTTCTGCAGGTCGCCGAGATCGCATGATTGATCTTTGCGCGGCGCTCTTTGTCAAACGGCTGGTCCAGTTCCGGATAATGAAGCGTTGCCACCGCATAATGCGTGTGGTGCCGCAAAATACTCTGGATCTTGGCTGCAAAGGAATAGTAATTCTGACAGCCTGTCTGCTCATCATACGGATTGCTGTGGAACATGATATAGCACACCGTAAACGGCAGCACATAGCAGAATGAAGAAAACAGGGACAGTCTGCTCATCTGCTGCAAAAACAGCATCACAATGATGATCGGCAAAAACAACATGATATCGATCTTGACGATCCGGGAAAGATTGTTCCTGCAAATGATCGCCGTCACAAAGATCAGAGTGCAGACGATCAGCCCCCAGCCGGTGTGGAATCGGATAAACCACTCCAGATTACAGCCCAGGATCTTTTGTTCATAAAAGCCCGTCGTAAACTGTACGATGAGTGCCGATGCCACATACAGTATCACAATGGCCCAGCTCTCGATCCGCTGCAAGGACTGCTGTCCTTCGCCCGAAAGCGAGAAGGAATTGACGTAGTTGACCATGCAGAGCAACACCAGCAGATGAAATACCAGATAGATCCAGATCAGGCTGTTGATCCGGTACGGCAGATCCACCCAGGCGGGAAACTTCGCCAGATAAACGATCTGCACTTCACATAGGATCGCAACGATCGATGCCGCCATCCCGAAGAAGTCGTAATAATATATTTTTGTCTTACGCGGTCGGCTGTATGCCATGATAAACAGCATGGTTGCCGCCAGCGCCAGCGCCGCGTATTCCGATGTAACCGAATATCCCATCCGATACCTCACCTTTCAAGGTGTTATGGAAACTAAAACTGTTACATAATTTATCACAAAAACCATCAAATGTAAATCACTTCAAATTTTTGAAGTGAAACTGCTTTACGCCGCTTGCATAGTCCGCAACGATCTGTCCGTTGCCGGTCAGCTGATACTTGTAGGTCATCAGTCCTTCGAGGCCGACCGGACCTCTGGCATGGATCTTGGAGGTACTGATGCCGACCTCTGCGCCAAAGCCGTAGCGGAACCCGTCTGCAAATCTCGTCGAGCAGTTCCGGTATACGCCGGCAGAATCCACCATCTGCATAAAGTATGCTGCGGTCTCATCATTCTCGGTCAGGATCGCATCGGTATGATGCGACCCGAAGCGATTGATGTGATCGACCGCTTCTTCGACGCCGGAGACCAGTTTGACGGAAAGTGCCAGGTCCAGATATTCCGTCGCAAAGTCCTCTTCGTCCATGATCCTGCCTGCGCGCTTATCTTTGCCCGTCGTCTTGCCATCCCCCGTCGTCTTGCCATCCCCCGTCGTCTCGCCGTCGCCCGTCGTCTCGCCGTCGCCCAGATAGGTCATCGCTTCTTTCGTTCCGTTGAGACAAACGCCGGCATCACGCAGTGCTTTGGCCAGCTGTGGAAGTGCACGCTCTGCGATCTTCCTGTGTACCAGCAGTGTTTCGGTTGCGTTGCAGGCTGCCGTGTACTGTGTTTTGGCATCTACGATGATGCGGGCTGCCTTTGTAAGATCGGCATCCACATCCACATAGGTATGACAGATCCCGTCCGCATGTCCCATGACCGGGATCTTCGTGTTGTTCATAATATACTGTACAAAGGCATTGGAGCCGCGCGGGATCAGCAGATCCACGTCCTTGTTACAGGTTAAGAGTTCATCGATCTCGTTATGAAGCTCAGCCTGTACCAGGCATCCCTGCGGAAGACCTGCCTTCTCCGCACTTTCTTTGATCAGTGCAAACAGCGCGCGGTTCGTCTCCGCCGTCTCCCTGCCGCCCTTTAAGATCGCGCAGTTGCCGCTCTTGATGCACAGAGACGAGATCTGTACCAGGGCATCCGGACGCGCTTCAAAGATCACGCCGATCACACCGATCGGGCAGGAGATCCGTTTTAAGACCAGATCCTCATCGAGTTCCCGCAGGATCTGCACTTTACCGATCGGATCCTCCAGGTCCTGTAATTGACGCAGTCCTTCGATCACGCCCTGTAATTTTCCTTCATCAAATTTCAAACGCTTCATGACCGCTTCGGAGACCCCGTTTGCTTTCGCATTCTCCAGGTCTTTGCGGTTGGCTGCAAAGATCTCCTCACGATGGCTCTGCAACTCCTGCGCGATCCTCTCCAGCGCCGTATTTCTCAGTTCGTTACTGCAGGCCGCAAGTTTCGGCGACTGCAGTTTCATCTTATGTGCTTCCTCTTTGATCGTCATCGCACCATTCTCCTCAAAATGAAATGCTCTGTTTTTCAGGCATTTGTCATTATAGCATATCTTTCGCAGGTTTCGGAGTGTATAATGCAGTTAATAAGCGGGGGAAACCAAAAACAAGGAGAAGGAGAAACAAGATGAGCAGTAACTTTGAAAACAGGGAATTCTATATCAACTGTGACGGGATCAATGTCCATGCCAAGCTGGACTTTCCCACGGAAACCAAAGAAAAAATGCCGATCCTGATCATCATCCCGGGCTTTACCGGTCATATCGAGGAGCGACATATCATTGCGGTGCAGGAAGCTGCCAACCGGGTCGGCTTTGTCACCCTGCGCTCGGAGCTCTACGGTCACGGCAAAAGTGACGGCAAATTCTTCGATCACACCGTACTGTTATGGATGTCGGAAGCCATGCGCGTCATCAACTATGCGCGCGAGCTGCCGTTTGTCAGCGACATCTATTTATCCGGACATTCCCAGGGCGGGCTGACCACGGTCCTGGCGGCCGGCATGATGGAGGATGTCATCAAAGCTGCCATCCCGATGTCCCCTGCCATGTGCATCCCGGAAGATGCCAAGCGCGGCTCGATGCTCGG
>JAILPR010000279.1 GCA_024699355.1 Lachnospiraceae bacterium
GTGCAGATCTGTCCGGCAATCCGAAAGCGGATGTCGACGCCGGCATAGCTGACGCCGTAGATACGCTCCGGATCATCCTGATAGTGCGGACGTGGATCCTGCGATAGCATCTCGATCGCGCCGGGTACTTTCTTTGGCGGAAGCAGTGCCTGCAAATGCTCCGGAAAGATGACCTGCAGTGCCTGGTGCTGCACCTGACCGGCAAAGCCACAGGCGGCATCCGGATGGGCATCGGCATAAGGCAGGTAGGGCTTGATATCATAAATGGCGGTCTGATCGCGCAGATCGATGCCGCTGACGATCAGCTGCGGACCATCCCGACCGGTGCGGATCTCATCAAGTTTGACGCAGGAGAGACCGATGGGGTTTGGACGAAACGGGGAACGCGTGGCAAAGACTCCCATGCGTTCGTTGCCGCCAAGGCGCGGAGGTCTGACGGTGGCAGTGAAGGCATCTTTTTGCGGGACATCAAAGTGCCAGAGAAGCCAGATATAGTCATAGCCTTCCAGACCGCGGACCGCATCCATGCTGCGATATTCGGGAAGAAAGGTGATGATCCCGGAGAGATGCTCTGAAATGGCGCTTTGCCGCGGAATGCCGAATTTGTCCGGAAAATCCGTATGAATATGAGCGATGACTTTGAATTCCACCTGATCTCCTTACGTCGTCTTTTTGCCAAGAAAGGCATCCATGACGTTGACTTTTTTGGCCATGCCTTTGATCAACTCCACATTGCCGCGCAGGTAGTCCCTGAGCTTCGATACCTCTTCTTCGGTAAAGCCGCTGTTGCAAATGATCTCACCTTCCGGAAGTACGCCTTCGGCACTCTTTACACCCTCCGTAAAAAGAACATAAATATGCTGTTTTCCGTCCTTACGGACCATTTCCGAAACTGACATGTTCATAGTTTAAAGTTTACCCTTTCTTTTTGAAAATGTCTATGTTATACTCTGTTAAGGTTAGCAAGAACTAACCGAAAAACAGATCATGTGGAACTCCTCTGTCATGCGCTAGGCAGAGGAGATTTCCGCGTTACGATATCCGATGCGTGATACGCATATAGGATAGAGCAAGATGATGGTTCAGAAAGGAAGACAAGAGATGAAGAATTTAACAATCGAAAAGGTCTACGGAAGAGAAATCATTGATTCTCGCGGTAATCCGACAGTAGAAGCTGAGGTCACCCTGTGCGACGGTACCGTCGGCAGAGGTGCTGCACCGAGCGGTGCATCCACCGGTGAGTTTGAGGCACTGGAGCTTCGCGATAATGACAAGAGCAAATTCGGCGGCAAGGGCGTATCCAAAGCTGTCAACAATATCAATACCACGATCAACGATGTCTTAAAGGGCATGGATGCATCAAACATTTATGCAGTGGATCAGGCGATGATCAAAGCAGACGGCACCAAAGATAAGAGCAAACTGGGCGCAAATGCGATCCTTGCTGTATCTATTGCAACTGTAGCTGCTGCAGCAAAGGCCTATGGGATGCCGCTGTATCGTTATCTGGGTGGTCAGAACGGCAACCGTCTGCCACTGCCGATGATGAACATCTTAAACGGTGGCGCGCATGCGACCAATTCTGTAGATACCCAGGAATTCATGATCATGCCGGCAGGCGCTCCGTCCTTCAAGGAAGGTCTGCGCTGGTGTACGGAAGTGTTCCATTCTCTGCAGAAGATCTTAAAGGCAGAAGGCAATACCACCGCAGTCGGTGATGAAGGTGGTTTCGCACCGAACTTAAAGGATGATGAAGATACCATCGAGCATATCATTGCAGCCATCAAGGATGCAGGATATGAGCCGGGCAAAGATTTCGTTCTGGCAATGGATGCCGCTTCTTCCGAGTGGAAGAGCGATAAGGGTGTTGGCTTCTATCATCAGCCAAAGAGCGGCAAAGACTTTACTTCCGATGAGCTGATCGCACACTGGAAGAGCCTGATCGAGAAGTATCCGATCTATTCCATCGAAGATGGTCTGGATGAAGAGGACTGGGAAGGCTGGAAGAAGATGACCGCACAGATCGGTGATAAGGTTCAGCTGGTTGGCGATGACCTGTTCGTAACCAATACCGAAAGACTGGCAAAGGGTATCGAGCTTGGCTGCGGTAACTCTATTCTGATCAAGTTAAATCAGATCGGTTC
>JAILPR010000012.1 GCA_024699355.1 Lachnospiraceae bacterium
AGTCAACGCCGGGATCCCGGTCGAAGTACCGGCGACCACCATCAATGTGCTTTGCGGTTCCGGTCTGCACTGCGTGAACCTCGCTGCCAAGCTGATCGGATGCGGCGATGCCGACATCATCGTGGCAGGTGGTATGGAAAGTATGTCCAGAGCACCTTATCTGCTCTATGATGCTCGTTTCGGTTATCGTATGGGCGCAGCCAAGATGGATGATTCCATGATCCGCGATGCGCTGACGGATGCTTTTGGCGGCTATCATATGGGTATGACCGCTGAAAATATCGCAGAAGACTGGAAGCTGACCCGTGAGCAGCTCGATGAGTTCGCTGCATGGAGCCAGCAGAAGTGCGAGAAGGCAATGGCCGAAGGAAAGTTCAAGGACGAGATCGTTCCTGTAGAAGTGAAGAAGAAAAAAGAGACCGTGATCGTGGATACGGATGAAGGCCCGAGAGCAGGCGTGACCAAGGAGAACATCTCCAAACTTCGCCCGGCATTTAAGGAAGGCGGTGTTGTGACCGCTGCCAACTCTTCCGGTATCAATGACGGTGCTGCTGCGATCATCGTGATGAGTGAGGAAAAAGCAAAAGAACTCGGTGTGACACCGATGGCTACCTGGATCGGCGGTGAGCTGGCCGGCGTTGAGCCGCGCATCATGGGCATCGGCCCTGTCGCTGCGACACGTAAGGTCATGGCAAAGACCGGTTATACGGTAGATGACTTTGATCTGATCGAAGCAAATGAGGCCTTTGCCGCACAGTCTGTTGCTGTCGGCCACGACCTGGGCTTTAACCTGGATAAATTGAATGTCAACGGCGGTGCGATTGCACTTGGTCATCCGGTAGGCTGCTCCGGTGCCCGTATCCTCGTTACCCTCTTATACGAGATGGCAAGAAGAGATGTAAAGAAGGGTCTCGCAACACTTTGCGTCGGCGGCGGTATGGGTGCTGCTGCGATCGTAGAGCGCTAACCGGATGCCGGCTGATGCACAGACCGGCTTGCGCAGGTCGATAAGCAGACCATAGTGTTAAATCGTAATCAAAAACAGCATGGAGATGGACTCCATGCTGTTTTTTTAATCTTCCGGACGCTGGTAAAAACGTCCTTCCACCTGTTGTGTTTTGATGACATTGGTAAACGCCTCGGGATCCACTGTTTTGATCGCTTTGACGATCTGCCGGATCTCCGGTTCTGCGACCACGGAGTATACGACGTTTCGCTCACAATGTCCATAGGAGCCTTCCCCTTCGAGGATCGTCGCACCATGATTGGCTTCACGGTAGATGGCTTCGCACACTTCCCGCGGTTTGGTCGTAACGACAAAAAGCGTCCCGCGTTGATACTTCCGGTAAAAGAAATGGATCACCTGCGTTGACACAAACTGGAAAATGATCGAATACAGCGCCTTATCCCAGCCAAACATCAAGGCCGCGATCACGAGGATCCCTACATTAAAGCCCAGGACCACGTTAAATGAATCGATGCCTTTTTTATCCGATAAGAAAATCGCGATAAAATCGGTTCCGCCGCTGGTAAAGCCGGACAGCAGACAGATACTGACGACGCAGCCATTGATGATCCCGCCGAAAATACTGATCAGAAGCACATCCTGCGTGATCATGTAAGCGGGCATCAGATCCGTAAAAATACTGGTTAAGACGATGACCCCGATCGAGTATAAGGTAAAACGCCGTCCCAGAAATTTCAAACCGATATAGACCGGCACTGCGTTCAGCAGCAGGTTGATCAGGGTATACGGCAGTTCCGTCCCGGTCACCATCAGGATCGCACGCTGAATGAGCAGCGCCGCACCTGTCACACCGCCGGGATAAAGTCCGCCGGTACGCACAAAGCTTTTGATGTTGGCTGCCATCAGCAAAGATGCTGCAACAACGGCAATGATCTGCCACACTTTATTCCTTCTTGGTTGGTTCATGTGTTTTCTCCTGTGAACCTGATTTCTCCTGTGCCCCCGAATCTCCGCTCAGACGGGATCTGAGTTCCTGCAATGCTTCCATATAATCCCGGTGTGTGACATTCGGGAAGGCACGAAGGAGGCGCCCTGCACCGAAGAATCTGGTCTTGCGCATGTAATTTTTCGTCTGCGTCATCTTCTCTTCAAGTTCCCTGCGCAGCTGTTCGTAGCGCTCATGCGCCGCATCCGAAAGTTCGCCGGAGCGTGCCGCCATCTGCGCCCTGGACTCTGTCACCGCATCCAGCATCTGTGCCTTGGACTCCGCTACCGCATCCAGCATCTGTGCCTTGGACTCCGCTACCGCATCACGCAGTTCTGCTCTTGCAAGGGCGCTCTGCACCTTGGTCTCTCCGATCACCTGCGCCGTTTTGATCGCACCCGTCGCGATCTGCTCGGTCATGGAATCGCTGACGATCCGCATCGAGCTGCGCAGTCGATCCAGTTCTTTCAGGCGCTTGTTAAATCCGTTCATGATCGCAACCGAGACGATCACATCCGCGATGTACGCCATATACAGTACCAGCAGGATCCACCAGCCGATCTTTTCCGGGATCAGCTCTACCGAGGATTTCTCCACGATCGGATGTACCACCCGGACCACGATCAGGGCTCCGAGTCCCCAGATCAGGCTGAACTCCAGACAGATATAGCCGTTTAAATTATACGGGCGGTCATGATAATCCCACCATCTGGCATGAAAAATGCGATCGAGCGTCCATCCTGCGATCAGTTCCACTATCGTCGCCAAAATGAGGCCGCCGACAAAGATCAGCCAGTTGGGCATCTCCATGATCGAGCCGTCTTGGACGGTCAGTCCCGCCAGTCCGAAGAGGCTCAGCATCCCAAAGCCGTAGACCGGGCATACCGGCCCGTTTAAAAAACCACGGTTGATCACCTTCCCAAGCGTTACTGCATGGAACACCACTTCCACGCACCAGCCGATGAAGGAATATAAAACAAAATACCAGCAGATCTGGTAAAAGGTCATTCCCAGGATCATGTCATCTCTCCATCCGTTTATTCATCTTCCGGAATGACAAATC
>JAILPR010000138.1 GCA_024699355.1 Lachnospiraceae bacterium
TCCTTCACGCCCTCGATCCGAAGCATGTGATAGATCGTATCCGCGCCTGCAATGGTATAGCCGTTAAGGATCGGAAGTGAGGCGATCAGGATGATCACTGTCAATGCAAATACCGTCGCCCTATCCTGTTTACTCTTTGGTCCCAAACCCAGCAGCAAATGGATCAGAAGAAATACGATCAACAGCCCCGTGATCCACATCGCGGAGGCATGATCCGTTCTTGCAAGCGTGCAGCCGGTAATCTCTACAGTACTGCCTTCCGCACTGGTCACGCAGACCTGCACTTCCACCTGTTCCGTAACGTAGATCATCATCTCCGTTTCGTTCAGTCCGCTGTAAAGCATACAGGTATTGGCCAGCAGTCCGTCTGCGGAGACCGTACTGTCATCGCTGTTCTGCACACTCCAGACATTGACCTGATCATCCGGTGTCACATAGGATAGCCGGACGCGGTATGTCCCTGCCTGCAGCGCGATCTTGTCGCTCTTAACGGTGCCTGTGCTGCTGCCGTCTTCTGCGATCACGCCGGCAAACTCCGTCGCCGGGAGCGTGATCTGCGTATGGGATCTGAACAAGCCGGATGCCGCGAGCAACAATAGGAGCACTTCGACGCCAAGCAGCATCTTTCTCCGCGGATTTAATTTTGGAAACCGTTTCTTCTCTTGCATATCCATCCTGCCAAACAACATAATAAGTACCCTGCGGAGATCACATCCGCCACATGCCAGAACCAAAATCCGTCAAACGAGACACAGATCTCTCCGGAAAATCCTGCCGGGACCTCCACAAGTAACTCCCCGTGGTCTCCCGTGGAAAGCGCCATTTCCCGGCCATTCTCATCCACCGCCCGGTATCCCGGATACGATAAGACGCCCGTTGTGAGGCTGCCCGCGGTATCCTGTGGATTTTCCACCTGTGCCGTGACCTGCAGGTAGTTTTTTTCATAACTGTGCAGCAACACGCCATCGCTGACGCCGCGGGTCAGATATTCAACGCCGTTCTGATAAGTCTCTTCGAGAAGGTACTCGGCGCCGCTGATATACTGATTGCCGGCTGCCTCGATGTTATAGAGATACATCGCATATTTGGACTGTACCACCGGATCCTGGAAATACATACTGTGTAGCACACAAACACTGCCCAAAATGCCCATCCAAAGATGCGTATAAGGGATCTTTGACCGTCCGATGCAGACCATTTGATCCGAAGCAAGCGCCCGCGCACACAAAAGACTCGCCAGAGTCGTCCCTGCGATGGTCGTGATCATCAGGAACCGATACGGGAACTGAATACTCATGATCGGCCGCGCCAAAAGATCGATCCCCATGCTAAAGGTATCCCAGGGGAAACATTTCAGGGTCAGGATCGCCGATCCGGCAAATATCACGAAGGTGATGACAAATTCTTTGCGAAACGCTGCATCGGTATCGCGCAGTTTCCCGCGCAGGACCGCCCATATCGCCAGGCCAAACGTCAACAGCAGTACCGCGCCCATGCCGTACTGCCGGATGCTCTGCATGCCGGTATAATACGCATACGGATTTTGACCGGGCCATGGAAACAGATCCAGGAGCTGTGCCGGCAAAAGCCCCAGCACCTGAATCGGCTGAAATACTTCAAATACATGCATCGGCGCCTTCAGCATATAGGTAAAAAGCGGCACCATATACCAAAGTGTCGCAAGGATTGCCATCCCGGCCGCCTGTAATATTGCCAGGATCACTTCCTTGCGGAAGGTACGCTTTGCATAGCATAAACAGATCAGTGCCGTAACCACAAAAGTCAGTTCCGTACTGATCATATGGCTTAAAAAGATCCCCGCAAAGCCCCCCGCCAAAAAGCGTCGTCCGCGCAGGATGTCCTCCTTTGTCGGTGCCTTGGAGAGAAGTGCATGTAAAGCTGCGACCACTAGCGGCAAAAAAGCCATCGCGGTATATTCGCCGGTCGCCCCGCGCATGTAAAAATTGTACAGGCGGTACTGCGCCAGCAGATAGATGCAGGTTCCCAGAAGCGCCACACTGCGTCTCTTCCAAATGCTGCGAAAGCTCAGATATGCCAGCACTTCCGCAAACAGATTGATCATCACGATATAGAATTTGTAGCAAAATGCCACATCAAACCCGATCAGATGCAGCAGCGCTGCCGGCCATAAAAAGACATCGCCGTACATGATCGAGACCGGATATCCCATGCCTTCGAGCCAGGTCGGCTGCATACGTGCCGGGAAGTCTCCCGACTTCCATGCATCGGCAAGTCCCGCGATCCGCAACAGATGAAACCTCACATCATCG
>JAILPR010000147.1 GCA_024699355.1 Lachnospiraceae bacterium
TGCAGCAGATCTTCGCAAAACATCCCGACGTTACGATCCAGCGTATAAGGCAGGGTCAGATTCCCCGCCACATGCGGCGTCAATAACAGATTCGGGCTCTTCCACAAACGACTTTCCTTTGGCAGTGGTTCCGTTTGGAAAACATCCAGTGCCGCACCTGCCAGTGCACCCTCTTCCAGGAGATCTGCCAGTGCCTCTTCATCGATCAGCGATCCTCTGCCGACGTTGACCAGGTACGCATCCTTTGGCAACAGTGCCATCTTCTCTCTGCTTAAGAGACCTTTCGTCTCCGCCGTATCCGGCAGAGAACAAACCAGCAGATCTGTCTGCGGCAGATACTGCGAAAGCGTCCCGATCGGTGCAACGCTGTCCAGTTCCGCTGCATCGCATTTGCCGCTTCTGTTGATCCCGATGATGCACTTTGGTTCAAACGCTTTGGCACGCTTTGCAAAAGTCCGTCCGATATCGCCCGTACCAAGCAGGGTGATCCGGCAGTCCTTTAAGGACGTCTGCGGCTTGGGCTTTCCCCACTCGCCACGCAGTGCTTCCGCATAGGTTAACGTCAGCTTTCGCATCATCATGAGTGATACCGCAACGATATGCTCTGCGATCGTCACCCCGTAGGCACCGGAGGCATTGGTCAGGATGCACTCCTCATTGGCAAAAATGCCCGGCCCCATCAGATAGTCCACGCCGGCCGACGGGACACAGAGCCACTTAAGACTCTTGCTGTTTCTCACCATCTCTTCCGCATAGCCGTACAGGATCTCCGCATCCGCAAAGGCGACCGGGATCTCGCTTTCTTTGGTCACAAAGCAAACCTCTCCCCCAATGCGATCTACGGTTTCTTTGATCCTGTTGATGTGTTTCTCCTTTAGTACCTTGCTTAGAACGACAACCTTTGTTCCCATGGATCCTCCTCTTCTGCGCGTTATCGCGCCGGGTCTCATTTCCTGCCGTGCACGGCTCATTACGCATTTCAGCAGATTACTTCCCTTCGCCTGCTTTCTTCTCTTCGTATGCTTTGATCACATCCTCCAGCACATCGCAGGCGGCCATGATCGTATGCTTGCAGCGGATCTCCGGCTGAAATGACTGCGGCTTGATATCCTTACACAGGATCGAGCCGTACTTTTTGTTAAACTCCCGGATCAGCATCGTCGTGACCGGCTTGATATCCTCGCTTTCATGCGCTTTTTTCTCCACATACTTCATCGAGAGTACCGATACCGCAGCCAGGATCGCGCCGCACGTATTACCGGTCTGCATGCCGGCGCCGTATGCCCCGAGCATGATCATATCTCTGTCATGGAGTTGCAGGTCATAATAGTCATTGGCTGCGCGGATCAGTGTCTCTGCGCAGTTATAGTTCTGGTCATAATAATAGTTCTCAAAATCATCTTTCAGCATGGTGCTCTTCCTTTCTGATCCAATCGGATTGTTTCCCATTTATTATATCGGTTCCCTCTTTTGCCGACAACCAAAATACCAGTGCGAAAGCATCTTAACTGCCGGTGCGATCTGATCCCGCCCGATCCGGCTGCAGGATAAAATGATCGTCAGCGCATCGCTTATCTCCTCACTGACCTGTACGGCAACGCCTGCATCCGGCAGACGTGAACGCAGATCCTTTCCCGGAAGACGCAGCCCGATCTCTGTGCCGCTCTCCCCGATCAACAGCTCCACCCTGCGTTCCGCTCCCTGCTCTGACGTGAGCACGTTGCGTTCCGCTCCCTGCTCTGCATTTTCGACAAAGTGCGATCGCACCTCTTCGATCAGGCACTGACGCTTGTCTTCATAGATGCGCCGCATCTTTTTGATATGCCGCTGCAGATGCCCGTCCCGTAAGAACTGCGTCAGCGCGATCTGCTCGGCGATCGATGCCGTCTGATGATATAAATGTCCGATCGATTGATAGGCCTGCTGCGTCCCGCGCGGCAGGATCAGGAAACTGATCCGGACACTGGGCAGAAGGACTCTGGAAAAAGATCCCAGAAATGCCGTCTGCTCCCCGGCGGTCATCGCATAGAGGCTCGGCGTCGGCTTTCCGGAAAAGACAAACTCATGTTGATAATCATCTTCGATCAGCAAATGATGATTATTTAAGCAATGCTCGATGATCTCACGGCGCCGTTGCATCGTCATGACTTCTCCCCACCTGGTCATCTGGGACGGTGTCACATAAAGCACATGGCATTCTTTATCCCGGTAAGAGATCCGGTACCCGGCATTTTGAAACGTCTGCGCACACTCCGCAAACTCCCGTGTCGGAAACGAGATCGACTTCTCTCCCGGGATCAGTGCGATCAAAATCTGCAGCAGATTCTGAAATCCTGCACCGATCACGATATCCTGTGCACTGCAAAGAATATTTCTGGTCTTTCGGACATAGGCTGCGATCTCTTCCCGCAGATCCTCTTCTCCCTGACTGCCCGCATACCGGAGCAGCCGCTCTTCCTGTCGAAGCGCAGACTTCATATAGCGCCGCCAAAGCTGCAGACAGGAGACGCTGCGATCCTCCCCGATGGTCGAAAGGTCATACACAACGGGAGCATCCACCTTCTCCCGGCGCACAGATTGCTTCCCGGGATTTTTCTCCAGCTGCTTTTGCTTCTTCGAAACAAAATAACCCACCTTCTCGATCGCATAGATATACCCGTCTGCCGCAAGTTGGAAATACGCAGTCTCCACGGAGGTGCGACTCACATTTAAGATCCGCTCGCTCTCACGGATCGATGGCATCTGATCCCCTGCCTGCAGGGTATTTTCCTTAATCTGCCGCACATAATAGTCATAGATGGTCTCATAGACTTTCATCATCTGTCCCCTTAAAAATAATAGTAATTGTGCATTTTTAGCGTGTCAGTGCAGTGCTATTATAACCCCAATGGCAGATGTCGCCTAGTCCCGGGCGCATCTTTTGCCGGGACAGTATCTCACAACAGGAGGATTTATGATGAAAGAAACAGCAACCGCACCGTCCACCGGTGTGACCACACAAACACAGCAGCTCGTCCGCGCCGCCTTATTTGCCGCGCTCACCTGCGTAGCCACCATGATCATCAAAGTACCGACCCCCACCCAGGGCTATGTCCATCCGGGCGATGGCTTCGTCCTCTTATCCGGTCTTTTGCTCGGTCCTCTCTACGGCGCCCTTGCCGCAGGCATCGGATCCGCACTGGCTGACCTGATCAGCGGCTATGTCATTTATATCCCGGCGACCTTCCTCATCAAAGCAGGCTGCGCCCTTGTCGCTTACTTTACCTTCCGTGCCCTCTCCGGCGTATCCGACAAAGGATCGTTCCTGATCCCGAAGCTCCTTATAACGACCATTGCGGGAGAAGCAGTCATGGTCGTTGGATATTTCGGATTTGAGATCTTTATGCTGGCCGTTGTCAGCCATTCCTCACTTTCCGCCGGCTTTGTCGCGGCACTTGCGGGCCTTGTGCCAAACTTCGTTCAGGCTTCCTTCGGCATCCTGCTTGGGACCCTGCTCTATCCCGTATTTTCCAGGGTGGTTCCGGCGCACAGATAGTTTCATCAAAAAACAAATGCGAAGCCATATTCTCCATGCTATACTCACGGTATAAAGGAGGTTTTGCTATGAACGCAATGGAACGTGTATGTCAGTTTTTAAAAGATGCAGGCACCTATTATCTGGCAACCTGCGACGGTGATCAGCCGCGTGTACGCCCGTTTGGCACCGCCCACATTTTTGAAGGAAAGTTATATCTCCAGACCGGGAAAAGCAAGGATGTTGCAAAGCAGATCCTGGCAAATCCCAAGGTAGAGATCTGTGCTATGCACGATGGCGACTGGATCCGCTTAAGCGGAACTCTGCAGCTGGATGATCGCTATGAAGCAAAGAAATCCATGTTGGATGCCTATCCGTCGCTGCAGTCCATGTACAGCGCAGACGATGATAATACCGCAGTCTTCTGCTTTACAAATGCGAGCGCTACCTTCTGCTCCTTCTCGGCAGCTCCGGAGACGATGACCTTCTAATTATCGCGGCCGGCGCGATCGGCGCTGCAGGATTGCTTGCAGGCGCAGCAGGATCGGTTGCCGGCGCAGCAGGCGCCAGCCTCATCACATCCAAAAACGGCGTGAGATCAACTCTCACGCCGTTATTCATGTCATACTCCTATTCTTCACTGCTCTCGAGGCGCACCGTTGCGACGCCGTAATAAGAGCTCATCGCGGCATTCAGCCAGTAACCTGGATCTTCACTGATATCCTCAATAAAAAACAGCCATGGCTGATGTGCATGTGCCGTTAAGACCACATCCTGCCCTCTCGAGGACTCCAGCACCTGCATGCGCTGCATGCATTCTTCATAGTACCAGGCTGCCTCATCGTTTTGCAGATAATACCAGGCGGAAAACGTGGTAAAGGTTCCCAGCGGATTATGGTGGAAATGCACCGTGCAGTACATGAGGATCATAAGCAGGACAAAGCCGGCCGCCGGAAGTGTGACGCTGCGCTTTGCTTTTTCCTGATTCCCGTC
>JAILPR010000152.1 GCA_024699355.1 Lachnospiraceae bacterium
TAACGGTAACGATATGATGCTGGTTGCTTATGATACAGAGACCAATCATCTGACCGATACCACAAGTGCAACCTCTGTCATCGCTATGAGACAGGCTGCAAAGAATGCAATGTATACGGTAGTCAACAGCCGTGCTTATGCAGAAGAGAACTTAAATCCGGCAATGCCGACCTGGAAGATCGCATTGATCGTGGTTGATGTCCTTCTGGCAGCACTTCTGATCTGCATGCTCGTTACCGGCTGCAAGAAATACCGCAAGCTGAAAACAGAAGAGCCTGTAGAGGAAACAGCAGAATCATAATCACGTGAAAGCGTGAACAACGCAGGCCCCTGGCGCTCGCCATGGGCCTGTTTTACCAAAACCAATATTGAGAAACAACGATAAGACGGCGAAGAGCCGAATGGAGAATGCGCGTGAAACATCAAGATATCATCGATCAAATGAGCAAGGAGCAAAAAGCTGCGTTCCTGTCGGGAAAGGGAGAATGGGAGACCAGAGATTTTCCGTCACTGGGGATCCCTTCGATGTTTTGTTCCGACGGCCCTCACGGACTGCGTAAGCAGGCCGGTGCGGGAGATCATCTGGGCTTAAACGGCTCGCTTCCGGCGACCTGTTTTCCGACCGCGGCAACCATTGCCAACAGTTGGAGTACAGAACTTGGAGAAGAGCTTGGAGAGGCACTTGGAAATGAGGCTGCAGCACTGGGCGTTCATGTTCTTTTGGGCCCGGGCTTAAATATCAAGCGCAGCCCGCTTTGCGGCCGTAACTTCGAATATTTTGCCGAAGATCCGATCCTTGCCGGAAAAATGGCGGCTTCCTATGTGAAAGGAATCCAATCGCAGGGGGTATACTCCTGCCCGAAGCATTTTGCGGTTAACAGCCAGGAACTGCGTCGTATGGCAATGAATGCGGTACTGGATGAGCGGACGTTGCGTGAAATCTATTTGACGGGCTTTGAGATCGCGGTCAAAGAAGGCGGTGCCAAAGCCATCATGTCCAGTTATAACGAAGTCAACGGGACCTACGCGAACGAGAATCGCCACCTCTTAAAAGACATCCTGCGGGATGAGTGGGGATTTGACGGCATCGTGATCACCGACTGGGGTGCATCCAACGATCATGCGCTGGGTGTTGCGGCAGGCTCCGATCTGGAAATGCCCAATCCGGGTCTTGCCAGTGCGCGCGAGTTGCTTGCGGCAGTAGAGAGCGGCAAGATCCGTCAGGCGGATGTGGATGAGAGAGTCGATGAACTGCTGGATGCGGTGCTGACTACGACCAAGGTGACATCGACCGGTTCCTTTGATGTGGAAGCACATCATAATCTTGCACGAAAAGCAGCAGAAGAGAGCACGGTCCTGTTAAAGAATATGGATAAGATCCTGCCGCTGGCACCGAAGACCAAGGTGGCGATCATCGGAGATTTCGCGTTTACTCCGAGGTATCAGGGGGCAGGCTCATCCCTCGTCAATCCGACGAAGGTGGAAAGCATCGAAAGCGTTATCGGCAATTATGACCTGCAGGTTCTCGGTATGGCCAAGGGCTATCAGAGAAACGGTGAAGAAAGCGCGGAGATGATCAAAGAGGCGGTCGATCTGGCGGCAAAGGCAGATGTGGTATTGTTCTTCTTTGGCTTAAACGAGATTTCCGAGTCGGAGGGTCTGGACCGTACCCATATGCGAATTCCGCAGAATCAGATCCTGCTGTTGCAGGAGCTTGGCCAGGTCAATCCGAATCTGGTCGGCGTGATCAGTGCGGGTTCTGCGATCGAAATGCCGTGGCATCACTACTTTAAGGCACTCTTATCCTGCTATTTGAACGGACAGGCAGGTGCAAGTGCGGTGATGAACATCCTTACAGGGAAGGTAAATCCGTCCGGTAAGTTAAATGAAACCATGCCGAGAAGATACGAAGATACGCCGGCATTCCGTTATTATCCGAGCCAGCAGAGAAATACCCAGCACCGCGAAAGCATCTACGTGGGATATCGTTATTACCGTACTGCAAAGATTCCGGTACTGTATCCCTTTGGCTTCGGCTTATCCTACACAACATTCGGCTACGAAAACATGAAGGTCTCGAAAGACGGCGTTTCCTTTACGCTCAAAAATACCGGGACCGTGGATGGTGCGGAAGTTGCACAGCTCTATGTTTCCCTTCCGGAAGCAAAAGTCTTCCGTGCAGATCGCGAGTTAAAAGGCTTTGCCAAAGTCTTTTTAAAGGCCGGCGAGAGCAAAGAAGTGACGATCCCGTTTGACGATAAGACGTTCCGTTACTGGAACGTCAAGACAAACAGCTGGGAGATCGAGGGTGGTACCTACCAGATCATGATCGGTGCCAATCTGCTTGATATCCGTCTGGAAGAGTCCTTTGCAGTAGAAGGCACGACACAGGAATATCCGTATCATACGGATAAATTGCCGCATTACTATAGTGGCGAGATCCAGGAAGTGGGCGATGCAGAGTATACGGAATTACTCGGACATTCCATTCCGGATGGCAGCTGGAGCGGCAATCTGGGCATGAATGATGCATTCTGCCAGATGTACTATGCAAAGAGCGGACTGGCGAGATTTATCTATCAGCGTCTGACGGCCATGAAGAAAAAATCCGATGACAGCGGTATTCCGGATCTGAACATTCTGTTCATTTACAACATGCCGTTCCGTGCAATGGCCAAGATGACCGGCGGGGCTGTGGATATGAAGATGGCGGAAGCGATGGTGCGTCTGGTCAACGGTAAGTTCTTTAGCGGGCTTGGCGGGATCATCAGCGGATTTTTCAGAAATCGCAGTGCCAACAAGGCCTTTGAGAAAAAGTTATAACATGGCGCCTGTCGCCTTCGATCCTTAGGAGGATAAAGTAACATGAATATGTGGATAAAGTTTGCGGAGAAACATCCGGCTGCGGCTAAGTGGATCCGTGAAGGTGGTCTTTTTGTGATCATCAGTAATCTGGTCACGGTACTGAAGTATGTGCTGCTGCAGTTTCTGCCGGCGGCATTTCAGTCCCTGCCGATGGTGGACTTTGGCTGGCCGGGTATTCCGGTGACGCTGTTTGGTGAGACCTTCAAATGGAATATTCTGGGCTATGATGTGGCACACGGCGGATTGCCGTACTTCGCAGCCTATATGGTTGCGATGGTCATCGGTGAAATGATCAACTTCCCGCTGCAGAGAAATGTGGTATTCCGCAGTAAGGGAAATGTGGCATATCAGATCATGTGGTATGTGATCGCATTCTGCATCATCACCTGTATCGTCAATTCCATCAACTGCATCTGGGTAGCGGTTGCGGGTCTGCTTGTTCCGGATTTTATTTACAACATCGGAACAACGGTATTAAACGGCGGTATTTCCATGGTGATCTTCTTCTTTGTAAATAAGATCATTTTCCCGGAAGCAAAAGAAGCATAATCCATCAAACATAATACATCAAACACATTGAGCGGCTGCAATCCTTGCAGCCGCTTTTTGATACCCGGCGGTTACGATCGGTGTAGCCGTTTTTTGCTCCTGTGGCGGTTGTGCCTTCCCGATTTACAAGGTAGAATAGGTTGACAAGACTACAAAGAGAGAAACAGTGATGAAATATAATGCATTTATCAGTTACCGTCATACAGAGCCCGACATGGAGATCGCCAAAACACTGCACCGGGCGCTGGAGACGTTTCATGTCCCGGGAAAAGTGCGCAAAGAAACCGGGATGCGCAGGATCGAGCGCGTCTTTCGCGATCAGGAAGAGCTGCCGATCGGAAGCGATTTAGGGGATAACATCCGTGCGGCACTGCAGGAAAGCGAATTTCTGATCGTCATCTGTTCGCCGCGTACCCTGCAGTCGGACTGGGTACTGCGGGAGATCGACACCTTTTTGGAGATGCATGACCGGGAGCATATCCTGGCGGTGCTCATCGAAGGAGAGCCGAATGAATCCTTCCCGCCGGCACTGCTGAGCGATGAAGCGGGGAATCCGGTGGAGCCACTGGCGGCGGATGTCAGAGGCGCGACCAGGGGCGAGCGGAGAAAAAAACTGCGGACGGAATTTTTACGTCTGGCAGCGCCGCTG
>JAILPR010000204.1 GCA_024699355.1 Lachnospiraceae bacterium
AGCCAACCGCATCATGGAGTTTTTGCCGGACGGCACGCTCATCGATAAGATGACGACCTACGATGAGTATCTCGAATCCGATGAAATGGCCCGTAAGAGAACCATCTATACAAGTACCGCAACGGATGATGAAGATTGATCTGTGGCGGCAAATACGAACGCAGAAATTCCAAAGGCTCATAGCATTCTATGAGCCTTTCTTACATCTTCGCAGAAAGGAGATCTCATGATCGATCTTCACACACATTCGAATAAATCCGACGGCTCCTTAACACCGACCGAATTGATCGGCAGAGCGCTGGAGAAAAAAATCAGCGCCATCGCGCTGACCGACCACGATACGGTAGACGGTGTCCCTGAGGCGCTTGAAGCCGGCAAGGGACAGCCCATCGAAGTCATCCCCGGCATCGAGCTGTCCACCGAATATCACGGCCGCGAAGTGCATGTCGTCGGTCTCTATATCGATTACCGGAACGAAGCGTTCCTTGCGCAATGCAATGAATTCAAAGAATCCCGCACCACGCGCAATCACAGGATGTGTGACAAACTCCGTACCGAAGCCGGCATGGACATTACCTTCGAAAAACTCCAGGCCGCCTACCCGGAATCTGTCATCACACGTGCGCACTACGCCCGGTATATGCTGGCCAAAGGATATATCAAAAGCCTGCCGGAAGCCTTTGACCGCTACATCGGTGAAGGTCGTCCCTACTTTATCCCGCGTGCCAAGATCACCCCGATGGAGGCGGTTGAGATCATCCTGTCCGTCGGCGGGATCCCCATCCTGGCCCATCCGATCCTTTATCACATGTCGGATGAGATGCTCGAGACCCTGACCCGTGAAATGAAAGAGGTCGGCCTGATCGGGATCGAAGCGATCTACTCCACCTACAGTGCCGGAGAGGAGCGCGAGATCCGCGCTCTTGCCAAAAAACTGGACCTGGCGATCAGTGGCGGCTCGGATTTTCACGGTGCTGCCAAGCCCAAGCTCGACCTCGGGACAGGCTTTGGCAAACTCTACGTACCGGAGGAAGTCCTGGTCCACTTAAAAGAACGCGCCGGAAGGTAAGATCCCCATACCAAAGGTAAGATCCCCATACAGAGCGTAAGATCATCATACAGTTAGGAAGAATATATGAAGTTATTTTTTACAGATTTAGACGGAACCTTATTAAACCGTGACGGCATCGTCACGAAAGAAACCCTGGAAGCCATCCACGCCTTTACTGCAGCCGGCAACAAATTCATCATCAGCTCCGGCCGCTCCTTAAGCAGTATCGAAGGCGTCGTTGCCCGTGCCGGTCTGCCGCTGGAAAAGCTGACCGTTATCTCCTACAACGGCTCCTATGTCTACGATTATCCTTCCCGGAAGGCCCTGATCGAATACCGCATCCCGATGGCGGATGTGCAGCATTTCATTGACGAGTGCGATGCGCACGGCCAGTATTGCCATGCTTATACCGATACGACCTTTGTCGCAAGAAAAGAGACCAAAGAAAGCCTCTTCTATGCAGACAGTGTCCGGATCCCGGCGCAGTACAGCAAACAGATCACCGCAGCGCTTACAAAAGAGCCGTTTAAACTGCTTGCGATCAATCTGGAGGAAAAAGGCCCGCTTGAGCAGTTGCAGAAAGACCTGCAGGTCTGGATCAAAGACCGCTATGCGACCCTCTTCTCCTGCGACCAGCTCCTGGAGTTTATCGATATCCGCTCCGGCAAAGGCAATGCGGTGCGGACCGTCTGCGAAATCTACGGTATCGATCCGCAGGATGCGTATGCCGCGGGCGATGCCGGCAATGACCTCTCCATGCTGCAGGCCGTCGGACACAGTATCGCCATGGCAAATGCCACGGATGAGATCAAAGCCATCGCTTCCATGATCACAGCAAAAGATCACGATCATGACGGCCTCTCGCCGATCCTGAGAGAATTATCCGCGTAGAGATCACCCCCCGTCTTCTTGTGATCTCTGTTTGCGCCGTACCGGTTCTACTAAAACAGGGAGCCCGAAGGACAATGTCATCTACATCAAAAAAGGAGCCCTTGGACAATGTCATCTAAACTACGTGACTTTGCCCAAGGGCTCCCTTTCTATTCTGCCTGTTGCAGATCGTTCTCTTTTATTAGATTTCTATGAGATTCGTTAGATTCATCCGTCTTTGGATCAGTCCATCTTTTCGAATACGAAATCGGTATCTACACCATCCAGACCCGGCATGGTCATGGTCAGTGTGCCATCATTTAACACACCGTCTGCTTCATCACCATCATCGCTGGTCAGTACCATCTCTGTACCGTCTTCACTGACAGCCCAGGTACCTGTAGTGGTGTAATCCTCTGCAGTGCCAAGGCTTCCTGCGATCTCATCAGCCAGCTGTACTTCCAGATCTGCCTTTAACGCTTCATAAGATTCATATCCGCTATTCTGTGCGATCAGCTCCAGTTCTTCTTCCGTTGCGCTCTCAATACCTGCAATGTTAAGAATGATCGCATCGATATTGTTGACAACATCTTCCTGGAATTCCATTGCCCAGCTCTCTACATCCGCAGTCATCACGAAGGTCTCATCATCGTTGATGTCCAGCGTATACTGCAGATAATAAGACTCTTCTCTCCCAATGGAAAAGCCCATCATATACTCCAGCGCTCCCGGCGTGATCTCATAAGCGCCTGTATAGGTACCTTCCACGTTACCGGAGATCAGGCTTGCACCAATGCTCTCTACGTTCTCTTTGATCACTGCCGCAAAGTCTTCCAGCCAGTCTTCTTCCAGATCACCGCTGAAGGTCATCGCATCCTTGTTGGAACGATCCAGGGTAAAGTCACCGCTGAAATCATCGGAAGTAAAGCTTACGGTGTGATCCTTTGCTTCATAAGTACCTTCGTACTCTTCATCTTCCTGTGCATCGATGTACTCTTTTAATACGGTCTTTAATTCGCTCTTCAGTTCCTCCTGATAAGCATCGAAATCTGCATAATCCGCTGCAGCGATCTCATTTGCTTCCAGAACCGCAGTTGCCGGAACTTCGATCTGATCCAGGACCAGATCCATCATCTCTTCCAGTGCTTCGGTCTTTTCTACGGTATAAGTAGCGTTCTTCTCTTCACCAAGCTCTAACGATGCATTTACGGTAAATGCAGCATCCTCGAATGCATAGCCTGTTTCGTCAGCCAGAAAACTATCGAACGAAAGCTCTTCGGTATAGTCGCCCGCTACGGAACCGCAACCTGACAGCATGGAAACTGCAAGTGTTGCAACAGTGAAAATTACAGCCAGTTTCTGTTTCTTCATAAAAAAACTCCTCCTTATATGATGTCTGTTTTGACACACAAGGAGGAGTTTAAAATACTTAGAAAAAAATGTCAAGTTTTTTAAGTATTTTACGCTTTACCATCACAGCCGCAAACTTTCATTCTGCCCATCACCAGCTGCTTTACGGCTTCCATACCGACTTTGCCGAGTGCCTTGGGATCAAAGGTCTCCGGCTTTTCTTTTAACAGTGCCTTGCCTGCATCCGTGTAAGCCACACGCAGCTCGGTTGCAAAATTGACTTTGCTGATGCCGCGGGAGACACAGTCTGCCACATCACTGTCGCTGATGCCGGAAGCACCGTGCAGTACCAGGGGGATCGATACTTTTGCCGCGATCTCGGAGAGTCTCTGCTTATCGAGTACCGGAGTACCTACATAAAAGCCGTGTGCGGTACCGATCGCCACTGCCAGAAAATCAACGCCGGTCTTTTCCACGAATTCCACCGCTTCACCGACATCGGTATGCGTATCCATATCGTCGGTCACATCATCTTCTTTTCCGCCGACGCGACCAAGCTCTGCCTCTACCGGAAGGTTCTTTCCATGACAATACTCTACGACCTTTTTGGAAACAGCGATGTTTTCTTCAAACGGAAGCTTTGAACCATCGATCATAATGGAGGTATACCCATTCTCCACGCACTCCACAGCCAGCTCATAGCTGCTGCCATGGTCTAAATGAAGTGCTACCGGAACGCTTGCCTTCTGCGCCTCTGCCTTGACGATCGCCGCATAGGTTGCGGAATTGCCGTATTTAATGGTACTCGGTGTCGTCTGGATCATGACCGGTGCCTTCAATTCCTCTGCCGCCGCAATGATCGCCTTGACCATTTCCATGTTTTCCGCGTTAAATGCGCCAACCGCATATCCGCCTGCTCTTGCATCTGTTAACATCTTTTTCGAATCAACTAATGGCATAGTAAACCTCCTCTTGTCTTCAAAGCGAACCGTTTCGCTCATCTTGTACCTTTATTATACTGTATCTTTTCAAAAATGTAACCCCTCTTTGACATTTTTTTCACACAAAACGATCTAAAAAAACGTTGCGCACCGTTTGGTACGCAACGCTTAGAATTGATTTTAGATCAGTTCTGCCGTCAGACGCTCGAAATCTTCTCTGACCAGTCTGAAGCAATTGATCAGCTTTGGATTAAAGACGCCGCACTCGCCGTTTAAGATCATGCGATAGGCTTCATCCGACGTATAAGCGCCTTTGTAGACACGTTCGCTGACCAGCGCATCATAGACATCCGCAATGGATACGACCTGCGCCGACAACGGGATCTGATCGCCGACCAGACCGTCCGGATAGCCTTTTCCGTCATAACGCTCATGATGACTGCGCGCGATCTCTAAGGAATAGCGCATATAGTCATTGCTGTCTTCTTCGCTTAAGACATGCTCGATGATCTCTGCGCCGTGCAACGTATGTGATTGCATCACCTGACGCTCTTCATCGGTCAGACGCGCCGGCTTTAAGAGGATCTTGTCCGGGATCGCGATCTTTCCGATATCATGCATTGCAGAAGCATAACTGATATTATCGATGTCCTCATCGGTCAGGCCAAACTCCGGATAACACATCGCCACGGTTTTGATCAGCACCTTGGTAAGCTCCCGCACACGCAGGATGTGATTGCTCGATTCGAGATTACGGAACTCCACAACCGTACCCAGGGTGTCGATGATGTGATAGTTCATCTCCTTGATCCTGCGGTTCTGCTCCTGGATCTTTTTGGTCTGCTGATCGACCAGATCTTCGAGCTGGTTCTTATGCGCCCACAGTTCGATCAGATTCCGGATCCTCTTGCGGATGACAAACGGATCATACGGCTTATCCACAACATCGCTTGCCCCCAGGGAAAATGCTTTTTCCTTGGTCTCCATCGCCGTATCTCCGGTGATCATGACAACCGGCATCTCTTCCATATAGTCATACCGGATCATATACTCCATCACCCCGAAGCCGTCGACCTTCGGCATGATGATGTCCAGCAGCACTGCCGAGATCTCATCCCGGTGTTCCTCCAGCTGGTGGATCGCCTCTTCGCCATCGACTGCCTCAAGGACCTCATATTCATCCTGAAACAGTCTGCACAGCAGCTTTCTGTTCGTATCCTGATCTTCTACAATTAATATCGTACCGTTTTTCATAAGTTTACCTCGCTTGTCTGCATCTATTCCGCTTAATTCTGGTAGATGGCGATGATATTTTCGCTCCTTCTGAAGGTGACCATGGAGCGTTGTGTTGTCATCAGTGTCTTCGCAGAGTCGATCCGTACGCTGACTCTGGGGAATACATCCTTCTTCACTTTGACATACGCATTTTTGGATTGTTCGAGCAGTTCTTCGAGCGCTTCGATCTGCTTGGAGCAGCTGAGACGATCGTTCACCTTCATGCACATGGCCGTCACGATCTTCTCATGATTGTCTCCCGGCACACGGAGGTTTCTCTGGAACACATCGATCTCAGCATTTAACTTATCCATATCCCGCTTTAACAAGCTAAGTTTTCTGGTGTATGCATCATCGATCCCGACCTTGATCCTGGTCAGGATCTCCGATTCATTCCCAATGGAATTGGCTTCGATAAAACTTAGTGATTCCGTTGTCCCCCCCAGGATAACGCTTAGATGTCCGGAGACATCCACTCCCTTCAAACCAACGATGTTAGAATTGAGCAGGTAATTACAGGTGACCTTCCCCTCTGCATGTACGTTGGCATTTTCTACAAACTTGGCAAAGAAATCGCCCACCGAAGTGATCGAACACTCGCCGTTTCCGACGACACCGCCACGGATGATCACATCACCTTTGGCTGAGATCTCCGCAGATTCCACGATACCGCCGATGGTCACAGAGCCGCCGGAGATGATACGCATACCGGAGCGTACCGCGCCTCTGACTTCGACATCGCCGTCGAATTCAATATTTCCTACCTTATGATCCAAGTCGCCGGATACGGTAAAGAGATTCGATATCCGGATCTGTCCGTTGGCAAATTCGATCTTGCCGTCGGCGTCCGCATAATATTCCATCAGATCTTCCGAAATGTGGAATCCTTTTCCTCGAAGCGCAGGTTTTTCCTTGCCCTTCTTCGGCATCACGATACCGCCCTTGACGGTGTACCCCATTGCTCCGCCGGTCGACTTATGATACTTCGCAATCAGCTGATCCTTCATGACTCGTTCGAACAGGTCGATATTCAGATAATCGACACTGCCGTCTTCGAGCACCTTCGGAACCGTAGGAAGCTTGGTACGGAAAAACATTTCAAACGAACCGTCTTCTCCGTCGACTGCCGGCTTTCCTTTTGCGACCGTGACCATCTGATCGTAAATCCCGTGATCGATGATATCCTGCAACACATCATTCAAGATGCCATGCTTGACGCCTGCCGCAAACAATAGATCCTGCAGTTCCTCCATCGTATAGTTCGTCCCGTTGGGCTTTCGACGGAGGTACATCATAGCTTCCATATTGTCGTCGCTGATGCTTATAAGGTTGTTGTAAGCATCAGTAAATTGCATGTTTAGTTGTCCCCGTCTTTCTCAGTGCGTTCTTTGATCAGTCGAAGTCTGATCTCACGCATCTGCTCTGCCGAAAGTTCCTTCTTTGCATAAGCATCGGTATCAACCCCGGCTTCGATCCCGAGGATGATCTCCTGTGACTGTTCCTCTGTAAAATCTTCAATCTCACGCTGCGATAATTCCTGCTGTTGCTCCTGGATCAACTGACGCATCAGCGCCAGTGTATTACCGACCTTCGCGATCTCATCAATGTTCAGATCATCTTCCATGGCCATACGGATCTCCTGCATCTCACGCCAGCTGAAGTACTCGCTGGCATATCTGGAGGCATCGAGATGTTCCTCGAGGCCGAGGCGGATCTCACGCATCTGGAACCAGTTATAATCCGGTGTCGCATACATCTGATAATCGATCTTACTCTCCATGCCCAGACGGATCTGCTTCATCTGCTGACCGTAAAGTTCATGTAAGAAATACGGTTCCATCGGCAGCTGATGCTCGATCGCATAGCCGATCTCGTGCAGCTGATCGGCATCAAACCCTTCTGCCGCATACTTCGAGATATCCACATTCCTGACGAAATATTCAAAGAGTTCTTCCAGTACATGCCCGTTATAACCCATCTTTGCATAGGACAGGATATCAACGTTATTCTCCATGCCTTTCCGGATCAGACGCATGACCAGCGAGTCAAACTCAACCAGCGCATATTCTCGTACATTCAGGTTCTTGCGGATACCGCAGAGGATCTCCTCCATCTGGTACCAGTCCAATGCCGGATTTAAATATGCACTGACATCAAGGCCTTCCTTTAAGCCCTCACGGATGATCTGCATCTGCGGTGCCAAAAATTCCGGCTTTAAGTACACGGAGATATCCACATGCTCCTCAAAGCCCAGACGGATCTCCCGGATCTGCATCCAGTCAAAGCGCTCCGCATATGTACGCATATCCAGTCCCATCATACTTCCCAGGCGGATTTCTTCCATCTCAAACCATGAATAGCCCGGATTCATATACATATGAATGTCCAGACCATCCTCCAGCCCCAGATTGATCTGCCGAAGTTGCTCTGCATCATAGTGCGCGTCTTTCAGCTCTTTTTCCTTCAGCCCGTGATCCAGACACTTCTGGAACTCCTCCTGATAGGTTCTGTCCTGATATTGTTTTAAAGCGTGTCTACTTTCCATCTTTACATCCCATACATCACTACGATACAAACCAGCCCCAGAATGATGCCAAACAGATTACTCCACATCCTTAACGGATGCTCGTGATAATGCGGTTCGTTATACATTGGTACATGTTCTGCATACGGAATCTGCATCGCATCGATCTGTGCCAGAAATTCCGCCGCACGTTTGCTCATATGCTCGCGGATCCTGAAACTGACCGCCTGCGCAAACCAGTGCTTGGCCACATTGAAATTGGCGAGTGCAAATTCCACGCGACCCATAAAATAACAGTATCTTAAAAATTCATACTTACTCTCCAGGCTGCCCGAACGATAGACCTTACTCAGATATTCTTTGGCCTGGATATTTTTGCCCTGGAACATCATCTCCCGAAACTCCAGCTCCTGCTGTAGCATCGTCGCGTTTCGAAGACTTCTCCTCGAGACGTTTCTGCCGCGCAGCCAGCGGTTTCGAAAGTATTCCAGACAAAGTTCAAAATTGTGAAAGTCCTCCAGCTCCGCATAGAACCTGCACCAGTAGTAATCATAGACAAGTTCTGTCGCCGGTGCGAAATTCGGCTTTTCATCACGGATCTCCATCAGCCTGCGATAAGCTTCATCAAAATCACCGCGGATCAGAAACGCATCGATGCTGTTGACTTTTTGGCGGCAGATCGCCGCCCTGCCGATATTAAAATGTTCCAGGAACTCCATACACGATTGGTATGCATCGAAATCACACAATTCCAGCGCCAATCGCTGTAAATGTAAATTGCGAAGTACCGTTAAGACAAAATAAGAATAGTAATACCACAATCCGAGAAGGATCGTGGCAAAAATCCGGTAGAGGGAAACTCCCGGCGCAAAAAAAGACGCACCGATCAAGAGTGCCGGTACCAAAAGTGGTAGCACCACCATTCGAAACGTATGCAATACCTTGACCGATAATGTCTCTCTGCCTACCGCTGTCTGCCTCATACTGCCCCTCATAAGACATGTCAATCAGGATTAGTCGCCTAACCCTCTACAATCAGGTATCTGCCATCCCCTACGTCAAATACCTCTGCCTGCTCGAGGATCTCCTCTTCGCCGGCGCCTTCAGTATCAATCCCCTCTTCCTCGAAATACCGCAGAACCTCTGCGGGAGAATCTACGACAACTGCCATACAATCCTCCAGAAAGGCTTCTGCTTCCTCTGCACTTTCAGCAATGTTTTCCGAGAACAGTTGCCGTTGGTTGTCAAGAAAACACTGCAATACAGCTTCATCATATTCATCCGTCATATTGCGCTACTTCCTTTCCTATATATTCCTAAGAATAGCATATACAAAACAACCTGTATCACGCAATACCGCAAACCCTAAAAAAACTATGAAATGTCTGTAAACATCACATTTGCGGCGCCTGTTCCGGGAGAAATACCCGGCTTTGCGTCAACTCCGGAGATGCATCCTTTGCCGCTTTGTCGGATAATTCCACAAAATAGCGCTGTGCGGTAAAACTCTCTGCGCCGCGTCTGTTGACTTTTTCGTAGGTTCCCTTCGGCTGCAGGATGTGCGCCTTGGTATTGTCTTTCAGCTGACTTTCGAGGATGTGAATGGCTGCACTCCTGATCTCCGGATCATCCAGCGGGAACATCAATTCCACGCGGCGATCGAGATTACGCGGCATCCAGTCCGCGCTGGCACAGTATACCTCTGCCTGTCCGTCGTTTGCGAAATAAAAGATTCTGGCGTGCTCCAGGAAATTGCCGACGATCGAGCGCACCGAAATGTGCTCGCTGACGCCCGGAATCCCGACCTTCAGACAGCAAATGCCACGCACGATCAGATCGATCTTAACGCCGCTTACGGAGGCTTCATAAAGAGCCTCAATGATGTCCGGATCGCACAGGGAATTCATTTTCGCAATGATCTGTGCCGGCAGGCCCTGTTTTGCATGCTCGCTTTCTCTGGAGATCAGCTGCAAAAAGCGCTTTTTCAGCCACAATGGTGCCATTGCCAGGCAATTCCAGTTTCGCGGCTCCGAATAGCCGGACAACATATTAAACACGGCCGTTGCATCCTCGCCGATCTTCTCGGCGCAGGTCATCAGTCCCACATCCGAATACAGTTTTGCCGTCGAATCATTGTAATTACCGGTGCCCAAATGCACATATCTGCGGATGCCGTCCTCTTCACGGCGCACCACCAGCGTGATCTTGCAATGGGTCTTTAAGCCCACCAGACCGTAGATGACATGGCAACCCGCCTGCTCCAAACGTCTGGCCCAGATGATATTATGCTCTTCGTCGAATCTGGCCTTTAATTCCACCAGTACCGTGACCTGCTTGCCGTTCTCCGCCGCCTGCTCCAGCGCTGCGATGATCGGCGAATTACCACTGACGCGGTACAGTGTCTGTTTGATTGCCAGTACTTCCGGATCCACGGCTGCCTGTCTGATAAAATTCACCACCGGCAGAAAGCTCTGGTACGGATGATGTAAAAAGACATCGCCTCTGCGGATGACTGTAAAGACATCCTCTCCATCGCTGAATTCCGGAACCGGTGCCGGCTCATGCGACGGCTCTTTGAGTGCCTCAAATCCACCAAGGCCGTATACCTTCATCAAAACCGTCAGATCCAACGGTCCTTTGATCCGGTAGATCTCCTCTTCGCCCAGGTGCAGCTCCCTCTGCAGTACTTCGAGCAGTTCCTTGTCCATCTTGTCTTCGATCTCGAGACGGATGGCTTCGCCACGCTGCCGTTTCTTTAACTGCTTCTCGATCTCTTTTAAGAGATCTTCCGCCTCATCTTCATCAATGGAAAAGTCCGCATTACGCATGATCCGAAACGGGCTGACCGCCACGATATCATAGTTCAAAAACAGTTTGTCGATATTACGCTCAATGATCTCCTCCAAGAAGATGATGGTCTTTTGGTCTTCCTCTTCCGATGGGATCTCGATCACGCGGGATAACACCCCCGGCACCTGTACCGTTGCAAATTCCAGCGCATCGCCGCCGCTTTTCCTGCGCACCAGCGCACCGAGGTTCAGCGTCTTGTTGCGGATCAGCGGGAACGGTCTTGAGGAATCCACAGCCATCGGCGTCAGTACCGGATAGACGTTCTCCATAAAGAAACGATCCACAAACATCCCCTGTGCCTCGCTTAAATCCTCATGCCGGGCCACGATGCGAAGCCCGTGCTTTTTCAGTTCCGAAAGGAACTGCTTATTGTAAACATTGTACTGTTCCCGCACCAGCTCGTGCGTCACTTTGGTCACCGCACTCAGCTGCTCTTTGGCAGTCATGCCCGCGATGTCCTTCTTGGTATAGCCGGCATTGATCATGTCCTTTAAGGAGGCGACACGCACCATAAAGAACTCATCCAGATTCGATGCCGTGATGCTCAAAAATTTCAGCCGCTCAAACAACGGCACCTTCGCATCTTTGGCTTCGCCCAGAATGCGCTCATCAAACATTAACCAGCTTAACTCTCTGTTGGTATAGTATTCAGGATTTCGAAAATTTACTGTTGCCATGTCCCACCTCAGAATATACGTTTCTGCCGGATCACCGGGCGGATCGCAAAGATTTCCTCAAAGAAATCGGCCCGTGCCCGAAAGAGTCCTTTTTCCAGCGTGATATCCTCTCCGGTCTCCACAATGACCTCCAGGCGATCTTCCTTCAACTGCGTCTTGACGTTTTTGAATTTCTGCTTATGACTACGGTCCAACCCGTTGGCGATGCGCAGGATCGCGGTCAGTTTGGCGATCGTCAGTTCCGTCTCACGATCCAGGCCGCTGCTGCTCTCATCCAGGGCATCATAGTCAAACGGCATATGATTGTACTTCACCACATTGGCGATGATCTCACGCTCTCTGTGCGAGAGGCCGATGATCTCGGTCGACATCACGATGTTGTAGGAGCACTCTGCCAGATTGATCATGGAAATATATTTGCCGCAGTCGTGCAGGATCGCGGAAAGCTGCAAAAGGAGCCGCTCTCGCCTGCCGAGACCGTGGACCTTCTTCATGCTGTCAAATACCGTCAGCGTGATCTGTTCGAGAGTCTCGCCGCGCTTCCTGCTGCCCATATAGCGGCGTCTGATATTCATCGCGCTCGATAAGATATCCGCTTCAAAATCATGTTCGCTGCGGATCAGTTTGTTTTTATCCGCATATTCATAGACGATACCGTCGCACAGTGTAACACCCGGTGCCCAGATCATCTGCGTATCCATCATTGCCACGACGTGCCGCAGCAGACAGCAGCTGATCAGCAAAAGTCTCGCATTTTCTTCCGGGATGTCAAGCTGCTCTGCCACCTGATTGGTGGACTGTGCCATCATGTTTCCGGTAAAGCGTTCAAATACTTTGGTCCGCACATAACCGGCCTTTAGGCCCGGTTCCGTCCGCTGCTTGCAAATGGCGGAAAAATAGTCGTCCACCACGATCAGGTTGCGGATCTTACGTTCTTTTAAATAGAGTTTGCGAAAGACATCGAGCTGGCTCATGACGATCTCTTCAATGATCTGCTCCATCCGGTAGGAGCCTGCATCGAGTCTGGAAAGTGCTTCGTTTAAGCGAAGAACGCCGAGGCGCATGTTTTGCGTGGCCGTCAGTTTGCCGTCCTCGAATAACGAGAGCTGCACACCGTCACCGCCGATGTCCAGGATCGCGCCATCCTGCGTCAGTTCATGGAACTCCTCGGTTTTGGATGCCACAGATTTATAATCCAGGAAACGCTGCTCGGAGTTACTGAGTACATCGATATGGATCCCCGTACGCTGCTCGATCTGGTCGATCAGGATCTGCGTCCCCCGCATCTCGCGGATCGCACTGGTGCCGTAGGCTCGATAGTCATCCACGCGATAGGTCTTCATCGTCTGCGCAAAACTCTTGAGGATCTTACACAGTTCCTCAACCTTTTGCACGGAGAGCTTGCCTGTCTCGTAGGTCTCGGACCCAAGGTCCAGGCGATGCCGCAGATCATCGATCTGCTTCATGCCTTTTTTGTTGGAGATCTCAAAGATTTTCATCTCGATCTCGAAGGATCCCACGTCGATTGCCGCAAATGTTTTACCAGCCATCTTTCCCTCATTTCCCGCTGCGGTGCACTGCCGCGCCGTCGCCATTTTGCTGCCGCGCCACCGGCCATTTTGCTGCCGCGCGCTGCGCGGCTGTCGGTTATGCTCCGGCGCTGCGCGCGCCGGCTCTTACACTTTTCCCAGCAGATAGTCTACGAATTGTTGTGCCGTACGTCCCGAAATACCGCCGTGCGATAACTCCCACCGATTGGCTTCCAGAAGGAGTGTCTCTTTGGACATGGTGATATGGTGCCGCTCCGCCAGTGTCGTAACGATCTCCTGGAACTCCTTCGGTGTCGGCTTGCCATAATAAATGGTCACGCCGAAGCGATATGCCAGCGATAATTTTTCCTGTACCGTATCATTGGTGTGCAGATCTTCATCGCGATCAAGCTTGTCGGATGCGGTCTCGCGTACCAGATGTCTGCGGTTGGAGGTCGCATAGATCAGGACATTGGACGGTTTCTTTTCCAGTCCGCCCTCGATCACGGCCTTTAAGTATTTATAGTCGGTCTCAAATTCTTCAAAACTGAGATCATCCATATAAATGATGAACTTATAGTTCCGGTTCTTGATCTGTGCGATCACATCATTGAGCATCCGAAACTGATGCTTGTAGATCTCGATGATCCGCAGTCCCTTATCGAAATATTCGTTCGTAATGGCTTTGATGCTGGAGGATTTGCCGGTACCGGCATCTCCGAACAGTAAGCAGTTGTTTGCTTTCTTTCCGGAGACAAACGCCTCGGTGTTATCGATCAGTTTCTTCTTTTGCAGTTCATAGCCGACCAGGTCATC
Source organism: Lachnospiraceae bacterium (assembly GCA_024699355.1). Classification (GTDB taxonomy): domain Bacteria; phylum Bacillota; class Clostridia; order Lachnospirales; family Lachnospiraceae; genus SIG336. The sequence goes on from JAILPR010000204.1 coordinate 13,884, forward strand.
CAGATGGACATGTGCGATGTTGGTGATCGGTACGATCTGCGTTCCGTGTGCATCTTCCTCCACGCGAAACGCTTTATGTAAACCAAATTTTCCAACACCGAACTCCTGATAAAACTGTGTCACCAGGTTCTTGACCTGTGCCGCATCCTTTACCTCCCGAAACTGCTTTGCCAGATCGCAGATCCGCTTCTGGATGCGTTTGTTGTAGACCTTACTCTTTTCGTTGCTGGCCTGATAATCCGTCAGAAGTGCATAGGTCGTGGCATCCATCTTTTGCGCCAGCGGTGCAAAATCATACCGGATCCACTCCAGAAAGATGTCCATATCATGCATGACCGCCTGATTGATGCTGCCATCGATCGGTCCGACGACCTCACAGGCTTTGGAGTAGGCATTCTCATCATTGACGATGATCTCTGCCAGAAAACAGTGCCAGAGGTTACCATAAAATCCGTTCTGTGCCGCCATCTCCAGCAAGGCGTTTACGCTCCGGCAAAAGATATCGGCGTAGTCTTCACTGTCGACCGTTTCCGAGGAGACATGCTCCATCAGAAATACCATATCCGTCAGGAGCTGCTGATTCTGCTCCGAACGGTTCCGAAATATAAAAAGTTGTTGTTCTTTCATGTCTGTTCCTATCTGCGCCGCCTGCAGGGCAGCCGCCGTCACTGCAGCGCTCCGAACGGTCGCCGTCACGCCGCCTGCAGGCGGACGTGCGTTAATAATTGCCGAGGATCTTCATGTTCCGCGCTTCCTCGCGCAGTCCGCGCAGGGCGTTCTTGACCGCGGCATCATTTAAATTGCCTTCAAAGTCGATGAAGAAGCGATATTCCCAACTGCGGTCTTCGATCGGACGGCTTTCGATCTTGGTCATGTTTAAGTTGTTATAGATAAAGTGTGAGAGCATCTGATACAGCGATCCGCTCTCGTGCGGCACTTCAAAGCAGATGCTGATCTTGGACGCATCTTTCCGGAAGATCTTCTGGTTGGTGACGATGATAAACCGTGTCGAATTATTCGATGCCTGGTTCACGCCACGCTCCAGGATCTCCAGACCGTAAGTCTCCGCCGCATAGGCGCTGGCGATCGCCGCTTTGCTGTGGTCCTGATCATCCCGGATCTTTCTGGCTGCAAAAGCATTGTTTTTCATACTGATCTGCTCCCAGGAATGCTCCTGTAAAAAGCGGGCGCTCTGCATCAGGGACTGCGGATGGGAGTAGACGGTCCTGATCTCATCCATCGTTGTCCCGGGCAGTGCCATCAGGCAGTGCTCGATCCGGATGATCTGTTCTCCGACGATATAGTTTTCAAATTCCACGAGCAGGTCGTAGATCTCGCTGACGATCCCGGCTGTCGAATTTTCGATCGGCAGTACGGCAAAATCCGCCGCCCCCTCTTCGATGGCTTCCATCGCATCACGGAACGACTCGACATGATAACTGGAAATGGCATCGCCAAAGTAGCTCTTCATCGCCGCTTGCGAATACGATCCCTCGGCTCCCTGGAAGACGACGCGGACATTCTCTTTGCCCAGCTCTTCCACCCCGATAAACGGGAGCTTGCCAAGGGCGCCGCTTTCTGTCAGCAGCTGATACTGGAGTTTGCGGCTCATCGACATAATTTGCGAAAAAAGCTCCTCGATCCCGCGCCGGTTAAAATCATTGGCGGCAAGACCTCGCAGCTTTTCTATCTTTTCTTCTTCACGGGCGCGGTCATAGACCTTGCGGCCGTTCTCTATCTTATATTCTGCGACCTGTTTGGAGATGTTCATCCTCTGTTGGTACAGGTCCACCATCTGCTGATCGATCGCATCGATCTGTGTCCGAAGTTCTGATAAATCCATTGAAACTGTTGTGCTCCTCTCTGACGCTTTGGTAAGCGTTTCCTCAACTAAAAGTATAATGAATTTAGGGCGCTATCGCAAGTTCGGTTGACCTGAAAATCCCGTAGGCTGTATAATTCTTTCAGGAGGAGTGCTATGAAACGACCGATTCTTACGACCATCATTACAGTGCTCGTACTTGCAGCCCTGACGGCAATCGTCATCTACTCCAGAGCCGACCATTATAAAGCTCTGCCGGATGAGGTCGTCGGCAACAGCGCCGGCAATATGCGCGGCGACGGACTGTTTTGTGAATATGACGGAAAAGTCTATTTTTCCAATGCTTACGATGGCGGCGCGTTATATGTGATGAACGCGGACGGCACCGAAATCACCCGTCTCTCCTCTGCTGCCGCAAAATGGATCTGCGTCGGCGGCGATTACATCTACTATTATCTTCAGACGTCCGGCAACGGCACGGGCCTTGGTTATGTCCGTACCATCTCCGGCATCTATCGTTGTCTCTTAAACGGCAAGAAAACGGTCTGCCTCCACGAGGATGCGGCCACCTCTCTACAACTTGTCGGCAATCAGCTCTTTTACGAACATTATGATAACAAGACCTTTTCCACCTTCCGCACCATGACCGGAAACGGCGAAGAGGAACAGACGATCAGCGCTCTTGAGATTGATCCGTCCTGCGCCGCAAACGGCGTCATCTACTACGGTGGTCTCGGCAAAGATCATTATCTGCATGCGTTAAATGCAAAGACGCTCAACGATTCCATCCTCTGGGCCGGCAATCTCTGCTATCCGACCGTGGTCGGGGACTATGTCTACTATATGGATATCGATCATGATTATCGTCTCTGCCGCTATTCCATGAGTCGCAACGAGATCGAGATCCTGTGCGAGGAGCGTCTGGATTTTTACAATCTCTATGGCATGGTGATCTACTATCAGGTATCGGATGCCGACAATCCGCGCCTCATGCGTATGAATGTCGACGGTTCCAATCAGGAGCTTGTGGCGGAAGGTGTCTACAACCGGATCAACACCACATCGACCTATACCTATTTTTATCCGTATGATGTGGATGGTGTCTGCTATCGCACGCCGACCGCCGGCGCGATCCGTGTCGAGCCGTTTACCGCAGCACAGGAAGCTGCAAGCGAATATCATTCCAAGTGATCTCTTGTAATTTAGGATTGCATCAGGCCCTAAAATAGGTTACATTAAACAATTGAAAATTGATTGATTTTAAAGGAGTACCTACATGCGACATCTTATGAATCCACTGGATTTCTCCGTGGAAGAGCTCGATCGTCTCTTTGATCTGGCAAACGACATCGAGAAGCATCCGGAGAACTATGCACACAAGTGTGACGGGCGAAAACTTGCAACACTGTTTTATGAGCCCAGCACCCGTACCAGACTCAGTTTTGAAACCGCGATGTTAAATCTCGGCGGCAACGTCATCGGTTTTGCGGACGCGACCAGTTCCTCCGCAGCCAAAGGCGAAAGTGTTGCGGATACGATCCGCGTCATTTCCTGCTTTGCCGATATCGCAGCGATGCGTCATCCCAAAGAAGGTGCCGCAATGGTTGCTTCCCAGTTTTCTTCGATTCCCGTCATCAATGCCGGCGACGGCGGACATCAGCATCCGACACAGACCCTGACCGATCTGTTGACCATCCGTTCCTTAAAAGGACGCCTCGATCACTTTACCATCGGCCTGTGCGGTGACTTAAAGTTCGGTCGTACCGTTCATTCTCTGATCAACGCGCTCTCCCGTTATCCGGAGGTACATTTCATCTTTATCTCCCCCGAAGAGCTTCGCGTTCCCGATTACATCATCGATATGTTAAAAGAGAAACAGATTTCCTATGAGGAAGTCATCAAGCTGGAAGATCGCATCGCCGATCTGGATCTTCTGTACATGACCCGTGTTCAGAGAGAGCGTTTCTTCAACGAGGAAGACTATGTCCGTTTGAAAGATTTTTATATCCTCGATGCCGCCAAGATGGGAATGGCCAAACCGGATATGCTGGTACTGCACCCCCTGCCGCGTGTCAATGAGATCTCGGTGGATGTCGATGCCGATCCGCGTGCAGTCTATTTCAAGCAGGTACAGTACGGCGTCTACGTGCGTATGGCGCTGATCTTGACGCTTTTGGGATTGGAGGAATAAGAGATGTTAAATGTAGGACAGATTGAAGAAGGATTTGTACTGGATCATATCAAGGCCGGCAAGAGCATGGAGATCTATCACTATTTAGGTCTCGGCGATCTGGACTGTACCGTGGCGATCATCAAAAACGCCCGCAGCAACAAAATGGGGCGCAAGGACATTCTGAAAGTGGAATGCGACATCGACACCTTAAACCTCGATGTTCTCGGGTTTGTCGATCACAACATCACCGTCAACGTCATTAAGAATGCCACGATCGTGGAGAAGCGGATCTTAAAACTGCCGCGGGAGCTCCGTAATATTTTAAAATGTCACAACCCCCGCTGTATCACCTCGATCGAGCAGGGTCTGCCGCACATCTTTGTCCTGGCGGATGAAGAAAAAGAAGTTTACCGCTGCAAATATTGTGAAGAAAAATATGCACCGTCAAGCAATCTGGATATGAGATAAGCAGTTCCAATTCGCCCCGTAGGTTGCCGAAACAACCTATGGGGTATTTTTACATCATGGAGGAAATATCATGGCTACGAAGCTTACGCTACCTCAAACCATCGCTCAGGTAGATGCGTTAAAAGAAAACCTGCAGAAAGTCATCGTCGGCAAATCCGAGACGATCGATCTGATCCTGATCTCGCTGATCGCCGGGGGACATGTCCTGCTCGAAGATGTCCCGGGTACCGGAAAGACGGTCCTGGCCAAGGCTCTGGCGGCCTCCCTGTCCGCAGACTACCAGCGAATCCAGTTCACACCGGATTTATTGCCCAGTGATGTCACCGGCTTAAATATCTATAACCAGGCTGCCGGCGAATTTCAGTTTAAGCAGGGGCCGGTCTTTACCAACATCCTGCTGGCAGATGAGATCAACCGCGCCACACCGCGTACGCAGGCCGGTCTTCTCGAGTGTATGGAGGAGCATCAGGTCACGATCGACGGACATACCTATCCGCTTGGCGCACCGTTCTTTGTCATCGCCACGCAGAACCCGCTGGAGACCTCCGGTACGTTCCCGCTGCCGGAAGCACAGCTGGACCGTTTCCTGATGAAGCTGTCCATGGGGCTGCCGGGCAAGGAGGAAGAAGTCGCGATTTTAAAGCGGTTCCAGCATGAAGAAGTCCTGCCGACACTGACCGCCGTCTGCTCTCCGGAAGCGATCCTTTCGCTGCAGGCAGAAGCCAGAAACATCACTCTGCACGATGATCTGCTGCAGTATCTGGCAGAGCTGATCCTGCGCACCCGCACCCGGAGCGATATCTATTCCGGCGTCAGTCCCAGAGGATCTCTGGCACTGATGAAGTGCGCCCAGGTCTGCGCGCTGCTTCATAACCGCACCTACTGTGTGCCGGAAGATCTGAAATTCGTCGCACCGTCTGTCCTCTCCCACCGCCTGATCCTCGGCCGTGGCATGCAGACGTCCTCAGATGCCCGTAGTATCATCCTGCAGATCCTGCAGGAGGTTCCGGTTCCGACGGAGGCACTTTCCTGATATGCAGATTCTATGGATCCCGCTCCTGCTCCTTGCGCTCTTTGGGCTGGAGCTCTACCTCTACCAAACCAACTGGAGTTCGCATCTGCGCGTAACCCTGCACTTTCCAGGGCAGGCCGTGACAGAGGGCGAGACTTCGATCCTCACCGAAGAGATCACCAACCGCAACTTCCTGCCCTTTCCACTCCTGCAGGTGCATTATCAGTTGCGGCTCGGCCTGACCTTTTCCCCGCAGATCAAATCCGTCCATACGGATCGTACCACGCTGACGGACATCTTTTCCTTAGGCTTTTACGAGAAGCGGACACGTGATGTGGAGATCATCGACACGAAGCGTGGCTACTACACGATTTTAGATGCCCAGATCAACACCGATGATCTGTTTCATTTGCGCCACTTTCTGATGGACACTGCGCAGGATACTGCCATGTATGTCTATCCGAAATGCCTTGACGGTGAGCAGATCGAGGTGACCTTTCAGCATATCCTCGGCGATGTCTTAAGCAGGCGCTTCCTGTATGAAGATCCGTTCACGTTTCGCGGGATCCGCGAGTATCGCGCCGGTGATCCGGAACGGAGCGTCAACTGGAAGGCCTCTGCCAGAAGCACCTCGCTTCAGGTCAATGTCCATGATCATACCGCAGGACAGCAGGTGATGCTTCTCTTAAATTTAGAAGCACCGGCGATCCTGTATTCCTCGGAGCTGTTGGAAAACGGCATCCGCCTGGCACGAACCTATGCAGAACTGTTGATGGAGCAGCAGATCCCGACCGGATTATCCACCAACGGCATGGACGTGCTGTTACATTCCCGGATCCGCCTCGAACCCGGCAGCACAGGCGCACACCGCATCGCCTTTGCGCAGGCCCTTGCCCGCATCGACCTGTTGCAAAACTGCGTGCCTTTTGCGACCTGCCTTCGCGAGGTTTCTGCAGAAGCAGGCGATGCCACGCAGATGACCTACGTTCTGATCTCCTCTGCAACGGGCGATGCGCTCTGCAGAGAAGCTGCCCGCCTCTCATCTACTGCAGGCGGTCTGTTGTGGATCTGTCCGCTGACGGCAGGCCTGCATCAGGCAGAAGTGAACATCCCCGGCGTGACCTTCCTGCCGGTCCTGTTTCATTAATATGGCGCCCGATTGTGCGTTTAAGGAGTTCTCATGAACAGATATGAAGAATTTCTCCAACGGGAGAGTCGACAGGCAACTGTCAAAATGCAACTACTGCGGCTGATCAACTACGGCCTGCTCTTTTATACGTTTGGCATCCTGCCGCTGTTTTTTGGATCCAACCTGCGGCTGTATTTCGGTGCGCTGATCTTTGTCGCTGCGCTCTGCACTTCGGAAGCGGTGCGCTATCGTAAGGTATCCTTCCTGCTCTACTGTCTGATCCATGCCGTGCTGTGCGGTCTGATCGTTCTTGTCGGCATCGCCTGCCATGTGCGGCTCTACTACCTTGCCCTGGCGATCCTCCTTACGATCTGTGCCTTCTACGCGCACATCCGGGATATCGATCCGGCAGAGCCTCATCCGGGCTTTCTGGCGCCTTACATGATCCTGTTTCTGGTCGCACTGTATGTCGGCCATACGCCGCTGTTACGCTTTTCTTATCTGGCAGAAGGGATCTGTGCGATCGTATATCTCTTATATCGCAACGAAGATCAGCTGGAGGAGCATCTCTACCGGTTGCAGGAAGATACTGCGGTTCCGGTAGAAAAGATTCGTCGCACCAACAGTTTTATGGCACTGCTCCTTGCGATCGGCATGGCGATCCTCATCGCCCTGTTTCGCCTGGTGGATTATTCCGAAGAGTTGGCCGTGATCTTTCGAAAGATCGTTCATCAGATCCTGCTCTTTCTCTTATCCATCACCAGGCTGTTGTTCCGGAATAACGACGAGGCCTTTGAAGAAGAAGCCCTTGGCGGCGCGACTTTAGCACCGATGTTGCCGGGCGGGATGTCGGAGCCGAGTCCGTTCATGGAACTGCTCTTTGAGATCATCTTCCGGATCTTTACTCTGGCAACGATCATTTTGATCGTCACCGTCGTCTTAAAACTGCTGATTGCGCTCTACCGCGCCTACCTCTCCGGCGGCCGCAAAGCCGATGCAGACAGGATCGAATATCTAAAGCCGCATGAACGCAGGGAACATGCCCCACGGAGCGCGTCCGTATCTAAGAGCGAAGGGTTCTTTAGCCCCAGGACGCAGCTTCGACGCGCCTATCGCAAATGGCTTTTAAAGAGTCCTAAGGCTGCGGCACTGCAGCCTTCCATGACCCCGGCCGAGCTGGAAGCGACCGCATATCCTTCACATCCTGATTGTGACAACGAGACCCTGCACCGGATCTACGAGCAGGCTCGTTACAGTGACAAACCGCTCCAAAGCAGCGATGTCCGTGCATTTCACGATGCCCTCCGTGCGCAGCGTTAGCGCTCGCAGGTACTGATCCCGTCACGCATCGCTGCCGCAACATCAAGATCATCCAAACAGCAAAACAGCCCGAAACACGTTCCTTACCGCATCGTGTTTCGGGCTTTGCTGTTTGTGAATTCTTATTTGGATAATAAAATGCGATCGTTGTCGAGTCGCTCGCCGGCACGGATCTTAAACTGCTCGAGCAGATCATCCACCGTCATATGCGCTCTCTCCTCTCCCTGTACATCCAGAATGATATCTCCGCCATCCATCATCAGGGTACGATTGCCAAGTTCTAACGCCTGGTGCATGTTGTGAGTGACCATCAGACAGGTGATCTGTCGATCTGCCACGATCTTTTTGGTCAGCTCCAGCACCTTTTGTGCCGTCGCCGGATCCAGTGCTGCCGTATGCTCATCAAGCAGCAGGATCTTCGGAGTGACCATCGTCGCCATCAGCAGGGTGAGTGCCTGACGCTGCCCTCCGGATAAGAGGCCGACCGGATTTTTCATACGATCTTCCAGACCCATATCCAGCTGCGATAACTGCTCGCGAAAGAGCTTCTTTTCCGCTTTCGTAATGCGCGAGAAGAGCTGTCCTTTGCTCTTATTGGCACGCAGATACGCCAGTGCCATGTTTTCCTCGATCGTCATATGCGGTGCCGTTCCCATCAGCGGGTCCTGAAAGAGGTGCCCGATGTCACGGCTTCGGAGGTGTTCTGCTTTATAGGTGATGTCTTCGTGATCGAGGATCACGCGTCCCTCATCGACATAGAAGGCTCCTGTAATGGCATTAAAGAGTGTCGATTTGCCGGCACCGTTGCTGCCGATGATCGTGGCGAAATCACCCGGTTTTAAGTGAAGCGATACCTTACGCAGGGCGACTTTTTCATTGATCGTGCCGGGATGAAATGTTTTACTGATCTGTTGTAATTCCAGCATCCTACTGCCCTGCCTTTCTGCCCCGCTCTGTCAGGCGTCTCTTATAAAAGTCCATATTCCCTTTGAAATACGGTACAAAGATCGCAACCGTAACGATCACCGCACTGGCCAGTTTCAGTGCTTCCGCCGGTAAGTTAAACCGCAGCGCGATCGCAACGATGATACGATACAGGCAACTGCCCAGGACCACGCCGATCGCCCGCCTGAAGATGCTTCCGCGGCGGATCAGAGTCTCTCCGATCATGAGAGATGCCAGTGCGATCGTCACCTGGCCGGTACCGAAGTTGATATCGCAGGATTTTTGATACTGTGCAAGGATCGCACCCGAAAGTGCGGTCAATGAACCGGAAACGCAAAGACCGACTGTAATGGTAAAGGCCGGATTGATGCTGGAGGCTTTGACCATGTGCTCGTTATCGCCCGTTGCACGGATGCTCAGTCCCAGCGTGGTATTTAAGAACCAGTGCAAAATCAGGCAGATCACCAGCACGATGACCAGTGCGATCACCAGTTTATACAATGTCTTGTATGTTTCCGCTTCACTGACTTCTTTGGCCAGAGAAAAGATCGTGTCCACGCCAAAAATATTGACGTTGGAAGATCTTCCCATGACCAGAAAGTTGATGGTATAGAGTCCGGTATTGACAATAATGCCGGCCAGAATGGACTGGATGCCCATTCTGGTCTGCAAAAATGCGGTGATAAAACCGGAGAGCACGCCGACCAGCATAGCTGCCGGCAGTGCCAGGAAGGGATGTCCCATCGTCGTCACGACTGCACCTGTCGCACAGCCTAAAGTAAAACAGCCGTCCGTCGACAGATCTGCAATATTCAAAATGGAAAAGGAAATGTACAACGCCAGTGCGACCAGCGCATAAATACAACCCAGTTCCAATGCGGTCACAATGACCGATGTACTAAAAATCGATGCCAACATCTCATCCTCCGTCCCAAATCGTTCCAAAGCCGCCATCGGCTTTGCCTGTCTGTTTCTTATTCAAACTCTTCTGCGGTGATGGTTTCTTTTAACTCGGAAGCCATCTCCTCAAACATACTATACTCCAAATGGATCGCTTCTGCAGTCTCTGTGTTGACGGTAACGATACCGTTGTCCATCAGGCGTACCGGACAGGTCGCCGGATCGGCACCGTTGACCAGGATCTCTACGACCATATCCGCGGTAACCACACCAAGATCCGCATAGTTAACACCATAGCCGACAAAGGCACCGTTTAAGGCAAAGGAATCAGCGCCTGCATAGTGCGGGATGCCTGCTTCGATGAATTTCTCATAGATGGAAAGTTCTGCGGTCATGATCGTATTGTCGGTCGGGGTAAATACGGCTTCCACACCGTCTGCAACCAGTGCATCCGCTGCCAGGGCAACTTCATCCACGGTGGTACCGGTCTTCTCGATCACTTCCACACCCTTCTCTTCGCAATATGCTTTAGCATCCGCTACCGGAACCTTGGAAGCATCTTCACTGCTGTTGTATAACAGGCCGACCTTTGTGATGTCCGGATTTGCTGCAAACATCAGATCCATAACAACTTTGGTATTTAATGCATCGGAAGTACCTGTGACATTGCTGCCCGGTGCATCAAGACTCTCTACCAGACCTGCGGTGACCGGATCGGATACTGCGGAAAATACGACCGGGATCTGATTGTCCTCGGTTGCCGCCTGCATGATGACTGCAGTCGGAGTTGCGATCGGAACGATCACGTCCACTTCATCCGCAACCAGCTCTGCTGCGATCTGATTTAAGGTCGTCGCATCTGCCTGTCCGTTAAAGGTATAGTCTGCATAATCAAAGGTCACACCAAGCTCTGCGCCCTTGGCATCGAGCTCTGCTTCGATGTTCTGTTCGATCTGATTTAAGGATGCGTCATCGACATACTGTACGATACCGACTTTGTATACCGCACCTGCTTCTGCGGCTACGCTCTCGCCGGTTTCCTCCGCAGCGCTCTCTGCTGCCTCACTGCTCTCTGCCGCCTCAGCACTTTCTGCCGGTGCGGATGCTGCACTGTCAGCACTTTCGCCGCAGCCTGCCATCAGGCTCATTGCCATCATCAGACTCATGATACTTGCTACTGCTCTTTTTTTCATAATGTTTCCTCCTGCTCTTTGTTTCTTGTAACCATATAAAAACGCCTCAATCGACATTGCTATCGATTGAGGCGATCTATAACATAACCGCGGTACCACTCAACTTGGTGTAACACCCACTGAATTCACGTACTATCATACATGCCACGCTGGTAACGGGTGTGGTCCCCGTCGGAGCCTACTTTTACTTCGGTCCGCCCTCGAAAGGCCATTCCATATCTTTCTCCGCATCGCAATCCCACCGCCTGCGACTCTCTGTCCGGTTCCCGATATGTACTCCTCTTTCTCATCGGTTTCATCCATATGATTGATGATCACTCATCTGTTCTTTACTTTAAAACGCATCTTTACAAAAGTCAAGAAAGAAATCTATAATATGCTTTGTTGGTTATCTATAACTAACCATTGTGTTCAACTAAAATTTTAATCAAAGGAGTGCCAGACAAATGGGAGTATTGAAAAAAATTTTTGGAAATGCCAGAAAGCCGCAGGGCGTCATCGGAAAGATGATGGCAAAAGGAATGAATCGCGGGCCTCACGAGAAACTTGCCAATTGGGGGTTTACGCACCTGATGCTAAACGGAGATGAAACAGCGATCGACTTAGGATGCGGCGGCGGTGCCAATGTCGCAAAGCTTCTGACGAAGCTGCCAAACGGCAAAGTCAGCGGACTGGACTACTCCGAAGTATCGGTCGAAACCTCTAAAGAAACCAACCGCCGGGAAATCTCCGCAGGACGTTGCAACATCCTGCAGGGAAATGTTATGAATCTGCCGCTGAAAGAGCAGAGCTTTGATGTAGTCACGGCCTTTGAGACCATCTACTTCTGGCCGGACTTAAGCCAAAGTTTTTCCGAGGTTTATCGGATCTTAAAGCAGGGTGGCCGTTTTATGATCACCAATGAATCCGATGGAAAGCATGAAGCTTCCTTAAAGTGGAAGGACCTGGTCGATGGCATGAACGTCTATACCGCGGAAGAATTGGAAACGCTCCTGACCGGGGTCGGATTTACGATCGGAACGATCGATGAAGACAGTGCACACGATCGCCTCTGCGTGGTTGCCTGCAAAGCATAACCGTATTTCCGGAGCCTGTGCTGTACTATTTGATAAACATCAGCAGCATGATCATCGCAAACCCGGTGACAAAAGCAAATGCCGCGCTGTCATTGTCTTTTTCTCCCACCATCATCGGCAACTCTTCGATCGTCGTATAGATCATCGCGCCGCCGGCCATGACCATGATATACGGGAGGGATGCCGGAACGAGGATGATCACCAACAGGATAAAGACGGCGACAAGCGGCACCGAAATACCGGAAACCACGCCCATAAAAAAGGCTTTTCCTTTGCCGGTTCCCTGTTCCATCACCGGCATTGATACAAACAAAGCTTCCGGAAAATTCTGAATGGCGATCGCAAGTGCCAGGAAAAAAGCGGTAGAGGCAGGAATATAAGCTGTCTGCATAAAATGTCCCGCATAGATCGCGCCTAAAGCAATCCCTTCCGGCACATGATGGATCAGCTCTGCCAGCATCATTTTGGTCTCCGGATTCAGACTGCTCCTTAGGCCTTCCGTGATCTCCACAAACGCATGCGTATGCGGCACCAGACTATCCAGCACATACTGGATCGCGATGCCTGCGCCAAAGCAGACCGCAAGGGATAAGATCGCCTGTTTCCCTTCCACGGAAAATCCGCTTGCTGCCGGCTCGATCATGCCCCAAACGGACACCGAAAACATGATGCCGGCACTGGCTCCTGCCATGAGCACACGCACTTTTTGCGACAGTTTCTGCTGCTTGGCATAGACAAATGCCGCGCCGAGCACGGTACCGATCAGCGGGATCAGCATTCCGAACAGTGTATCCGAATCGCTCATCGCTCCGTTGGTATCCAAAAATTCGATCAGTGTCTTCAGTCCGATAAAGATCAGGATCGTACCGCCCATCACTTCGGAACCGGACTTATACCGTATGCCGAACAGGTTCCCGATCTTCACGCCGATCCCCGAGATCAGGAACGTCACCACGGCGATGACTGCAACGCCAAATAGGGTATTCTGTAGTTTACCGGCATCCAGTACCTCGATCGGCACCGCCACAAATGTAATGCCGACCGCCAGTGCATCAATGCTGGTAGCCACTGCCATCATGAACATCGTTTTGATCCCGAAGTCGTCCTTTTCCTCTTCTTCATCTTCGGAAAGTGCTTCACGGATCATATTGGCACCGATCAACGTTAATAACACAAACGCCACCCACGGTGCAACGATCCGGATCCACCGTTCAAATCCGGAGCCGACAAGATATCCGACAAGTGGCATGATCCCCTGAAAGGCACCAAACCAGATCCCACAGATCAGACTTTCTCTGATCGTCAGTTTTTTGACTGCAAGCCCTTTACAAATGGATACCGCAAATGCATCCATGGAAAGTCCCACAGCAAGCAACAACAGTTCAAATATTCCCATCTCGTTTCCTTCGCATATCTAAACAATCTCAAAGTTTCTCATTGCCGCAAAAAAGCAGCATATAATTGTAACATTATACACTGCTTTCCCACAAACTTATAGTCTTTATGCGTCTTCTATGGTGGTCAGATTTTGAAAATCCTCCCTCTTCCAGGCAATTTCCAATGTCTTCATCGACTCCGTGATCCGCTCCGGTTTCCCCGGTCCGATCAGTGCCACACACGGGAATTCCCGGTTCAGGACGTATGCTAACACGATCTGCGTCACACCGGTCTCATACTGCGCAGCCAGTGCTTTGATCTTTTCAGCCACAGCGAGATTGCCCGGCGTAGCGTAGTTACTCTCCGGCACCTCTCCCTTTTCGATCAGCCGCTGGAAAAATCCTCCGGCCGTACTGCTGTAGGCCATCGCCAGGTTATGGCTCTGCTCCTTGTGATAGGCCAGAATATCATCCTTCAGGGACGTTAAGGTATCATCCGACATCGGCTTCATGTGCACCATCCCGACATTCAGCAACGTCTGATCTGCCACAAATCCGCGGTATCCCTTTTCCCTGCAATAGGCATCCGCCTGCCGCATACGGTCCGCAGACCAGTTCGAGCAGGCATAATACCGGATCTTTCCTTCCCGCACAAAGTTTTCCATCGTCTCGATCTCTTCTTCGATCGACTGGCGTTCGTTATCGCGATGATAAAAATAAATGTCGATCACGTCCGTCTGAAGTGCGCGCAGCGACAGCTCCAGATCATAACGCATATCCGCATCGGACATTCTGGAAAGATGCAGATCATCCTGCGGTCCGGTAAATTTCGGATGGCCGCCTTTGGTCATTAAAATGATCTCATTTCGCTTGCCGGATCGTTTGATCCAGTCTCCCACCGCTCTCTCGCTGCGGCCGATCTCTCCCGGCACCCAGTCCTGATAGATCCTGGCGGTATCCACCAGATTGCCGCCCAGCTCCAGATATGTTGCAAACATCGTATCCGCTTCTTTGCCGTCCCACTTAAGACCTGCACCGATTGCGCCCATGCCGATCGGGCAAAGTGATAGCTCAGTATCCGGTATGGTGATTCTGTTCATGCTTCTCCCCTGTTTCTTTCTGATGTTGCGATCCGTTTTCAAATCCGCTGTTGCTCTGTTTCCTGCACTGTTCTTAACGAAGCTTGTTTAACTCTTCCGCATGGCGGTTCATCTCATCAACGATGCCCTGTACTTCCGTTACGATCTCCTGATTCTGCTCGGTCGCTTCACACGTGTTGACCGAATGAGCGGAAACCTCTTCGGTCACCGCAGAGATCGTCTGGATGCTCTCCACGATCTCCTGATTGGTCGCAGACAATGCTCTGACAACGTTGGATAATTCCTCGGAATTGTCATCGATCTCATGAATGGAGTCGATGATCTTCTCAAAGCTTTCTCCCGTCACCACTGCAGATTCGTTCTGCAACTGATTGCTCTCTACCAGCGAATCGATCGCGCCGGTCACTTCTTCCATCGCTCTGACGATGCTGCCGATCAGATCATTGATATTGCCGGTTGCCGTCTGCGTCTGACTCGCCAGATTGGAAATCTCTGTGGCAACCACTGCAAAACCACGTCCCGCTTCTCCTGCTCTGGCCGCCTCGATCGAAGCATTTAACGCTAGCATACTGGTCTGCGATGCGACGCTCTGGATCAGTTCGACGATCGACTGCATCTTCGTAGTCGAGCTCTTTAAGCTCTCTACTTCGTTCACGACTTCGCTACCGGCTTTCTCCGAAACTTTTGCCTGCTCGATGAGCTTGCCGATGTTGCTGCGTCCTTCACTGCAGGCATCGCTCGTCACGGAAATGCTGTTGCCGATATTACCGGCAGCCCCGGTCACCTTTTCGATCAGTTCCTGGATCTCCTCGGTCTTATGGAGCTGTGTCTGCACGGACTCTGCACAGTCGCTCGTCCCCGTCTGGATCTCCTGCATGGACGCCAGGGTCTCCTGACTGGATGCTGCCAGCAGCGTCATCTTATCGGATACCGCTTCCACTTCCGAGATCATATCCCCGGATAACTCCATGACCGCGTTTAACATCGCATTCGTCTTATCTCCCGCTTCATGGATCTCCGTTACCTTACGCTCATTGAGCATGACGATGATTTTGTTGATCAAAATGGAAAATACCGCCACCAGGATCATGACCGCAATCTCAATCTCCATCGCGGCAACCGCCTCATGCGTAAACTGATTGTTCGCTGCGAAATAAACCGCATGCGCGATCGAAATGATCGCCACACCGACAGAAATAGTGACAGAGAACCGGAAGTCGTTAAAGAGCATGACGACCAGAAGCATCGGGATCGCATACACATAAACCTGCTGCTCCGTACTGGTGATACAGGTGAGCAGATAAAAAATTCCATAGCCGATTCCCATGATATGACGGATCAGTACAGAATCCGGTGTTCCCTTTTTGACCACGTGACAGGCGATCATCGGGCCTAAATCTGCCAGCATCAGTAAAGCAAAGACGCCAAGCGTTCTCGAGCCTTGTAAGTACTGCGCCAGATACGCGACTGCCAGAACGCAGGTCACGACCGTATACATGACACATGCATGTTTGTTGATATATGCTTTTTCCTGATCAAATACTTGCTCCATCGGTAATTCTCCCTCCACATTGTTTGTGATGTAGTTTCTGTAGACATATCTATTAAAATTTTATCATATTTAAACACGCCTGTTCTTATTTTCAGATTTTTTTTATATTTTGAATCTCATTGTATGCAATTATGTTGTGTTGTCTGCACAAAAACTGCAATCGAAAAAGGGCGCTGTTCAACAACGCCCTTTGATCTGCTTACAATGCCGCAAGTTCCTTCGCAAGTTCCTTGATCGCTTCTTTGGTCTCCGGTTTTACCGTAGAGATCATTTTAACTTCTGTTTCAAGTACGGTGATATTCTTCATCGCACCCAGATACTCTTTCATGACACGGGAAGCCGTCGGTGCCCAGGAACCGTTCTCAATGATCGCTACCGTGCGGTTCTGATAGGTCTTTGCACGCAGATGCATCAAAAACTCTTCCATCGGCGGGAATACACCGCCGTCATAGCTTGCCGCCGCAAGGACCATACGGTCATAACGAAACGCATCTTCCACCGCTTCCGCCTGATCATCGCGACTCAGATCGGTGATCGCCACCTTCTTAACGCCCGCCTCTTTCAGTTCCTTCGCCATCAGCTTTGCAGCCTCCGCGGTATTGCCATGGATGGAAGCATAGGCTACCAGTACGCCGTGATCCTCCGGTGCATAGCTGCTCCAGGTATTGTATTTTTCGATATAATACGACAGATTCTCATCCAGTACCGGACCGTGCAGCGGCAGGATCTTTTGGATCGTCAGTCCTGCTGCCTTCTTTAACAGGGTCTGTACCGGCATGCCGTATTTCCCGACGATATTAAAGTAGTAACGTCTCGCTTCGCAGGCCCAGTCTTCTTCGATATCCAGTGTCCCGAATTTGCCGAAACCATCTGCCGTAAACAGTAGCTGCTCCGACTGCTCATAGGTCACCATGACCTCCGGCCAGTGCACCATGGGCGCCATGAAAAACTGCAGCGTGTGTGCACCGAGTGATACGCACTCACCTTCTTTGACCGTTACCTGCTCCTGCGAAGATTCCAGGAAATTCGGCAGCATCTGAAATGTCTTGGCATTGCCGATCAGCGTCAGTTTCGGATAAACGTTCAGCAACGCTTTGATCGATCCGGAATGATCCGGCTCCAAATGAGAGATGACCAGATACGTCGGCACCTTTTCCCCGAGCACTTCCTTCAGGTTTGAGAGCCACTCTTCTGTTTTATGCGCATCCACGGTATCCATAATGGTGATCTTATCATCCAGGATCACATAGGAATTATAGGATACCCCGTTTGGTACCTCATACTGGCTTTCGAACAGATCGATCTCATGATCGTCGACGCCGACATACTTCACTGCTTCCGAAATTTCCACCTTATTCACGTTACGCTTTCCTCCTTGTCAGTTACGGTACATAGATTAATAGTTTTCTTCGTGTACCTCGAAGAATGCCTGCGGATGCAGGCAAACCGGACAAACCTCCGGTGCCTTGGTGCCGACAATGATATGGCCGCAGTTTCTGCACTCCCATACCTTGACTTCGCTCTTTTCAAATACCTGCGCGGTCTCCACATTCTTGAGCAGCGCACGATATCTCTCTTCATGATGTTTCTCGATGGCAGCAACCATGCGGAATTTGGCAGCCAGTGCCTTAAAGCCTTCCTCTTCCGCGGTCTTTGCAAAGCCTTCATACATATCGGTCCACTCGTAATTTTCACCTTCCGCTGCTGCCTTCAGGTTTTCTGCGGTGTTGCCGATCCCGCCAAGTTCCTTGAACCAAAGCTTTGCGTGCTCTTTTTCATTGTCCGCGGTTTTCTGGAATAACGCAGAGATCTGCTCATATCCCTCTTTTTTTGCTACCGATGCAAAATAGGTATACTTATTACGTGCCTGAGATTCACCTGCAAAAGCGGCCTCCAAATTCTTCTCGGTCTGTGTTCCTGCATACTGATTACCCATCGTAATTCTCCTTTCATCTTCCTGAATTGTTTGTGATCTTCCCCTGTCACATCCAAAAAAGTGCACTGCGTCATGCACAGCGTTTTTGCGATAGAATAAAGCAAAACCGCTATATTGACCTTACCTTATGGGAGCATTTTTTGCAATATTTGGCTCATTAAAAGTGTATTAAATTATTGCACAGTTCGATAGGATAAACTTAAGAATACACGCAACTTACAACGTGTCATATTGCAAAAGGGAGGGCCGATTATGCAGGCTGTTTTTGAAGCGATCAACAATATCTTTGGCTTTGTCATTCCGATTTCCGATTTTTTCTGGGAGTTCCCGACCAACTTTGACTGGTACGCAAACATTCCCATCCTCGGAAATTTCTCACTCGCGATCATTCTTCTGGTCGGATCCGGCATCTATTTTTCCATCCGCCTGGGATTCATCCAGATCACCCATTTCAAAGAGGGCTGCAGGTTACTTGCCCGTAAAAAAAGTGAAGAGATCGGTATTTCTTCGCTTGGCGCCTTCTTCTTAAGCTCCGCCATGAGGATCGGCCCCGGGAACATTCTCGGCGTCACCGGTGCGATCTCGATCGGCGGTCCGGGTGCCCTCTTCTGGATGTGGGTCTCCGCCTTCTTCGGCATGTCCACAGCCTATACCGAAGCAACCCTGGCACAGCTCTTTAAGGAACGCAAAGATGATGAATTTGTCGGCGGTCTCCCTTATTACGGAAAGAAGCTCCTGGGCAATAAGGCCTGGCCGGGCATCCTGCTCTCCGTCATGTTTATCATCTATGCGATGTGCTGCCTGCCGGCACAGGGCTTTAACGTCGTCAGCTCGATCGGTCAGATCGGTGAACTGATCACCGGCGCTACCATCAGCACGACCTCCCCGTTATATGTCATTACTGCGATCCTGCTGATCGTCCTGACCGCATACATCGCATTCGGCGGCACCAAAAAAGTTGCCAAAGTTGCCGATACCGCAGTTCCCGTGATGGCGGTCATCTACATCGTTACCGTCCTTGCACTGATCCTGATCAATATCACCTCGATCCCGTACTTCTTCGGCGCAGTCTTCGGCGGCGCCTTTACACCGGAAGCCATCTTCGGCGGTGCCTTCGGTACCTGCCTTGCACAGGGCATCAA
>JAILPR010000246.1 GCA_024699355.1 Lachnospiraceae bacterium
GCGCTCTTCATTTTCCCATGTCTTCACACGCTTGACCTGTTTCTCATACACGCAGCGCCGGCACATCTCATTCAGTTCCATCGCGACTCCTTTCTTTCCATCGGAGAACATAGTATACTCGAAGAAATTCAAAACGTCAAAATTTATGCCAGAAAGGACAGTTCATGAATACCGTACAATACGATTTATCAACGCTCCGGGCAGATAGCGATTTAGCCTGCGGTGCCGTTGCAACGCTCAAAAAGGGAGAAGGACGCAGCTTAAAAGCCGGCGGACAGTGGATCTATGACAATGAGATTGCCGACATCACAGGCGAATTCGATAACGGTGCCATTCTTGCCGTTCACGACTTCGACGGCTTCTTTATGGGATACGGCTTTATCAATGTAAACTCCAGGATCCGTATCCGCATGCTCTCCCGCCGCGCAGGTACCCTGATCACGCCTGCCTTTTTACGCGAGCGCACACAGGCTGCCTGGGACTATCGAAAGGATGTCATCGACACCTCTTCCTGCCGTCTGATTTTTGGTGAAGCAGACTGGCTCCCGGGGCTGACGGTCGATAAATTCGAGGATGTCCTTGTCGTTGAATCCCTTGCTCTCGGCATGGATGCGTTAAAGATGATCGTCCTGAATGCCCTGCGGGAAATCCTTGCAGCCGATGGCATCACCATTCGCGGCATCTATGAACGGAGTGACGCCAAAGTGCGTGCGCTCGAAGGAATGGAACGCTATAAGGGATTTATCGGTGCGGAATTTGACACCAAAGTAAAGATCATCGAAAACGGCGTGAAGTATATCGTTGATGTGAAAGACGGCCAGAAAACCGGATTTTTCCTCGATCAAAAAAATAACCGTGCGGCCATCGCAACATTGTGCAAAGGCCGCAAGGTCCTGGATTGCTTTACCCATACGGGGTCGTTTGGATTAAACGCCGCTTGCGCAGGCGCAAGCAGCGTGCTGGCCGTGGATGCTTCCGAACTGGGACTGCATCAGGCCGCCGAGAACGCAGCCTTAAACGGTGTCGAAGACATCATCTCCTTTGAATGTGCCGATGTCTTTGATCTTTTGCCGCGCCTGGAATCGGAAGGCGAATCCTATGACGTGGTCATTCTGGATCCGCCGGCCTTTACCAAATCCCGTCAGGCAACCAAAAATGCCATCAAAGGATACCGCGAGATCAACATCCGCGGGCTTCGCTTAACCCGCAACGGTGGCTACTTCGCGACCTGCTCCTGCTCCCACTTCATGGATCAGGATCTCTTTACACAGACGATTCGCGAAGCAGCACGCAGTGCGCACAAACGCCTTCGTCAGATCGAATTCCGCACGCAGGCACCGGATCACCCGATCCTGTGGGGTGATTCCGAATCCTACTATTTAAAATTCTATATCTTCCAGGTTATGGAAGAGCGATAAGCAGGCGTTCCCCTGCAATGTCATTGTAGACTTCGCAGCCCTGTCCGCTCATCTCATACACCTGCACGATCTCTCCCATCGCATCGGATGCATCAAATTGTGCTGTAATATTCCGATATTGCTTCAGTTTCTCCGGTGCATAGCACTTGGTCCGATCATCGGAGAAGACTGCGGCATAGAGGATTTCTGCTTCTACCAGATCCTGGAAAATATGACTTCCGTAGGAGAGTTCCGGATGATATCCGGACTCTGCCCGCTCTACCTCACAGATGATATGAAAGGCACTGATATCGGAAAATGCGGTTGGAACGCCCAGCTCCGGCGAGGATGTCCCGATACGGCCCGGCACGATCAGCAGCATTCTCTGATTCTTGTCCCGATAATACCAGTTGATCTTCCCGATCAGCCTCGCCACAAGGCTTTTGTCATTGTACGGCATTTGATAGTATTTCTCAGGATCCACATATACAATGATATCCAATTCCGAGGCCTTGGAAATCCCCATGGATGCCGATCTGACATCCAGCAAAATCTTCTCCTCTTTGATCGAATCCGGAATGATCATTTCGGATCCTTCCTTTTGCAGCTGAAGCGGTCTGCACTGGAGCAGATCCACGGAATATTCCCCGGTTTCGGAAACATTGATCGTAAATTCCGTATCTACCGGATATTCATACTCTTCCTGAATGCAGTGCAGCATCCTTCTCATCTGTGCCATCAGCATCTGATTCCTGACCAACCCCTGACAGGAAATGAATTTCACATCCCGCGACTGTCCCATTTCGCGAAGTCTCGATTCCGCATCATGATCATGCTCTATCAGTAATTTTTCCAAATACACCGGTATAAACGGCTCGAGCACTTCATAGGAAAGCTGTGCCAAAGCATGCTCTCCGGCATGAATGACTTCTGCCTTTCGCTGTGAAAATTTATGTTTCTCCGCAGATGAAGAATATGCACTCTTCTCCGGCATATCCAGATTGACGATCCTGGGATAGGAGCCCTCCATTCGATCAACCGCAGAAGTCCCCAGCCCCATGACCAGACGCAGCATTCCCGCAGTCTGATCGGTTTCTTTCATGATCCGGTACGGGCTGTAAGAATAGCCCACGCCTGCCGCGCACGGCATATAATAACTGCCATAATAGGAACCGGATACCCGTTGGATCAACAGTGCCATTTGTTCATCGCGTCCCGCAAGCCCCCGGCGCATACGATAATCCAACGCGGAAAGACTCATCGTGCTGGCATAGACGGTTTTGATCGCAGCCTCCAATTCACCAAGCTTCTCTTCCGGCGTCCCGCGATTTGCGCAGAACACCGACTCATATTTCCCCGCAAACGCATTGCCGAAACCATCCTCCAGGATACTGCTGGAGCGGACGATATAAGGATCCTGTCCGTAATATACAATGATCCGGACCAGTTGCTCTCTCATATTTTCCGAAAAGGCGCCTGCCATCAGGCGGTCTGCAAATTCGTCTGCCAGTGTAAAATAGCCTTCCGCGGTGCGCTGCTGAACCCGCAGATCCCACATCCCGTTATCCACGATATAGGTGTAATACACATCCGAACCCACATAAAACGAATCATGCGGCTCCAGAACTTCGTTGATCTCCGGCTCCCGATTGCGAATGATGGCTCTGGCCAGAAGCATGCCGCAGGACTTGCCGCCCACCATTCCTGTTCCGATCATATGATCACGTACATCAAAATAGTCCTTTGCGGTAAAGTTTTCCTTCACCATCTTGCGCATCCGTTCATCTCTGGTCATCATGATGTCGCACATTCTGCTGCATTCTTCGGTAATGTCAATCCCGCTTTCCTCGCGTAATTTTGTCTGATTAAAAAAGCGGTCCCAGGAATCCGAATACTGCTCCTGTGCAGAGCGCTGTGCCTGTCCCAGGGTCTGATAAAATCTGCTGGATGTCACACCGTCGAGAATCGGTCGAAACTTCCCGCATACCGCCTCATACGTATGCGGAAGGAACATTGTCTCGGAAGATCTGTTCCACACCTTGACCGGTCTGACATAAACATGCCTTGGATCCGAGTACACATCCAAAAACAGCTGGGTCGTTGCAACGATCTTATTGATCGCCTGCACGGAATGCTTTCCCCGAATGATCGGAAAAAACGCCACCGTATCCAGAAGAAACAGAAACGGACACGTCACCCGGAAAAAATTGCCCATCATCAGATCGGTCGCCCAGGCCGTCTGCAATTCCGAAAGGCAGTCAAACACATAAAAGACATCTTTTCCTTCTTTGTCGATGATGTTGTGAATATCTACCGTGAAGGTCTCAAACCGATGCGATAACGGAATGTGAATGGTCTCAATCCCGTCACAATCCTCTACAAGTGGCGGATGACTTGCGAATCGAAAATAAATGATCCTGCGATGATCTTCGATCGCCTGCTTCAGATACGGTTCCATAAACAGTCGAAACTCACTCAGCTGTGTCACACGCCAAACCACATTATCCCCCAGCCGGATATGATCAATTGCCGTATCCAGCTCCGGGATTCCGCTTTTTACCTTCTCAAAAGCCGCCATCACAGTCTCCTTTCCTGCGCGGGCCAAGCATCCTCCCGCACGTGCCAATCACCCTCCTGCGCGGGCCAAGCATCCTCCCGCACGGACCTTCGCCCCAACACCATTTACCGGATAAAGCGCCCCGATTACGTGCAATCAAACAAAGGCGCTTCATCCCAACGGATGAAACGCCTTTGTTTCACTTGATTTACTTCATCATACCATCAAAAAATACCGAATGGCAACTCTTTGCCATCGCTTAATGTCGCTGCGTCATATCATCATAGATCTCGCAAAATCTGGCATGCGGCGACACCTCAAGCCCTGCCTCCGGCAGGTGGGAAGCATCCCCAAAATAATTCATGCGGAAGTATGCGATTCC
>JAILPR010000263.1 GCA_024699355.1 Lachnospiraceae bacterium
CTGCGAGAGCGGCTAAATGACATCGATAACTTCATGCCGGCCTGCAGAGCCTGCAATTATTATAAGAAGGCGGCATCGATCGAGGGCTTTCGCAAGAAACTTTCAACGCTGCATACGCGGCTGCAAAAGATCTTTATTTACAAGCTGGCCGTAAAGTACGGGCTGATCGAAGAAAAGCAGGTGAAGATCACCTTTTATTTTGAACGATGGGAACAAGAAAAAAAGCTTTGAAAAGATGACTCTTTTCAAAGCTTTTTGTTTATGGATCATTTACGCTGAATTGCGGCCTTGACCACACCTTTCGGATCGCGGATCAGGAAATACACCACCCAGATGACCATCGCCAGAGCGATCACGCTCAGGCCCAGGAAGAGGTCATTGACCAGATCTTCGATCGCCGGTGTAAAGTAAGCAGCGCCAAGCTCCGCATATTCAAAGATGGCATCTGCAAGCCACATCAGTGATGCGCCCCAGAACATCCAGCACAGACAGCTGATCTTTAATTCACGTGCTTTGGCACTCTGATACCAGATGATCGTCGTAACGATCGCAGCAAATACGGAAACCAGTAAGGTCATGAGTCAGATACCTCACTTTCCACGGTCCTCTTTTCGATGACGCCGGAAACGATGACCATGCCTACCCAGACAGCAGTGATGATCAGCGCCATGGTGGTCCCGACCGTCGCCATTTCATGGAGCATTTCGGCCGTGTCGGACGGAGAATACATTGCGGTCAAAAACGGGAAATACGGTACGACTTCCCCATGCCATACATGCTCAAACGCAAGCAGTACGGATCCGCCTGCGAGCATCCTGGTCAGCCAGCCCAGTTTCTTTGTCCATACATGTTGTGCTACCCCTGTTGTCTCTCCGGTTGCTTTTTCCGGGGAGTTCTTCTCGCGTTCTTTGACAATCTTATCTGCCAGAGCAACCACGATCGCTTCGCCTGTCGGCACAATAAAACAAGCCATTTTTTCTACCTCCTTGGTATGTAACCTATACAACAAGATTATTTTAAATTGCGCAAAATCAGTCTACAAGCCCCACGGGGGGATATTGGACAAAGATATCAAAAATTCACGTATATAATGAAAAGATTTTAGTTGCGCAACCTTCGAAAGTACGATATATTAATTCGGTAATTCATTGCACGTAATTTAGTTTGACGGGAATGCCAGACGCTGGCACCCTTACGGAGGATGAAGAGATGAGTGAGAAAGAGACCCGTAAAAAGCGCGGTTCAATCCGGCGAAAACTGTTGATGTTTATCGTGCCGACCGTTACGCTGGCAGTGATCGTTCTGATCCTTGTGGCGACGACGATCTCCAAAAACCGCATGACGGAGATGGCGATCGCGCAGCTGGATTCTTCGATCGCGAATCAGGGCGACAATATTGAGTCCTGGCTGGATGAGAATCTGGTGCAGTTCGCGACGGTGAAGCAGATGATCGAGCAGACGAGACCGGATGATCGTGAACTGCAGGATATTTTAAACGCCTATTACGGTTATTATAAAAATGCCCCGGACGGCTTCCATATCGGCTCTCAGGCAGGTGACTATATGGCAGCTGCGGATTCGACGTTGAAGGTATCGGATCCGACGTCCGCAAAGTGGTTTCAGCAGGGACTGACCCGTGTGGAGATGGGCTATGGAGAGTCTTATACAAATGAGAACGGAGACAATGTCATCAGTGCCTCCGGCATCATTGATGATGGCAGCAAAGATCTGAAGGTGATCGCTGCCGATGTGACCCTGGAGAAGATCAGCATCATCGTCAATTCCGGCGTCAAGATGGAAGATGCCAGCTCTTTCCTGGTCAATACCCTGGATGATACGATCCTGGCACATCGTGATGCTTCTCTGGTATCCACGACGCTTTCGGAGAGCAGCAGCGACAAGCTTCTTGCCGGTGTCGCGGAAAAGATCCATGAACGGACCTATACCGATACCACCATTGGCGCTTACATGGTGGCATTTCGTGAGATCGAAGGCACCGACTGGGTTCTGGTGTCGTATGTGGCGACGTCCGTGATTCTGGCGGAAGTTCAAAAACTTGGAAATGTGCTGTTTTTGATCGGTGTGATCGCAGTGCTCCTGATTGTCTTTTTGATCGTCTTTATCGTGGCTAAAGTCATCGCACCGCTCGGGGTGATCTCTGAGCATATCGCGGCGATGTCTTCCGGTGATTTCACCATTGACGTAGATGATTCCGCCAATGACGAGATCGGACAGATGGGCGGCAAGATCAATACGTTCATTGACAGTATGCGCCAGATGATCTCCAGCATCAGTTCGGAATCCGACAAATTAAGTGCGGAGTCCGATCGAAGCAACGAAGTATCGAAGTTAATGTATGAAGCATCGCAGTCACAGGCACAGGCGATGAATGAATTAAATGAAACGGTAGACCAGCTTGCCAATGCGGTCAACGATATCGCACAGAATGCGACGACGCTGGCCATGGTTGTGGCGGATACCAGAGACAATTCCGAACAGGCTTCCACCAGCATGAAAGAGACCGTAGAGATCTCCAAGCAGGGTAAGGGCGACATGGAAAAATTAAGTCAGGCCATGGAGGAGATCAAAGAAGCCATTGATATCCTGGTAGCCTCGATCGATAAAGTCGGAGAGACGAGCAAAGAGATCACCGGTATCGTTGAGGTCATCAGTGAGATCGCAGATGAGACGAACCTCTTGTCCTTAAATGCATCGATCGAAGCAGCTAGAGCAGGCGATGCAGGTCGCGGTTTTGCCGTGGTGGCAACCGAGATCGGTAAGCTCGCTCAGACCAGTGCCGATAGTGCACAGAACATTGCAAACCTGATCCATGATGTGGCAGGTCTCATCGATGATGCGGTGGAGCATGCCAACCACAGTGCGGATAATATCCGTGAGAATTCCGTACTGGTCAGTGATGCGGTCGATACGTTTGACCGGATCTATAACAACATCCAGGAATCCGACCGTCTGATGGGCCGGATGATCGAGGATGTGGAAAAAGTAGATGATGTCGCAACCAATGTTGCCGCGATCTCCGAGGAGCAGGCAGCAAGTGCGGATGAAATCCTTGCAACTTCACAGAACATGGTAGAGCAGGCAAAGAGCATTACGAAGTCCAGTCAGGATGTGGCTGACAACTCGAACGAGCTGGCAGAGACGTCCAGGACCTTAACGGACTATGTAAAGCGCTTTCAGGTGTAAGGAGGTGCCGGCATGAATAACATCAAACGAGCAGTTACGTGGATCATCACAGGAATGCTGATGACGGCAATTCTGGGCGGATGCGGAAGTGCAACCGCAGGCAGCGCTGCATCATCGGGGATGAAGGTGCTGTATATTGACAGTGATTTAGATGATACATTCCGTGCAACGCTGCATCAGGCTGTTGAGAATGCTTCGGCAGGAGAAGGCGCACAGGTCACGACCAAGATCTGCGGATACGATATCCAGGCGCAGGTGGCTGCCATTGCAACGGCCAAAGAAGAGGGCTATGGGGCAGTGATCGTCAGACTGTCGGATGCCTCGATCGCACTGCAGATGAAAGTGGCAGCAGATGGTTTGCCGATCGTATTTGTCAACAACCAGCCAAGTGCAGAACAGTTAAAAGAAGATCAGTACATCTATGTCGCATCCAATGAGGCACAGGCAGGAGAGTATCAGGTCGACTATGTGTTGCAGAAGTTAAATCATCCATCCTCTCTGGATGTGGTGATCCTGGAAGGGGAAAAAGGCCATTCGGCAACCAACGGCAGAACCAAGGCAGTGAAGGCTGCGCTTGCGGATGCCGGCGTCAAGGTCAACTATGTCTTTGTGGACTTTGCAAACTGGTCTACGGAAGAAGCAGAAGCAAAGATGGATCTGTTCTTCCGGACAGGACAGAATGTCGATGTCGTCTTTAGCAACAATGACTCCATGGCGCTCGGTGCGGTAGCATCTGTGATCAGCCATGGTTATGATCCGGCCAAATTGCCCGTCGTGGGCGTTGATGCGACCACAGACGGCTGTGCATCGATCAAGGCAGGAGAGATGCAGTTTACCGTATTACAGGATGCTTCCGCCCAGGGCGCAGCAGCGATCAAGGCTGCGGCAACACTGGCACGCGGCGGCTCGATCGCCGATATCGAAGGTGCAACGGAAGATCGCAGGTATATCTGGGTACCGTTTACACCGGTAGATGCAAGCAATGTCGCATCCGTACAATAATCATTATCAGAAACAATCAGATTCAGAGGGGCGGTAATGTATAGGAGAATGCATGACAACCGCAAGAAACAGACAAGAATTATTTGATCCGTTTGTACAGATCGATCATGAGGGGAATGAAAGAATCATCAGGGAATATGGCCGGGAGATCGGAAGAGTGATCACGAAGGCCTCACGTGGGATGGAAGAAGGCGAGGCAGAGGGAGCCTGGCCGGTGTTCTACCGGAGATGTTCGTAACGCTTTAACACGGTGAAAACCGTGAGCTTTCACAATCTTAATTCATGTAAAACTGAAAAACTCCTTACTGCGATCATGATCGCGGTAAGGAGTTTTTTACATTTCAAAGCAGATTTAAATCAATATGCTGTTTGAATTTGAACGACATCCTCAAAATCTTTAAATGGATTCTCCGAGGCTGTTTGGAGATCATTTTCGGCTAGATCAGTAAAGGTGAAGATCAGGAAGCACTCTCCGGAGGTTGTCCGTCCACCGCGGTTTCTTCCTCTTTCTTTTTCGGTACGGTAAGGAGTACTTTGGAGATCCTGTTGTGATAGATACCACGGACTTCGATATCGATACCGTTTTCCAACGTAACCTTTTCGTGATTGGTCGGGACGTGATCGAGCTGATCCATCATCAGACCGCTGATGCTGTCATAGTTTTCACTTTCCAGCTGGAGGTCTAAGGCTTCATTGATATCATCCAGCTTCATGCTGCCGGCGATCAGGTATTTATCCTCTTTGACCATCTTGATCAGTTCTTCTTCATCTTCATCATATTCATCGCGGATCTCACCGACGATCTCTTCGAGCAGATCTTCCAGGGTGACCATACCGACGGCAGAGCCGTATTCGTCCATGACAAAAGCCATACTCATGGATTTTTCACGCATCTCCACCAACAGGTCGGAGGTTTTCTTTAACTGATAGGTATAATGTGCGGGACGCAGGATATCGCGTACCTGGAAGGTCTTTTGGTCTTTAACAAAAAAGAAATCCTTCATATGGATCATACCGATCAGGTGATCTTCTTTTTCTTCATAGACCGGGAGACGGGTGTACATCGTATCTTGGAACACTTTGCGTACATGGCCGTAATCGGAGTCTACCGAGATCATGGTCATATCGATACGCGGGATCATGATGTCCTCGGCCTCTGCATCAGAGAAGTCAAACACGTTGGTGAGCATGTCATGCTCATCTTCTTCGAGTGCGCCGTCTTCGTGGCCGACATCTACGTAGGTTCGCAGATCTTCTGCCGTGATGGCATTCTCTTTGTCAGCACCTAAGTGGAAGAGTCTGATCAGGGCACTTGCGGTGTGATCGACCAGGAACACGACCGGCGTCAGGAGCCACATCAGGCTCCAGATGATCGGGCTGTAGGCAAGGGATACCTGATCTGCATGGGCACCGGCCCAGGTCTTCGGGATGATCTCACCAAAGAGTAAGACGATCAGGGTTAAGATCCCTGTAGCAACACCGATCAGTGCATTTCCGAAGAACCGGATGACCATGGTCGTGGTCAGGGAAGATGCAGCGATGTTAACGATATTGTTGCCGATCAGAATGGTGGTCAGCATCTTGCTGTATTTATCGTGAATTTTCTGTACGCGCATCGCGCTGCGATTCCC
>JAILPR010000013.1 GCA_024699355.1 Lachnospiraceae bacterium
CTTATTCATATAGATCTTCGCATGGTCATTGCAAAGCGTAAATTTCTTTAATCCGCCTCCATGATCATAGTGCCCGTGGGAAAGCATGCACAGATCAACGCTTGATAAGTCTACGCCAAAGCGCTCTGCATTATCCGCAAACAGTGTCGTCTGTCCGGTATCAAATAAGATGTTGTGCCGCGCGGTCTCAATATAGAGACTTAATCCGTGCTCTGTCGGACAGTCGCTCTTTGTCGTATTTTCCACAAGTGCCGTGATCTTCATGTTGCCATCTCCTTTTTGTGCTACGCTGCGCCCTGATCGACGTCACCGCCATAAAAAGCACATCGTGCCTCTCGTGTTAGCTACGACTATCATAGCACATTCCCGCTGCTTCGCCCACGATACTCCACTTTACGCGGCACTTTTTCTATTCTAGAATAAATACATCATATTCTGTGTAGGAGGGTACCTATGAATCTGGAATATTTACAGGAATTCCTAATGCTGGCGCAGACCGGAAGTTATTCGCGTGCCTGCGAGATGTTGTTTATGAATCAGTCTACGCTCTCCAAGCATATCAAAGCGTTGGAAGAGTCGTTGGGTGTGACGCTCTTTGACCGGAATACCCGCTCTGTGGAGCTGACGGAATACGGTGAGCAGCTCTATCCGTACGCGAAACAGATCAGTCAGCTGCACTATCAATACCGTCATGAACTGAATCGTAAAAAACTCAATCTTTTAACGATCGGCTCGATCCCATCGATGCCACAGTATCACATCACTGAACTCATCAGCCGCTTTAAGCAGACCCATCCGAAGATCAAGATCCAAATCGATGAAGCAGACTCCAACGATCTGATCAAACATCTGATGCGCGGAAGTGTCGATGTCGCATTTTTGCGCTTTTTTACGCCTTCACTCTCTGCCAAAACCGCCGAAGAGACACACCTCACTCTGTTGCCGCATGCACAGGATCATCTGGTCGCCATGATTCCCAAAGGCCACTGTTTATACGGACAGAAATCCCTTTCGTTTCAGGATCTGGAATCGCATCGGCTCTGTCTCTTGCCGGAAAAGACCATGTTTTATGAAGTGATCATCAATGCTTTTCGCAACGCCGGTGTCGTTCCCAACATCTACTACACCAGTCATCGTCCGATCAATCTCCTGGCAATGAGCGCTAAGGAACAATGTATCGCTTTGGTCTTAAGTGCACCGTTTCTGGGTTACGAGAGCGCACTGGAAAATTTTAGAGAACGGTTTTTTTGTGCCGAGGTGACACCAACCATCTCCTCGACCCTTTCTCTGGGCTATCCGGAAGATGCCAAACTGAGTACTCCCGCCCGTCAGTTCATTGAGTTTTTCACGAAAGAAGGCAGCCGATGAGAGCATCGGCTGCCTTTCCCTTTCACACATCGGATGGATGGAAGCTTACAAAATCATGTCTGTTAGACAATTTCAAATTTCCGGGTACTCTCTTCGAGTTTTCCGGTCACCTCACTGTTTTGATCAATGGAATCTACGATTCCCTGCATCTCATTGACGAGATTCTGTGAATTCGTTGCCGACATACTGATGGCTTCCGTACTTTGATTTACGGAATCAATGATCGACTCTATGGAATTGATGATCTCGTTCATGATGGTTCGCAGATCTTCTGCTTTATATGCAAACTCCCGGCAGAACTGATTCATGGTTTCTGCCGTATCTTCATATTTTTCACCGGTCTTTACAAAAGCATCGTAATCGGCCAGAACTGTCGTATTGATAAAGTCCATGACCTCCATGGCATTCCTGGACAGATTCTGTACCGCATCCGTTACTTCCGCACTGATGGTCTGGATATTGCCGGCCGTCTGTCTGCTGTTATCCGCAAGCTCACTGATCTCCTGTGCAACAACCGCAAAACCGCGCCCCGCTTCTCCTGCTCTTGCCGCCTCAATGCTGGCATTTAAAGCAAGCAGGTTGGTCTGTCCGGCAATATCTAAGATGACCTTGGTCAGCTCGCTGATCTGCGATACTTTTTCACTGTCTTTGACAGAACGGTCAAGCACTCTGCTGAGTTCTTCCATGCGCCTTCCGGTATTTTCTTTTTTCTGCGTTGCTTCTGCTTTAATGACATCGGCTTGTGCCTTGATCTCAT
This sequence comes from Lachnospiraceae bacterium, assembly GCA_024699355.1. Lineage (GTDB taxonomy): Bacteria > Bacillota > Clostridia > Lachnospirales > Lachnospiraceae > SIG336. Next base: position 2,126 of record JAILPR010000013.1, read on the forward strand.
TCGCAGTATTCTCACCACCTGCTGCCGCGCTGTTAATTTCCTCTGTCGCTGTTTTGACACCGCCAAGGCGCTCGGAGATCTCATTTGCCGTAGTAGATACGGTATCCATGCCGGCGGAGAGTTCCTCCAGTGCTGCCGAGGTATTGGTGATATTGTCATTGGCCATCTCGATCTCACCCGACATACTTGATGCCGAATCAGTCAGGATCACGATGCCATTCTTCACTTCTTTGATGATCACCTGCAACGTCTCGACAAAGTCATTGATCCCATTGATGATCAGTGCCATCTCCGTGTGGCTCTTTGCCGTGATCCTTGCCTGCAGATTGCCGTGGTTGCTCTTGATATCTTTGATCATGACATTGATCTCGGCAGCAACCTTCTTGACCACCTGTACGATATTACGATAACTCAGGATCATGTTCCCTACGATCACAAGGATAAAGATGATCGCACCGATCAACGTTGCTCCCATGCAACTGCCCACACTCTGGTCCATCGTCGTCTTGATATTGGTGACACCGTTTGCAAGCATTGCATCAAACGCATCCTGTGCAACGGTGATCGCTTCTCTGTTTGCGGTAAATTCATCGCTGTTCAAAATCGTCACAGCACTCTCACCATCACCTGCAAGGATTGCGGTACGAATGCTTTCGATATCAGCTTCATACGTCTGATATGCAGCGATGATCGCCTCCCGGTTTTCCTGTCCGCCCGGGATCGTCATGCCGGACATCAGGGAGGTCATCTCATCAAGCGTCGTATTGACATTGCCTTCCGCTGCTACCAGTTCATCGGAGAAGCCTTCGATCAGTCCTGACATATCCGCCTGCGATAAAGACATCGTCACGATGATCTCGGTCGTCAGATCTATGGTTTCCAGATTTTTCTTGATCTCACTTTCGTAAGTCATCAGATTTGCGGTACGGTTAAACTTTCCGTAGGCATCATTACATACCGACTGCAGACTCGTGATCAACAGTACGGTCACAACCAAAAATACGATCAGTGTCACCATATTGAGTGATGCGATCTGAAATAAAATCCTTTGAAAAAAATTAGGTTCCGATAATCTTGTCTGTTCCGTCTTCGTTGTCTTATTCGCCATGTGTTCTCCTCCGTAAGAAACTATTGTGTGAAAACTCATATCTTCCCTAATAAGTTCATTGTATAGTTCCGCGGAGTCCAGCGCTATTCCGTTCCCGGCGCATATTATTCCATTTTGGACTAAATCAAAAAAAGGAGCGCAAGACACGCTCCTTTCTCAATTTCCTTATGATGTTTTCCGTGCCACCTCACTGGCCACAGATACTGCCGGATCTCCGTACGGGATCAGCATTGCCTGAAACGCATGATACAGATCTGACTTGCCGGGCCATACCGTGCCCTTGATCTGATTGTGCTCATCCAGCTGATGATAAAAGGATCCATGCACCGGATCATGCACCACCTCTTCCATATACGCCATAAACTCCGCATAGCGCGCCGCATAGGCGTCTTTGCCGGTCACACGGTAAAGCACCGCGGAGGTGTTGATCGCTTCCATGAGCGTCCAGTGCATC
>JAILPR010000047.1 GCA_024699355.1 Lachnospiraceae bacterium
GGATATGAAGCGCGCACGATCCACAGAATGCTGGAGTTAAACGGCGCGAGTCTGGAAGACGGCGGGACGGCATCTTTCCAGCGCAATCAGGAGAATCCGCTGGAAGCGGATGTGGTCATCATCGATGAGATGTCGATGGTCGATGTGTTCCTGTTTCAGGCATTGTTAAAGGCGATTGCACCGGGGACGAGACTGATCCTTGTGGGGGATATGAATCAGCTTCCGAGCGTCGGCCCGGGAGAGGTGCTTCATGATCTGATCGCGAGTGAGACGTTTGAGACCGTGATCTTAACCAAGATCTTCCGTCAGGCGGAAGAGAGCGATATCGTCATGAATGCACACCGGATCCATCGCGGCGAGCAGATCCCGCTAAACAATCAGAGCAAAGACTTTTTCTTTTTGCCGCGCGAGAACCCGGAGCAGATCTATTTGCAGATGGTGCAGATGATCCGGGAGCGGCTGCCGAAGTACGTCCATGCGCCGAGTTCGGATATTCAGATCCTGACGCCGATGCGCAAAGGACCGTTTGGCGTAGAGCAGTTAAATAAAGTCCTGCAGCAACACTTAAACCCGCCGCAGGCGCAGAAGAAGGAGCATGCGATCGGGGAAGAGAAGCTGTTTCGCGTAGGCGATAAGGTGATGCAGATCCGAAACAACTATCAGCTCGAGTGGGAGATCGTCAGCAAATACGGCATCCCGATCGATCAGGGTGTCGGAATCTTTAACGGAGATATGGGAACGGTCGTGGAGATCAATGACCATGTGCAGGAAGTGGTGGTGGAATTTGATGAAAAGCGGCGTGTGACGTATCCGTTCGTGCAGCTTGATGAACTGGAGCTGGCGTATGCAATTACGGTGCATAAGTCGCAGGGGTCGGAATATCCGGCGGTACTCATGCCGCTTGTGGCGGGACCGCGACAGCTCTTTAACCGGAATCTTCTGTATACGGCGATCACGAGGGCGCGTAACTGCGTGGTGATCCTGGGCGTGGCGGAGACGGTGCAGGAGATGATCCGCAATGAGCGCGAGAGCCAGCGCTACTCTTCTCTGGATCAGCGGATCCGCGAGATCGCGGCCGCGCAGGAGCTGTGATGCGCGAGAGCATGCCGCATGCAGAAGCGCAGGGGCAGCGCCGGCAAACGAAGATACCGGTATGGCGGCAGACGGCCGCGCGGCTGGGAAAGCTGTGCGTGGAAGTGCTGTATCCGCGCAGATGTCCGGCGTGCGATGCGCCGCTTGCGATCGGGCAGGAGCTGTGCGAGGACTGTAGCGGGAAGCTTGTGATCGTGACGCCGCCGTTTTGCTTTGGGTGCGGCAAGCACCTGGAAGATGCGACGCAGGAGTTTTGCCATGACTGTCTCGCAAAGATCCATTTCTTTGATGCCGGGCGGGGACTGTACGATTACCGGTCGGTGGCGGAGTCGATGTATCGGTTCAAATACCACAGACGCAGCGAGTATGCGGAATTTTACGGGAGGAAGATCGCAGCACACTTAGGAGAGGTGATCCGGGGGTGGGATGCGCAGGCGCTGATCCCGGTGCCGGTCCACAAAGAACGGCTCAAAAAGCGCGGTTATAATCAGGCACAATGCCTTGCGGAAGTGATCGGGAGGGAGCTTTCGATCCCGGTGGAAAGCGGCCTTCTGGTGCGTGCCAAAAAGACCGTTCCGATGAAACTTTTGGACCGCGAGCAACGTATTAAAAATTTGAAAAGTGCTTTTATTACTAGGGATAATAGTGTAAAATTAAAGTCAATCATAGTTGTGGATGACATCTATACGACGGGGAGTACGATAGATGCCTGTGCAGCTGTTTTGAAAGCGGCGGGAGTTGAAAAAGTCTTTTTTATTACACTGGCCATTGGCCGGGGGTAAATACGGGATTTCCCGAAGAGGGACGGAGGACAAGAGATGAACGTACGGAATTGTAAAAAATGTGGCAAGATGTTTAACTATGTTTCGGGAGTACCGATCTGTCCACAGTGTAAAGAAAAAATGGAAGAGAAATTCCAGGAAGTAAAGAAGTACGTACAGGACAATCCGGGATGTGGTATTCCGCAGGTTTCCGAGGCGTGTGAAGTCGAAGTACAGCAGATCCGCGAGTGGATCCGTGAAGAGCGTCTGGAATTTGCAGATGGCAGTGCGATCGGACTGGCATGCGAGAAGTGTGGTGCTTCGATCCGTACCGGACGTTTTTGCGAAAAGTGTAAAGCGGGCATGATCAATGGTATGAACGACGTGCTCAATGCAAGCAGACCGAAGCCGCCTGTAGAGAAGAAGCCGGCAAGAGACGGCTCTTCCAAGATGAGATTTTTATAAAGGCCGGATTTTTATGATTAATGAAGAACGTGTAATATTGATGACCAGGTTGCAATCCTACGAGGATCATGAGGGAAAGCACAACGTTGCGATCGCGAATTATTTTCGTAGTGATTACCTGGGTCGTCAGATCCTAAGAAGCATCATCTGCGCGACTCTCGTGACGGTGATGCTTTTCGCGGGTTATATCCTCTATGATTTTGAGAACTTTATGAAGGACATTTACCAGGTAGACCTGATGGCGTTTGCACGCCATATTCTCATCGTCTATCTGGTTTTTGTGGGTATCTTTGCGGTGATCACATACATCGTCTATGCCTACCGATATACGAAAGCGAAGAAGTCACTTCGCCAGTATTTCAACCGTCTGAAGAAATTAAATCAGATGTATAACAAAGAATAACGCAGCCGCTGTGCGCGTCTGCAAGCCTCTTTTCCGCGCGGTAAAGGGGCTGGGGAGTATCTAGTTCATGACACAGTTATTATTAACCAAAGAGTACCTGAAAAACTTTATCGGCAAGTATGAGATTTACTTGAAGCCGCTTGGGAAGTTCCTCCTGGCGCTGTTTGCCCTGTCGATGATCAATTCGCGGACCGGATATATGAGCCGTTTGGACAACGGGTCGATCGTCCTGGTCGCAGCACTGTTCTGTTCTTTTATGCCGACGAACTTCATCGTGGTCATCTCGATGGTCTTTGTGGTCGCACATTTCTATGCATTGTCGCTGGAAGCGGCGATTGTGATCGGCATGCTGTTTATGGTGATGGCGCTACTGTATTTCCGCTTCGCTCCGAAGGATACCCTGGTGGTACTTCTGATGCCGATGCTGTTTGTCTTAAAGATCCCATATGTCCTGCCGATCTGCGTCGGCTTATACGGGATCCCGAGCTCGGCCGTTGCGATCGCCTGCGGCGTGGTTGCATACTACGCGATGCATTATGTGGTTGCAAACGAAGCAGATTTAAGCGCGATGGATGCAGAAGAGCTGAGTGCGAGATTTCGTCACGTGGTGGACGGAGTCCTCAATAACCGCACAATGCTGGTAGTGATGGTCACTTTTATGATCACAGTGGTATTGGTTTACACGATCCGCAGACTTTCGATCAATCGCAGCTGGACGATCGCAATTGTGGCAGGGACCGTGGTACAGATGCTGGTCCTTCTGATGGGTGATCTGATGCTGGATACGGATGTTTCCGTGCCGGGCATTTTGATCGGCAGTATCCTGGCGGTGCTGATCGCCAAGGTGATGGAGTTTTTGTTCTTCAACGTGGACTACAGCCGCACAGAGCATGTGCAGTTTGAAGACGACGAATATTATTACTATGTCAAGGCGGTCCCGAAGATCACTGTGGCAAAGCCGGAAAAAACGGTCAAAAAGATCAATTCCGCCAGTCAGCAGAGACGTCGCAGAGAGCATCCGGCGGGGAACTTTAACGAAGTGTAATAATTACACTAAACTTTATGGCGCATGAACACATCTATCAGGTGAGAAACGCAGCGAAGGAGCGCTGCGGGAAAGTTAGGAAAGAAGATTTCAAATGAGTCAAATATCTGCATTTCTCGGGAGCTATCTCGACAATCTTCATATCCCTATCGTGACACCGACGGATGTGATAGAGATTGCGATCATAGCACTCCTGGTTTACACCATGCTGAAATGGATCAAGGAGACACGGGCCTGGTCGCTGATGCGAGGGCTGCTGGTCATCGGCGTGTTCCTGTTCCTTGCGGCATTATTGAATATGACGACGATCATCTGGATCGCGGGGCGTGTCGCATACGTCGGCGTGATCGCACTGATCGTGGTATTACAGCCGGAGCTTCGTAAAGCTTTGGAAAACATCGGAACCAGACGGTTTGTATCGGCACTGTTTCCGTTTGAGACACTGCGTCGGACGGATGAAAAATTCTCCGACAAGACCATCAACGAGATCGCGAAAGCGTCTGTGGAAATGGGCAAAGCCCGTACCGGCGCGCTGATCGTGATCCAGCATAACGAATCACTTGCGGACTATGAACGTACCGGCATCGAGGTCGATGCGGTCGTGACCAGTCAGCTGCTGATCAATATTTTTGAGCATAACACCCCTCTGCATGACGGCGCGGTTGTCATCAAAGGGGATCGTGTCGCGTCTGCGACCTGTTATCTGCCGCTTTCGGACAGCAGACAGCTTTCGAAGGACCTTGGCACGAGACATCGTGCCGGCGTCGGCATTTCGGAGGTGACGGATTCGATGACCGTCATCGTCTCCGAGGAGACCGGCAAGATTTCCGTGGCATACGGCGGACGGCTCTACCACGGACTGACCAGCGACGAGTTAAAGAAGCATCTCGAGACGATCCAGGACAAGAAGGTCGTAGAGGAGAAGAGACGATTCACATTTATGAGGCAGCACAATGAAAACAAATAGAGTAACGCAAAATTTGGGACTCAAGATCATTTCCCTGATTTTCGCGATTGCGGTTTGGCTGGTCGTTGTGAACATTAATGATCCGAATACGTCCACTTCGTTCTACAACGTGCAGGTCAACATCGAGAATGCGGATGTGATCACATCGCAGGGAAAGATTTATGAGATTTTAGACGATACGGATGTCGTGCCGAAGGTTACGGTATACGGTCCGAGATCGGTTCTGGAAGGACTTGATAAGACAGATATCATCGCCAATGCGGATATGAACAACTTATCAAGTGTTAATACGATTGCAATTGAATTTACGACAACAAGCAACAATTCGCAGATCTCCGAGATCCGCGGAAGTATCGAGAGCGTGAAGGTCACGATCGAGAATCGCAAGACCATGCAACTGGTACTCGAGACCGAGATCACCGGTGCGGCGCCGGATGGCTATGTCATCGGCGGTGTCACCACAGATCAGAACCTGGTACGTGTGACCGGACCGGAATCCGTGGTGGATCTGGTGGATTCTGCGGTGATCAGTGTTGACGTGGATGCACTCTCCGGTGTGACGAGTGATATCACGACCAGCGCAACGATCCATCTGTACGATGCGGAAGGCAATGAAGTCTCCGGATCGACGCTGACCAGGAATCCGGAAAGCGTCATCGCGACGATCAAGATCCTGCCGACCAAAGAAGTGCCGCTCGTCTTTACCGCAAGCGGAACACCGGCGGACGGTTATGCGATGACCGGCGAGATCGATGCGGAACCGGCGACGGTAACGATCGCGGGATCGAATTCGACCCTGTCACAGATCACAGAGATCGCGATTCCGGAAGATGCGTTAAATGTCACCGGACAAAGCAGTGACATGACCACAGAGATCGATATCGCGGATTACCTGCCAAGCGGCACGAGTCTGGCGACCAACGTTTCCGACGGCATCATCACGGTAACGGTTCACATTGAGCGTGAAGTGACCAAAGAGATCACGATTAATTCGGATTCGATCAAGGCGATCAACGGACCGGAGAATCTCACCTGTGAGATCGGTTCTCTGGGAGAGAGCTTTACGATCTCGATCACCGGCGTACAGTCTGCAGTCAGCACGCTTACCGCAGCAAGCGTTGTGGAAGACTTTGATGTCGCGGTGTGGATGAGCGAACAGGGCATCACCGAGCTGAGTGAAGGCAACTACGGTGTCGAACTTGAATTTAACCTGCCGGAAGGCGTTAGGTTAAACGAGACGATCGAGGCAGGGCTCATCGTGAGCAGCGAGAGCTCAGAAGAAGAAAATACAACAACGGAGTAAGATTAAAATATGGCAAGACTTTTCGGAACAGACGGTGTCAGAGGCGTAGCCAATGACGAACTGACACCGATGCTGGCACTGCAGCTCGGTCAGGCGGGCGCATATGTACTGACCAAGGAAAACGCGCATCAGCCCACGATCGTGGTCGGATATGATACGAGGATCAGCGGCGATATGTTATCCAACGCCCTGATGGCAGGTGCCTGCAGCGTCGGCGCCAACTGCATTTGCGTCGGCGTCATCCCGACCCCGGCAGTGGCTTATCTGACCAGAGCATATCACGCGGATGCGGGCGTTGTGATCAGCGCATCGCACAATCCGGTAGAATTTAACGGCATCAAATTTTTCGATGGCAACGGCTTTAAACTGCCGGATGCACTTGAAGATGAAATTGAAGAGCTGATCCGCTCGAACATGGCGGGAATCGACCTGCCGACGGGCAAAAAGCTTGGTAGGATCACGTATAAGGACAATGCCGCAGAGAAGTACATTACGCACGCGGTCGAGTCCGTACCGGTGAGCCTTAAGGGCATGAAGATCGTGGTCGACTGCGCAGAGGGCGCATCGTACTATACCTCGGTGGAAGCGTTAAAGCAGCTTGGTGCGGAGGTCATCGCGATCCACAATCAGCCGGATGGCACCAACATCAATGCCAATTGCGGCTCGACACATATGGGCGAGCTGATGAAACGCGTCGTAAAGGAGCACGCAGCGCTGGGACTTGCATTTGACGGCGATGCGGACAGACTCCTGGCGGTCGATGAAAAAGGAGATCTGGTCGATGGCGATCAGATCATGGCGATCGTTGCAAACGACATGAAGAAGAAGGGCACTTTAAAGCTGGATACGGTTGTCGTAACCGTCATGTCCAACCTGGGACTGACGATCATGGCAAAAGAGCAGGGGATCAAGCTTGAAGTGACCAAGGTCGGTGACCGGTATGTCCTGGAGCGCATGCAGGAGATCGGCGCCAACATCGGCGGCGAGCAGTCCGGACATGTCATTTATTTAGACGATAATACAACGGGAGATGGCCTGGTGAGCGCACTGCATCTGTTGCAGGTGGTCAAAGAGAGCGGCAAATCTCTCTCGGAGCTGGCAGGCATCATGCATGTATTGCCGCAGGCTCTGGTAAATGCCTGTGTGGCAAACAGTAAGAAGGAATCTTATATGGAGGATGCGGAAATCGCGAAAGCGATCGAAGCAATCGAGCAGAAATTTGCCGGTGAGGGACGTGTCCTGATCCGCCCGAGCGGTACGGAGCCGCTGGTGCGTGTCATGATCGAAGGCAAAGACGCCAATGAGATTCAGGAGGAAGCTGAGAAACTGGCACAGCTGATTGAGGAGAAGCTGGGCTGAGATGTCGGCACTGCGAAAGCAGGCTGAGCAAAGAAAGAAGGATCAACATGGTAAGTCAGAAAGTGGTCATTAAAAATCCGACAGGATTACACCTAAGACCGGCAGGCATCCTGTGCAAGGAAGCAATGCAATACAAATCGCACATTACATTTACCTATCGCGAAAATACCGCCAATGCAAAGAGTGTACTCAGTGTCCTTGGCGCCTGCGTCAAATGCGGGGATGAGATCGAGATCGTATGCGAGGGCGTGGATGAAGAGGAAGCACTGAAGGCACTGATCACGGCAATCGAAAACGGTTTAGGTGAATAACAAAAAGCGAGGTAGAGAATGAAGAAAAAAAGTACAGCACTGATCTTAAGCGTGGCAATGATCGCAGCACTGGTAACAGGCTGCGGCAAGGAGAAGGAAGAGACCGCATCCGAGATCCAGGATATCACGATCTATGAGACGATCCCGGCAGAGGAAGAGACCGTAGAGAGCGAAACCGCAGAAGAGACACAGGAAGCGGCAGATAGCGATGAAGCACCGGGCGAAGGCTACGTCAGAAGCTCTCTGACCAACGAATGGGTACTCGAAGAAGTCGCAAATTCCCGTCCGATCGCAGTCATGATGCCGACAGACTCTGAGGCACAGCCGCAGTACAACATCGGCAATGCAGGCGTACTTTATGAAGCGATGGAAGAAGGCAGCATTTCCAGACAGCTGGCTGTCATCGAAGGCTGGCAGGAAATGGAAAAGATCGGTAACGTCAGAAGCTGCCGTGCATATTACATTTATCCGTCCATGGAGTGGGACAGCATCCTGGTTCACTTCGGCGGCGTATTCTACATGCAGGATCTGATCACCAGATCGGATGTCAACAACATCTCCGGTACCAATGAATACGGCACCGGCGGTAGCGCACCGGGCTCCAATGCCTTCTTTAGATCCAGCGATAAGGCAGCACCGCACAATGCATACATCAGCGGTGAAAACATCACCAGCGCGATGACAAGCCTTGGATACGAAGCAGAGCACAGAAGCAAATACTGGAATGCAGATCACTTTACCTTTGCAAGCAGCTCTGATCCAAATACCTTAGCGTCTTACAGCTCTGCAAAGGATGCGACCAAGGTCAACCTGATCGATGTCTTCCCGGTAACCAAGTCTTATTTTGAATACGATGAAGAGAGCGGCACTTATTTAAAGTGGCTCCACAACTCCGAGCAGGTCGATGCAGTGACCGGCGAGCAGCTGGCATTTGATAACATCATCATCCAGTTCACCGAAAGCCACGTACTCGATGAAAAAGGCTATCTGGCCTTTGACATGCTGGCAGCAAACCAGCCGGGTTACTATGTCACCAAGGGAAAGGTGATCCCGATCGTCTGGACCAAACTCTCGGATTATGAACCGACCAAGTACTATGACGAGAACGGTAACGAGATCGTATTAAACACCGGTAAGACTTATATTGCGATCGCACAAAACGGCACAACGCCGGTATTTGAATAAGCGTAAACATCGCGGATAGACGCACGGCTACGCCGTGCGTTTTTCTGCT
>JAILPR010000049.1 GCA_024699355.1 Lachnospiraceae bacterium
GCAGCCATGTTATCCGGATGCAGGGTACGACCCGTACCACCGCCGGAAGCTACGGAGAAGTACTTCTTACCGGCTTCAACACGCTCTTTCTTGTATGTACCTGCTACCGGATGCTGGAATCTGGTCGGATTGGTAGAGTTACCGGTGATGGATACTTCTACGTTTTCTTTCCACATGATCGCAACACCTTCCGGAACGGAATTTGCACCATAGCAGTTTACTTTGGAACGAAGACCTTCGGAATACGGGATTCTTTCGATCTCTTTCACCGTATTGGTATACGGATCGTATTCAGTCTCTACAAAGGTAAAGCCGTTGATACGGGAAATGATCTTTGCAGCATCTTTGCCAAGACCGTTTAAGATGACACGCAGCGGTTTCTGACGAACCTTGTTTGCCTTCTCAGCGATACCGATGGCACCTTCTGCAGCGGCAAAAGACTCATGTCCTGCAAGGAAACAGAAGCAGTCGGTATCCTCTTCCAGAAGCATCTTGCCGAGGTTACCATGGCCAAGACCTACCTTACGGGTATCTGCTACGGATCCCGGAATACAGAATGCCTGAAGACCTTCTCCGATTGCAGCTGCAGCATCTGCTGCTCTTCTGCAGTCTTTCTTGATTGCGATCGCTGCACCTACCGTGTAAGCCCAGCAAGCATTTTCAAAGCAGATCGGCTGGATCTTCTTTACCTGATCGTAAACATCCAGACCTGCATCTTTTGTGATTTTCTCGGCTTCTTCAATAGAAGAAATGCCGTAACTGTTTAATACTGAATTGATCTGATCAATTCTTCTCTCGTATGATTCAAATAAAGCCATTGCAGCATCCTCCTATCTTATTCTTTTCTCGGGTCAATGATACGAACTGCATCGTCCACACGGCCATACTGACCTTTTGCTTTCTCAAATGCAGTTACAGCATCGTCGCCATTCTTAATGAAATCAGCCATTTTGCCAAAGTTTACAAACTGATAGCCAATGATCTGATCATCTTTGTCAAGCGCGATACCTGTGACATAACCCTCAGCCATTTCAAGATAACGAGGACCTTTTTTCAATGTACCGTACATGGTACCAACCTGGCTGCGAAGACCTTTACCAAGATCTTCAAGACCTGCACCGATCGGCAGACCGTCTTCTGAGAATGCACTCTGAGAACGACCGTAAACGATCTGAAGGAACAGCTCTCTCATTGCGGTGTTGATCGCATCGCAAACAAGGTCAGTGTTTAAAGCTTCCATAACAGTTAAGCCCGGTAAAATTTCCGATGCCATAGCAGCAGAATGTGTCATACCGGAGCAACCGATTGTCTCAACAAGAGCCTCCTGGATAATACCATCCTTTACATTTAAAGATAACTTGCATGCTCCCTGCTGAGGTGCACACCAGCCTACACCATGGGTAAAGCCGGAAATATCTTCAACTCTCTTTGCCTGAACCCATTTTGCTTCTTCCGGGATCGGCGCGCAGCCATGGTGAACACCCTGAGCTACAGGGCACATTTCTTCCACTTCTTTAGAATAGATCATGTGAAACTCCTTCCATAAGTTTGATTTTCGACAGGGCATAGTAGTCCCGTCAGTGCGCTAGGAAGATTATCTCACAACTGCATCTAAAACGCCAGTAAAAACTTCGTAAACTCCTTGTTTTTTCATTTCCCGCAAAGATGCTTCCATCCCTGCATTATTGTTTCGTGATCACGGTGCCGTTATTTTTATGGATCGAGTTTGCAGGGATCACCCCGCGCACACAACTGGTCGGATAGACATTCGAATTTCTGCCGATCACGGTACCCGGATTTAAGACGGAATTACATCCGACCTCCACATGATCGCCCAGCATCGCGCCAAACTTCTTTAAACCAGTTTCGATCTTCTCATCGCAGCCTTTCACAACGACAAGCTGCTTATCGCTTTTGACGTTGGAGGTAATGGAGCCTGCCCCCATGTGGGAGTAAACACCGAGGATACTGTCACCGACATAATTGTAATGCGGCACCTGCACGTGATTAAACAGGATCACGTTTTTCAGTTCGACGGAATTGCCGACCACGCAGTCATTGCCTACCAGAGCATTTCCACGGACAAAGGCACCGTGGCGGACTTCCGTCCGCTCACCAATGATACAGGGGCCGTTGAGCCATGCGGTCGGATACACCGTTGCGCTTTTGGCCACCCAGACATGTTCTTTGACTTCTTCATACACCTGTAGATCAAGGCTTTTTCCAAGGGTCAGGATCAGATCCTTAATTCCGGAAAGTGCTTCCCATGGATAGGTGAACTGTTGTAAATAGGCGCCTGCAAGCGTCTCGTTTAAATCATATAAATTGCTGATCTTACATTCTTCCATACTTGTCCTTCCGATTCGTTATGAGGTTCGAATCTTTTCTTCTTCTGACTCGTAATGCTGTTCGAATCATTTCTTCTTTGTGGTTTTGTAAAACTGCGCGAACTGATCAAAATTGCGATACAGACTCGTCTGATTACGTACCTGCTTGATCTGATTGGTCTTATTGCGTACAAACTGATCCAGTTTGCCCATATAGACATCTTCCGCGATCTCTCCCTGCGCCACCATCGTCAGGCCTTTTTCCCAGCTGGCGGTCAGTTCAGGATTTAAAAGCGAACTGATCGAGGCGTTAACGACTTCATAAATGATCTCTCCCAGGAAGGTCGGCGTGATGATCTGCGTCTTTTTGTTCAGGGCCAGATAATCATTGTTGACCAGTTTCTTTAAGATCTCCGCTCTGGTGGCACTCGTGCCGATGCCGGAGCCTTTGATCTGCGAGCGAAGTTCTTCATCCTCGATGAACTGTCCCGCATTCTCCATCGCCAGGATCATGCTTCCGGAATTATACCGCTTCGGTGGCGAAGTCTCTCCCGGCTTGATCACATAGCCGTTGCTTGATAATTCCGCTCCTTTTTTCAATTCGGAAAGCGCTATCAAAAGTTCCTCATCACAGGAGGTTTCTTCTTCGTCTTTCTCCTCTGCGGAAGTGTTCTCTTTGCCGTCTGTGGCTGTCTGCGCAGCTTCCGCATCTTTGGATTGCGCTGCGGATGCATCTTTTTTGCCGGTAAACGAATAGTTCATCAGGGCAAGATAGCCTTCCTCCTTTAGGACTTTGAAATTGGAGAAAAAGCTTTCCGAACCGCTTGTGGTCGTCAGCGCAATCTTTTGATATACCGCCGAGGGCATAAAAATGCTTAAGAACCTGCGGACAATGATCTCATAGACCCGTGCCGCCGTCGCATGCAGGCCCTGCAGATTCTGTAAGCCCTGACCGGTCGGGATGATCGCATAATGATCGGTGATCAACTTATCATTCGTATACTTGGTTTTGGCGATCCCGGCATAGCGTTTCTCCTGCAGGATCTGCGTGGCATATTCCGCGCAGACAGGATACCGGGTCAGCCCCTGGATATTTTTATGGATCTCCTTTGCCACCGCACTCGATAAGACACGGGCATCGGTACGGGGATAGGTGCAGAGTTTTTTCTCATACAATTCCTGAATGATACTCAGCGTCTGATCCGGACTGATCTTAAAGAGCTTGGAGCAGTCGTTTTGCAGTTCCGCCAGATTATATAAGAGCGGCGGATTCTTGACTTCTTTTTTCTTTTCGATATTGGCGACGATCAGCGGCGCATTCTGAGCGGTAAGCGTATCGATCAGGTGTTTCGCATCCTCTTCTTTTTTGAATCCGTTCTCTTTATAGAGAAGCGGCGAATTCAGATATGCAGAGCCTTCTACGGCGCGCCATTCTCCATCGATGCTTTCGGTACCGATCGCGATCTGATTCATCACGCGGTAAAACGGTGTTTTGACAAAATTCCGGATCTCCCGTTCACGTTTCACGACCATCCCAAGGACACAGGTCATGACGCGACCGACCGAGACCACACATTTATCGGCGTTTAGATAGGTCTTGACCGGATAACTGAACTTCAGTGTCAATGCACGGGAAAAATTGATGCCCATCAAATAATCTTCTTTGGCACGCAGATATGCGGATGCACAAAGATTATCGTACTCGGATTCATCTTTGGCTTCCCGGATCCCGCGAAGGATCTCTTCTTCGGTCTGTGAATCGATCCAGACACGCTTGCGCTCCTTCCCCTGTACACCGGACTGCGCTTCCACCAGCCGATAAATATATTCTCCTTCACGCCCGGAGTCCGTACAGACATAAATGCAGGTGACATCTTCACGGTTTAACAGTCCGCTGACGATCTGAAACTGCTTTTTGACACCGGGAATGACTTCATAACGAAACTCTTCCGGGATAAACGGAATCGTATCAAGTGACCACTTCTTATATTTTTCATCATATGCATCCGGATAGCTCATCGTCACCAGATGTCCGACACACCAGGTCACGATCGCCTCTTCCGATTCGAGATATCCGTCGCGCCTTGCGGTATTTAACTTTAAGGCCTTGGCAAATTCCTGCGCAACGCTCGGTTTCTCCGCGATGTATAAACTTTTACCCATCTAATTCCTCTTTACCGAATAAACTGATTTGATCTTCCTGATGTGCCTTCATCAGAACACTCTCGGAAAATGTCTGCATGGAAAACAGACAGATCATGGTCGGCGAGATCCTGGCCTGTTTGCAGGCAAAATGGAGCCATTCCAGATCTTCCTCCGTGATCATCTCATGATGGAAATTGCAAATGCCGACCAGGGCTTCTCCGTCATCACTTTCGATCAACAGATCCAGCGATGCTTTCTTGCCAATCCACTCTCCGGCCTCTTCCACCTGCAGATTGATCCTGCCGGCGGCAATTTCACGCTCGATATATTCGAGGCAAATGCGGCGGAAATAAATTCCGGCATGATCCTCGATAAATGCAGCAATGTGCTTATTATAAAACTCTTCCGCATCATTTAACACTTCACAGTCCGTCTGATGACGAAAAACAAAACGGAAATAAAATGCCAAAAGCGGATCGGAAATCCGATACAGCCCCTTTTGGGTCCGATCCCTGCCGGGGGTATCCACGGAAAATACCTTTTCCACCACTTCCATCTGCATCAGATTCTTTAAATAAACGCTGATCTTGGCTCTGGAAAATTCGGTCTGTTGATGAATGTCATTCAGTTTTCGCATCTCATTGCCAAGGTACCCCAGGATCGTCTGATAGACATTCAACTCCCTCAGTTCCCCCGAAAGGATCTTATGATACGAAAGAGAGAGCGGCGCAAACGGCGATAAAAACAGATCAATGATGTTGTTTTCCACACTTTTTTGCGTATCCAGCAATGCCCAGCGATTCGGAAAGCCGCCAAGGACACTGTAATAGATCACCGCATCATGCAGATCGATTTCCGGATATAATTCGCGCATCCTGTAAAACGAAAGCGGCCGGATCTTTAACAGACCGGTCAGCAGCAATGCGTTTCGCTTCATTTGACGAAGCATACTGTTTTCCGTCCAGCGGATCGAATCCGTCACAAGAAGTACCAGCATCCGTCCGTTTGTATGCGCTTTCAGAAAACTGCCCAGTGCCGATAAGAACTCACTTCCCTGCGCAAATAAATGATCAAAATGATAAAAAACGAGCACATCATGGCCCTGTGCCATGGCTTCAAAGAGTTCTCCCCAAGCCGGGAATTGCGGCAGGTTATTGATCAGATTTCCGCTTTCATCCGCACGATGAAGTCTCCCGAGTTCTTCGCGTAGCTGGAAGCGCTGTTCTCTGTCCTCACAATTACGACAAACATACTGCCAGGCAAATTTATCTGCGATAAACTCCTGTAAAAAGCGTCGTTTACCGACGCCCTCCTGACCGTAAACCACGATCGCAGCACTGCCCTGTTTCTCATAATAATTGTTCAAATAGCGATGTTCCGATTCTCTGTAATTCATACACATACCCTGACAATTGGAAACTGAATCTCAATGAATACACTAACAATAAATCCAAATTTAATTTTAGCGTTATTTCCATGTGCATGCAAGTAGGATGCGCAGACACAAAAGAAGCAGCACCGAAGTGCTGCTCCGTTTTCATAGATGTATGATCTTATTTCTTGGTGATGTAACCTTTTGCTTTTAATGTTTCTGCACAAAGAACGGCACCGCCTGCCGCACCACGTACGGTATTGTGAGATAAGCCGACAAACTTCCAGTCATACACGGTGTCTTCACGCAGACGACCGACGCTGATGCCGAAGCCTCTCTCATAATCCACATCCATACTAACCTGCGGTCTGTTGTCTTCTTCCAGATACTGGATGAAGTGCTTCGGTGCACTCGGCAGATCCAGTTCCTGCGGAAGTCCGGAGAAGCTGCGAAGCTTTTCGATCAGCTGCTCTTTGGTCGGTTTCTTCTTAAACTTTACAAATACAGCTGCCGTATGGCCGTTTAATACCGGAACACGGATGCACTGGCTGGTGATCACCGGAGAAGTCGCCGGTACGATCACGCCGCCTTCCACTTTCCCCCAGATACGCAGCGGTTCTTTTTCACTCTTTTCTTCCTCTCCACCGATGAACGGGATGATATTACCTTCCATTTCCGGCCACTCCTTAAAGGTCTTGCCGGCACCGGAAATCGCCTGATATGTAGTTACCACAACTTCATACGGCTCAAACTCTTTCCATGCAGTTAATACCGGAGCATAACTCTGAATGGAGCAGTTCGGCTTTACAGCGATAAATCCTCTGGTAGTCCCCAGTCTCTTCTTCTGATCTTTGATGACTTCAAAGTGCTCCGGGTTGATTTCCGGAACAACCATCGGTACATCCGGTGTCCAACGATGCGCACTGTTGTTGGAAACAACCGGAGTCTCGGTCTTTGCATAAGCTTCTTCGATCGCTTTGATCTCGTCTTTGGTCATATCCACTGCCGAGAATACAAAATCCACCTGAGAAGCAACTTTTTCTACTTCGTTGACGTTCATGACAACGATCTTCTTGACTGCTTCCGGCATCGGAGTGGTCATTTTCCAACGGCCGCCCACTGCCTCTTCATAAGTCTTGCCTGCAGATCTCGGACTTGCCGCAATGACTTTTACTTCAAACCAGGGATGATTCTCCAGCAGAGAAATAAATCTCTGTCCGACCATACCTGTACCGCCAAGGATACCAACGCTTAACTTTTCACTCATGTTCTTTCCTCTTCTCCTCTTTTTCATACGGCCGGAGCCGTTGCCTGTCGACACAGGCGTTCTTTATGCCAACGCCGGGTATGTTTGCAGATACTCCTCTTCCAGCGCAATGACCTGTTTCATCTGTTCCGGACCCGGTGCACCGATGGTCAGGCGCTTCTCCACACAGGTCTTTAAACTGATCGCCTCATAGAGATCCTCTTCAAAGGTCGGGCAGATCTCCTGCAGTTCCCGAAGTGATAACTCATCGATGGCTTTGTTTTGTTCGATACAGTATAACACAAGGCGTCCGATGATGCCATGCGCATCTCGAAACGGTACCCCTTTGCGTACCAGATAGTCTGCAGCATCCGTGGCATTGGTAAATCCACGCATGGCACTTTTGGCCATCACATCAGAGTTGAATTTCATCGTACGGATCATTCCGGTGAATACCACCAGACAATGCTGTACGGTCTCCATCGCATCAAAAGCCAGTTCTTTATCTTCCTGCATATCTTTGTTATAAGCAAGCGGAATTCCCTTCATCGTAGTCAGCAGACTCATTAAAGCGCCATAGACGCGACCGGTCTTTCCTCTGACCAGTTCCGCAATATCCGGATTCTTTTTCTGCGGCATGATCGAAGATCCCGTGGAAAATGCATCATCAATTTCCACAAATCGATATTCATTGCTGTTCCAAAGGATGATCTCCTCACTGAATCTGCTCAGATGCATCATGATCACGGAAAGCGCCGATAAAAATTCGATCACATAATCACGATCCGAAACCGAATCCATACTGTTTAATGTCGGTCCGGTAAACGATAACAATTCCGCGGTACGCGCTCTGTTGAGCGGATAGGTGGTCCCTGCCAGCGCGCCTGCCCCGAGCGGACAATAATTCATCCGTTCGTAGAGATCCGCAAGGCGCATGCGATCGCGTTTAAACATTTCAAAATAAGCTCCAAGATGATGCGCCAGCGTCGTTGGCTGTGCTTTCTGCAAATGGGTAAAGCCCGGCATATAGGTTTCCAGATTGTCTTTCATCAAAGACAGCAGGACCGATAACAGTTCGCGCAACTCTTTGTCTGTCGCAAAGATCTCTTCTCTGGTATACAGGCGCATATCCAGTGCGACCTGATCGTTTCTGGAGCGACCGGTATGCAGTTTTTTGCCTGCATCACCGATCCGATCGATCAGATGGGACTCGACAAAACTATGAATGTCCTCATACTGTGGCTCAAAAGATAACTTCTGATCCTCGATGTCCTGCAGGATCCCGTTCAATCCGTCAATGATCGACGTTTTTTCTTCTTCCGTAAGGATGCCCTGCTCGCAAAGCATCGTTGCATGTGCAATGCTGCCGCGGATGTCCTCCCGATAGAGCTTATGATCAAATCCCAGTGATGCATTAAACATGTAAACGTTTTGATCCGTCTCTTTGGTAAAACGTCCACCCCAAAGCTGTGCCATAGTACTTCTCTCTTCCTATCAGATTTATACGTATAAATTCATGATCTTCTCATAAGAATCTTCCATCTTATGAATCAAACCGGATACCTTATCGTATTCCGCATTGCGGACCGCAAGGACAACATCCGAACTGTCCAGATACAGCTGTTGCATACAAAGCGTCCCGGATAAGCCCTTCATCGCATGGGCTTCTTCGAGGATCTTGTCATAATCTTCGGCCGCAAGACCTTCTCTGACTCCCTGCATATGCTTATCGTCTTTGAATCTCCAGAGATATTTTTCAAAAATATCGTCATGCCCTTCAAAGCGCTCTTCCATATCCTGTAGATCAATTCCGGCTTTCGCCAATCGTTCTTTGTCCATCATTCCCCCTATGGTCAACATGCACGCAGCGCCTCATCTTCCGTGCGCGATTTTCTACATTTACAAAGATATACTAAAAGGATAAATATCGCAAGTGCCGCAATGCTCAGCACGATGCCGGCAATCATACCGCTCGGCCGATAATGCAGTGTAATGTGATGATCTCCTGCGCTTAACGGGATCGCGATAAATGCATCCGCAAATTCCTTTACTTCGGATTCTTCCCCGTCAACCCATACACTCCAGCCCGAATCCGACGGAATGGCCAGGATCAGTTCTTCTCCTTCTGCCGTGGTGATCTCCCCTTCGAGATGATTAGAGGAAAAATCCGTTACCGTCAACGTATTTTGCAGAAGGGTCTGTAACGCTTCATTCATCGCAGGTTCATTTAAACGATAGAGATTCAGATCGACCTCTTCAAACGTTCCGGTCGTTGTCTCCAACGTAACTTCATCCCCTTCATTTAAGTAGCCGAGATTCAGCAGATAGGATTTGCGACAATTTTTATATGTCTTGCTGCGAACCTCATTCCCGTTTCGATCCGTTACGATCAGTTTGATCGTATCGCCCCTGGTCTTGGATGCATGTAAGACACTAAAGTAATAGGTGCTCGGCGTATTGACGGTAAATGCGATTGTCTCCTCATCTGCAGTGATATTACTTCTGAAAAACAGATTCCCGGAAGCCCCGAGTGCACTGCCGAACGCATTTTGCAGTTCAAATGCATTTTCCCCTTCCAGCGATAACGCATTTGCGATACTCTCCGGCAGCGCATAGCCGATCGACGTCCGCTCATCCATCAAATACAGTGACTGCACATCCACATCCGTGCGGTTCGTATGATAAGCATCCGACCAATCGTACGTCGTATCGGTCACAAAATATTTCACGCCGAGCATCGCAGCCGTCAGAGGCGTAGCACCGTCGAAATTGTAATAAACCTTACTGTGATCCATTCCCAGTGCCGTATAGAAATTCACCACGCCGGCATTGGATGTGCTCGAAAAGATCGTTGCCGTCATAAAACCGGATAATGCACCGTCATTTTTGGTCATGCGGTTGTTTTTGTCGATCCTGTAGACGCCGTCATCAATGGCTGAAACAGCCTCAGCCATCTCAAGGTTTTTGGTATAGGTCTTTAAATATTTACTCCTTGTGACCGTGCTGACAGACGTCTGATAGGTGTTGATCCCGACCTCAAACGTCGTAAAGACGATCACCAGTGCGACCAGAAACATCCTGCCGACGTTTTTGCTCAAATAAGAGACACCCAGGATACAATAACTGGTCAAAAACAGCAGCGTCAGCGCAGCTGCATGATTTTCGTAATCTTCCGCAGGCTTTGCAAATTTCATGCAGATCAGCACGATGATCGCGCCGATCGCATAACAGGAAATCAGTTTCCAGCGGCTCTGTTCCCGGATCAGCAGGAACGCTTCATACCCCATCACCAGCAGCACAAATATGTAAATAAACGCCTGCCGCGCAGGAAGGGAATCCGGATAATTAAACCCGTGCCAGATAAAGTTTAAGACATTGATCCGATAGCTTTCGATAAATAAGATCACCAAAAATGCCATTGGGATTTTTTTCTTTAACGGAATCTGTTTGGTCATCAGATACAGCGGCAACAGAAAAAAGACAGCGACACCGCAATAAATGTTCGGCCAATGATCATTTTTCAGTTCCACAGACACATTCATCATGTGTCTGGCGATCACACCGAGTTCATTGAAGTAGAACTTCACGCTCGAGGGAAATGTCGAACCGGAAAAGCCGGTCTGCAGGATCGCCATGCCGCCGGGCAGGACCACAAATGCGGAAAGCGCTCCGGAAAGCACCGAGAGTCCCGCAACTTTTCCAAGATTGATCCAAAAACGCTCTGCCGGCAGATTGATGCTCAGGACCACGAAATATAACACGATAAACATGCAGACCATGATTGCCAGATAGTAATTGGTATAAATGGTCAGCGCCAGAAAAATCGGGTAGCGAAACAGCCCTTTGCCTTCCATCACCTCTTCCAGCCCGAGGATCACGAGCGGAAACAAATAGACAACATCGAGCCACATAATGTCCCAGTTATAGGCCGCAGTAAAGCCGGATAAGGCATACATGATCGCAAAGCACACACTGACAAGACGTTCCTGCCCGAAGTGTTTGCGCAGATAATAGCACATGGTCAGCCCGCACATGCCAAGCTTCAAAAAGATCAGCACGGTCATAAACTCAATCAGATGTGTGGTCGGAACCAGAACACAAAGAAAGTTTAACGGGCAGGCCAGATAATAGGCATAGACCCCGGCAAAATCGGTACCAAGGCCAAGTCTCCAGGCGTAGCCAAGGCTCTCTCCCGCCTTTAATTTGCGCTGCAACTCTACCATAAACGGCAGATACTGGTTATACAGATCAGAGCGCAAAAAGCACTTGTCCCCAAACGGATACAGATCCTTTTGGATCGCAATGACAAGCATGACAAGCACAGGGATCAAAAAGGAAAGCACCATCGCGATCTTTCCCGGATGCTGCGGCATTCGATCCCCCCATTTACTATGCTCCTGTGTCTGTTTCGCAACGCGAAAACGAGAACTGCTCATTACTGAATATCTCCCACTTGAAAATCAAAGATCCGATAGTATTGCAACGCCTGATAGATCGAAAGATCTTCTTCGAATAAGGATAATGCATCACTCTTTTCATAAGAGCTGCCATCGCTTGTCTGAATACGTCTGCCCGAGATCACCGGAAACTGTTCATACAGTGTATCCAGATAATTCATATAACCGTCTCCCTCAAGACCTGCTATCTTCAGCAGATATTGCGGAAGATAATTCACACTCATGGAGACGTCGGAAGCTTCTTCGATATCATAATTTGCCCAAATAACGAACGGTACCAGGTACTGCCGGTTTTTTTCTTCATCCGTCCAGTTGTTGATGTTATCGCCCTGTGCCTTGACGATCGGATTATAGACACTTGTTGCCGGCTGATGATCCCCGAACATCACGATGATGGTCTCTTCCTCCTGCGCCGCAAAATAGTCACATAACTCGGAAAGCGCCGCATCGGAAACCTTGATCAGCGACAAATACTGCGAGGTTGCAAAACAATCCACGCCCTCTACGGTCACATCCGGTGTGAAATTCTCGGACTCTTTCGTGTAACTGCCATGATTCTGCATGGTCACGTTAAAGACAAACATCGGCGTGCCCGCTTCTTTTTCTTCATACAACGACTTGATCTTTTCAAAGCAGGACCGGTCCGAAACATAACTTCGAATATACTCCGGATCCTCAAAATCATCGAGAAACAGGGAGCGGTCAAACCCGATCAGGGGATAGACGGTATTTCGGTTCCAGCCTGCCGCTTTGTACGGATGCATTGCGATCGTTTCATAAGAATAGGCGTTTAACAGCGACACCACCGATGGAATCTCCTGATGGATATACTGCTGATAAGCAACCGACCCGTCGGTCAGAAACGCCATCGTGTTTCCGGTCAGAAATTCAAATTCCGTATTTGCGGTATTTCCTCCGAGTACGGAGACATCCAGATAACCTGTGACCGCATTTTCACCGCCGTTCTGCAGAGAATGCACAAACGGCATATAGTCTTCGGACGCAGTCAGATCACACAGCACCGCCGGATCGGAAAACGCTTCGTTCATGACGACGATGATGTTCGGCGTATGCGCTGCGGTAAGCGCATGATCCGCGATCGATATGCCACCTTCAGATGCCAGGATCTCCTGTGCCTCTTCCACCGAATATCCGGCCGGCTTTTGCACCGTCAGATATTCCAGTTCCATCAGGAAGGCAACCACACTGCCATCTTTGTACTGCATGGTATCCGGGGTAAACAGCTTATCATATAAATGCAGTTTGGACACCATGGAATCCACATGCAACACATGTGTATAGACGCCAATGCCGGCGACCGAAACACCAACCAGGATCAGACGCAGGATCTTTTGTTTCGATACCACCGCCGTACAAAGTAATGCTTCCGCAAAGAGCAGCAGTAAAAACAAAAAAATCACATGCAGCACATCCTGCGGCAGGGAATAATCATAATTGTCGGAGACACTGGCTGCCACCTTGATCGAATAAATATCCCAGGGCAGAATCGGATTGCCGCGAAATTGCATGACATAGTAATTGGCAAGGCCAAGGATGCCAAAAAATGCGGTCTGTGACATCAGCGCCGTACGAAGCTTTCCAAACAGTCCAAACAACAGTACCGCACTCATCCAGTAGAACAGAAAATTAAACAGGATCAGGCCCGGACGCATTTTTTCAAACACATTGTGCGTATAACTTTCTAACAGAAAAAATGTCAGGATCGGAAATAGGACGCCTGCAAGAATATTGACGACAAGTCCCATGGACGCCATGACATGATGCATTATCCGGCTCCGGAGCGATACCTTTTTTTCCTGTCCGGAGACAATTTTGATCTTC
This sequence comes from Lachnospiraceae bacterium, assembly GCA_024699355.1. Lineage (GTDB taxonomy): Bacteria > Bacillota > Clostridia > Lachnospirales > Lachnospiraceae > SIG336. Next base: position 13,390 of record JAILPR010000049.1, read on the forward strand.
ATGAATCAAACAACCTCAAACTTTCAGGGCGACCAGTGGGCCGTCCTACATTTCCACAACACAAAACCGGGATAACTTTCGCTATCCCGGCTTTCTGCGAGCTAGAAAAGGGACTCGAACCCTCGACCTACTGATTACGAATCAGTTGCGCTACCAACTGCGCTATTCTAGCATCTTGCCGCTCATTTTTGAGCAGCAAATTTATTATACTGGGATGATTCTATTTTTGCAAGTCAATTTTAAAGATTGCAATGGATAACGGAGCGATGTTACATTTGATGGAATTCGGGTATCCGTCAGCCTTCTTTGCAAGCGCTTTTTTCGGTGATGTATTGGTAAAACCGACTCCGCCGTATCTGACCAGATCCGAATGAAAGATCTCCCGGTAGGTTCCGGCCATCGGCACCCCAATATGCTTGATGGACATGGTCGGGGTAAAGTTGCAGACCACAAACAGCAGCTCTTCTTCACCGGTGATCTCGTTTTTGCCCTTTCGAAGGAACGAAAGACGTCCGTTCTCCGGATGCAAAAAGTCCACCCAGGTAAAGCCTTCCTCTTCCGAATCCAGTGCATACAGCGCAGGATGCGCCAGATAAAATCCGTTCAATTCGGAAATGTAAGTGGTAAAGCTGTCCATCAACGCAACATCATCTTCTTCGCTCACCGGCTCCTCTTTGTGCAGGGCGCTTAAATCCTGCAGGACGGATGCCTGAAGTCTGCGGATCTTTCTGCCGGGATATGTCATCTGCCAGCCAAGCAACAGTTTTAAAGCACCGAGTTTTTCCGTTTCATCTCCCGGCAGCGACTGATACTCTTCAAATGCACCGACCTTGGCATGTGTCAGCGGCAGGATAAACTCATCCGTATAATGGTAAAGAATATCATCCGTAAGGAGATTGCCCATACTGCTGCGCAGATAAAAATCGGAATGCAGATATCTGACGATATGATCCGCAAACGGATGATCATACTTCATATCAAAGCCGAGGCCGCCATCGATCCCGGGCTGTGTCACATTCTGCCAGAGGGTCGTATCATCCGCGATCCGCAAAATGCCCGGCTCGCGCTGTGCCATAACCGCATTTAAATGCTGAAGGAATTCCACGCCTTCCAGGTTTACGGTCTCCCCGTAAATGTTGTAGAACGCCCTGCCATCGGTGCGGCCAAAGTCCAGATACAGGATCGCACCGAGATTGCGGAATACAAAACCGTCGATCCCCATGATCTTGGACCAGTACAGGATCGCGCCTGTTAAGTAATTACGCACTTCTCTGCTGGTGAAATCAAAAAAGACCAGTCCATCGGATTGATTTACCCTGCGTGCCTCTTCCTTCGGTTCATACAGGGGAGATCCGTCAAACATCGAAAGTCCCTGCCAGACAGCACTGAATCCGCCGGCACGAAACTCGGTCAAAACGCCGATTCCTTCCTGATGCAGAAGCGAAATAAACTCCCGTACTTCCGTCACATCGCCAAACTGTCCGGACGGCGCATAATATGAAATCATATCGGGTGTATGATGCAGCGTATCGAGGCAGTTCATCAGCCCCGGCAATAAGACATGCGTATAATGCAGTTCTTTGGCATACGAGATCAGGCGCTTTGCCAGGGTCGTATTTTCCGGCTGCTCATCGGCTGTCAGAAACAGATCCGACAGACGGACCTCGCAGACATTCATCGGTCTGCCGCTTGCCCCGCCATAGATGTGCGATGCATCCAGATCTGCCAACTCCTCTGTCACTTCGCTGACGATCGAGCAGGTGCCGTCTCCGTTTTGCTGGAAAGCATAAGGATCCGCTTTGACAAACTTTGCCCCGTGTTTTGGCAGGATCTCATACTGATACTCCATTCCGGCACGGATGCCCGGGATAAATAACGAAAAACAGGAGCCGTCTTTGCTCCGGATCATCTGCGCCATGCGGCCGTCAAAATGATTGAACTCGCCAATGACGGATACGCGAAGTGCATTCGGTGCCCAAACGGTAAAGAGACATCCTTTGGTCCCGTTCAGTTCCGTCAAATGTGCACCAAAGAGCTCATATATGGTCTTATTGACCCCTGCATGGAATCTGTTTAAACGCTCTTCATCCGGTTCGGGACGGAAACGGTACGGATCTTCCCGTACCTCTCTTATCCCGTCTTCCATGGTTACTTCAAAACGATATTCTCCCAGCTTCTCGGGTGCGATCAGTACGGCAAAATAGCCGTCCTCATCCGCCTTTTCCATCGGCACCATCGTCTGTGTCGCGGGAAGCAGTAATTTGACTTCACTTGCTCCCGGCTGAAATGTCTGCACACAAATATAATTTCCCGCCGCATGTGCACCCAGGAGTGCTTCCGGATGATCGGCTTCCCCGTAAATAATGCTCTCAATCTCCGGCCAATTCATGATGCGATATAATTTTTCGTCCATACCCACCTCATTACAAAACTTAGATTTGATGTAAAAACAGTCCACTGCGAAGCTTTGGCTCAAACCAGGTCGACTTCGGCGGCATCAGTCTGCCGGCATCCGCAACGGCAAACAGTTCCCGGATATCGGTCGGATACATGGCAAAGGCACATACGCAGTCGCTCGCACAGCGTCTCTCCAGTTCTTTGATGCCACGGATCCCGCCGACAAAATCAATGTTGCGATCGGTTTGCGGATCGGTAATGCCAAAGACCGGTGAAAGCACCAGATCCTGCAGGATCGAGACATCGAGGCTTTTGACCGGGTCTGACTGATCGACCGGATCTGTCAGCGTAAGTGCGTACCAGCACTGCTCCAGATACATGGCAAATGTTCCTTTTTTAGTCGGTTGCACCGTGCGCTCGGGATCGGTCGCATCAGCGATCTTTGTCACCGTAAAATGATCGTTCAACGCAGAAAGGATCTGCTCTACGGTATGGCCGTTCAAACTCTTTAACACCCTGTGATACGGCAGGATCTTCAGTTCTTCTTCCGGAAACAGAACCGATAAAAAGAAATTGAATTCTTCTTTGCCGTCAAAGTCCGGATGTTCCTCCCGGCGCTTCAGCGCGACCTTTACGGCCGATGCACAGCGATGATGACCGTCTGCGATATAGATCGATTCCAGTCTGCGAAAAGCTCTGCGGAGGCGCTTTACCAGATCTTCCTCCGCCACTTTCCAGACCTCATGCGTGATCCCGTCTTCGGATGTAAAGGACACTTCCGGGCTCTTTTTTAAGATCTCCGACAGCAGACCTTTTAACTCCTCATTCTGACGATATGCCAAAAAGATCGGTCCCGTCTGCATACTGCAGGTATCTACGTGACGGATACGATCGACTTCCTTTTCTGCTCTGGTGTTTTCATGTTTCTTGATCACACCGTTTAAATAATCATCCACTGAAGCACAGGTCACAAATCCATGCTGCGTGCGACCGTTCATCGTCAGTGCATACAGATAATACATCGGAATTTCATCCTGCACGAAATCTCCCTCACGGATCCATGTATTCAATAAGTCTCTGGCTCTTTCATACACTTCATCCGCATAGGTATCCACGGAAGCAGGAAGTCCGGTTTCCGCACGATCGATTGCAAGAAACGATTTCGGATTGTGAGATACCACTTCCGTTGCTTCTTCACGATTATAGACATCGTAAGGAAGTGCTGCGATGGTCGCTGCCTGTTGTCTTGTCGGTCGAAATGCCCGAAAACTTCTTAAATCTGCCATATGCTCTCCTAACAATAGAAAATGCCCGCCTCACCATCGGTAAAGCGGGCTTACTGTATTTATTTTACTACACGTACACGAATTACACCATCGACATTTTTCAGCTTCTCGATGGTATCATCGCCTGCTTTGGTCTCCAGATCGATCATCGTATATGCAAACTCGCCTTTGGACTTATTGGTCATATCGGTGATATTTAATCCGGCATCGCCGAGGCATGCCGTAAACTTGGTGATCATGTTTGCAATGTTCTTATGGAAGATTGCAATTCTGTTTGCCTGAGAGCAAACGCCCATGTCACAGTTCGGGAAGTTTACAGAGTTGATGATGTTACCGTTCTCCAGGTAATTCATCATCTCCTGTACTGCCATCTTTGCGCAGTTGTCTTCGGACTCTTCCGTGGATGCGCCCAGATGCGGGATCACGATGCAGCCGTCCTGTCCGGCTGTTGTCGTGTTCGGGAAATCCGTTACGTATTTGCGGATCTTACCGGACTTGATGCCTTCAAGAACCGCATTCTCATCCATCAGTACATCACGTGCAAAGTTTAAGAGGATGACGCCTCTCTTCATCTTTGCCACTGCTTCTGCATTGACCATTCCTTTGGTGGAATCGAGAAGCGGCACATGAATGGTGATAATATCACAATACTCGTAAATGTCATCCACGTTGGTCACGTGATGAACGTCACGGCTTAAGTTCCATGCGGCATTGATGGACAGATACGGATCATAGCCATATACTTCCATGCCGAAGTGTCTGGCGGTATTGGCTACCTTGACGCCGATCGCACCAAGGCCGATGATACCGAGCTTTTTACCCATCAGTTCTGTACCTGCAAAGCGCTTTTTCTCTTTCTCGGCTGCTTTGGCAATGTCTGCATTGTCCTTGCTCTCGCGTACCCATTCCACGCCGCCGATGACATCTCTGGATGCCAGCAGCATACCTGCGATCACGAGTTCCTTAACGCCGTTTGCATTGGCGCCCGGAGTATTAAATACCACAACACCTCTGGAAGCAAGATCATCCAACGGAATATTGTTGACGCCGGCTCCGGCACGGGCTACGCAAAGCAGATCGTCGGAGAATTTCATCTCATGCATGGAAGCGGAACGTACCAGGATGCCCTCTGCCTGATCGACTTCCTCTGTCTTTGTAAAATTCGGTGTAAATTTATCGAGTCCGACCTGCGCGATCGGATTTAAGCAATGATACTTGTACATTACGCATGCTCCTCTTCAAACTTCTTCATGAATGCTACCAGCTTCTCAACGCCTTCCTTCGGCATTGCATTGTAGATGGAAGCTCTCATACCGCCAACGGTTCTGTGTCCCTTTAAGTTTTCAAAACCGGCAGCTTTGGCAGCGGCGATAAATTCCGCATCAAGCGCCTCATCTCCGGTCACAAACGGAACGTTCATGAGAGAACGGTCTTCCGGAACAACGGTTCCTTTGAAGAGCTTGCTCTGATCCAGGAAATCATACAGCACTTTTGCTTTTTCTTCATTGCGCTTCTTCATGACTTCCAGACCGCCCATGGCTTTGATCCATTTAAATACCTTGCCGCAGATATAAATACCGTAGCACGGCGGTGTATTGTATAAAGACTCATTGTCTGCATGGATCTTATACTTCATCATGGTCGGTGTGTACGGCAGTACATCATCGGTCAACAGATCTTCTCTGATGATCACGATCTGTACACCTGCCGGACCGACATTCTTCTGAACGCCGGCATAGAGCATACCGTACTTCGTCACATCGATCGGCTCGGAAAGGAAGCAGGAAGATACATCGGATACCAGGATCTTGCCTTTGGTATTCGGAAGCTTGTGGAACTTGGTACCGTAAATGGTATTGTTCTCACAGATATATACATAGTCAAGGTCTTCCGGAATATCCAGATCGGAACAATCCGGAATATAGGAAAACGTCTTATCCGCAGAAGATGCAAGCTCGATTGCCTCACCGTAGATCTTTGCTTCGGCAAAGGCCTTCTTTGCCCACTGACCGGTCAGGATATAACCTGCCTTGCGGTTCTTCATCAGATTCATCGGAACCGATGCAAAGATCAGGCTGGCTCCGCCCTGTAAAAACAGCACTTTGTAATTATCCGGAATGTTCAGCAGATCTCTTAAATCCTGCTCAGCATCCTTAATGATCTTGTCATAGACCTTTGAGCGATGGCTCATCTCCATCACTGACATGCCACAGCCCTGATAATCCATCATTTCAGCTGCCGCTTCCTGCAATACCTCCTCAGGTAATACTGCAGGACCTGCGGAAAAATTGTAAATTCTTCCCATTTCCTTCACTCCTCCGTTATGTTATTTCTCTGATCAGCGATAAGGAGACATGCCCCTTAAACCTCTTTCGCTTATCAAACATCAATTGTATCTTTTCTAAAGCAATACGTCAATCATTTAACGCGTTAAATAATCTCACTCATATAAAATGACCGGTACGCCGACTTCTGTCTGTTCATATAAGATTTCCATGGCTTCCAGCGGTGTATTGATGCATCCGTGAGACCCGTCCGTCTCATAAATATCTCCGCCGAATTCATCGCGCCAGAGCGCATCATGGATACCAATGCCCTTTTTGATCGGCATCCAGTAGTTCACGTGTGCAGAATAGTTGGGGCCTTTGAGGGTCCGGTTCTGTTGTTTCAAATAAATGTAATACGCACCGGGAGGTGTCTCACGGTGTCTGAGCAGATTGCCGGTCACCACCGGTGTACTTAACACCAGGGTATGATCTTTATAGTAATAGAGCGTCTGCCCGGTCAGGTCGATCTCGATATAGTGACCGCCGATATCATCCACGCCGCGTACATACGCTTCTCTTGTATACTCAGGCACATAGGTCTGATCACAACGTGCCGGAATCGCTTCCTGCAAAAATGCATTCAGGGCATCCGCATCGATCTCGGAGCCGTACGTGCCGGCATCGATCGTTACGCTCTCCCCGGAGGATGTCACGAACTCACGACTTTTCCCGTAGGTCGAATAGGTATCGGCAAAGGTCTCTGCAAACGCTGCGATCAGCTCACTGTCCCATAAAAAAGATCCGTTCTCATCGCGCAAAAGGGTCAGCGGATCCTCCGATGTCTGCAGAAGAAAAGATAATTCCGGATGTCCTATGGCGATCGTCTGATCACCCAGATCAATACTGATGGTAAAGTTCAAAAACGCCGAGATCTCACCGGCATAATCGATCAGTTCCTGCTCCTTTGCGGTAAGCTCCGGATCTTCATAGAGCCCGGCCATCTCCAGGGAAATACTCTGCTCTCCGTTTTGCATGGCCTGCATGGATTCCGCGATCGCCCGGTCGGTATCCAGGATATGCTGTTTGGTATGGATCAGTGTATAGCCGTCTTCCCCGGTTAACTGCAGCGCAACTTCCCGCTTGCAGGTCTCTTCTGCGACAACCTGTGGCAGCGCCGATACCACCTGTGTAAATGCGGTCTCATCCACCGTGATCACAGGCAATAACTTTGTCGTCTCCGATGCCGTTGAAAGAAGCGATATGCCCCAAAACAACGGTGTCTGTCGGTCTTTGATCTTTTGCAGTGCACTTTTGTAATCCACGCTGCCACCGACATCGCTTAACATAAGGACCTGCGACGTACCATCCGCAAACGTAATGGTAAAGCCGGGATCTTCATAGCATGAGATCAGTTGTTCATTGACTTCCTCCACACGCATTCCGGTGCAATACAGGCCGTTGATAAAAGTACCGGCCGCAAAGCCGTCCTGATAATAAAAGCCGATCGCCAGATATCCGGCGATCAGCAATACTATGAAACTGACGATACATGCGGCAATTCCGGTGCCTTTGATTTTCATGCGTTCCCCTCGCGTGCTTTCAGGTCATCTTCATCAAACACTTCACTGTTTGCGGTCCCCGGTGAAACCATCGGAAAGACTTTGTCATCTTCCGGGATCATACAATCGATCAGTACCGGGCCGTTTGCCTGTAATGCTTTTTCGATCGCCGGTGCCACCTCTTCTTTGGTGCTGACGCGGATCGCCATGCAGCCGAGTCCTTCGGCAACCTTACAGAAATCCACTTTGTCCTGCAGCACCGTATACGAATAACGTTTGCCATAGTATAAGGTCTGCCACTGACGTACCATGCCAAGCACATGGTTGTTGATCACGATCTGGATGATCGGGATATTATAACGGCTTGCGGTTGCAAGCTCATTCATATTCATTCGGAAACAACCGTCACCGCCGATGTTGACACATACTTTGTCAGGTTGTCCGACCTGCGCACCGATGCAGGCGCCAAGTCCGTAGCCCATGGTTCCAAGACCGCCGGAAGATAAAAATGTACGTGGTTTGGTGTAGTGATAATACTGCGCCGCCCACATCTGATGCTGACCGACATCTGTTGTAATGATCGCATCGCCGCCGGTTAAACGGTCCAGTTCCTCAATGATGTACGGACAGGATAATTTGCTGTGATCATACTTTAACGGGAACTTTTCTTTCAGTTCCGCAATTCGCAAAAGCCACTCCGGATGAGACAGCTGCTCCAGCATTCCGTTTAATTTGGTCAGCACATCTTTGACATCACCGACAACCGAAGCGGTAGTCTTAATATTCTTATTGATCTCCGCAGCATCGATATCGATATGCAGGACCTTGGCATGTGGCGCAAATTTCTTTGGACTCACCGCAACACGATCCGAGAATCTGGCGCCGATGGCGATCAGCAGATCACACTCCCCGAG
>JAILPR010000054.1 GCA_024699355.1 Lachnospiraceae bacterium
GACTTGGGCAGTATCAGTATTTTGATATGGACAAAACGATCCTCTCGGCCCTGGAGATGGTAAAGCAGGAACTTGCCTGATTCGGCGCATCGCAGATCTGATGAATAAAGCATCCGCAAGATCAATCAAAAACAGCGAAGCATCTCTGTCATGACAGAATTGCTTCGCTGTTTGTAATTTACGGTATAGGTTGCCACCGGCCGGCAACGGGATCGCCGTCATTGGTGCGGGATCGCCTGCATTGGCAGTGGAATCGCCCCAAACTAGCAGCGGAAGTTATATAACAGTCCCGCGTAGTTGCTTGCGATGTAAGGCGCCACATAATTTGGCACGGTCGGATTCTTATAGGCAACGACTTTCTTCATCGTATAGTGCATCGGATCCAGGCTGATCTGACCGGATTTACGGACCAGCGCCTTGGCAAAATCGCGTACAGCTTCGAATTTCTCCTGTGCGGTATCACTTGATGCTGCTTCATCCACTTTGTCGGTATCTAACAGGATCGATCCGTCTTCCTGTACCATGGCACCAACCTCTGCGAGTTTGTCCGCGTAGATGTGGGAGATGCTCGTTAGGTCGCTCTGGAATCTCGAAACGTCAAAGGAGTAATTGGATTCACTGTAATTGGAAGTGACCTGCAGGAATGCATTATAACTTTCAAACAGATGCGTCATATTATCTTTGAGGGATTCCGAATCCTTCTTTAAGCCGATGGAGGTGACGTCGGATGCATCTTCACTGATGCCGGTCAGTGTCACTTCGTACATATCGTCCAGCTTGAAGGTGTTGGACGGACTCATCTGTTCCTGACCGTCCAGGACAAAGATCGCATTCACCGGCTCTACTGCGGTGTAGGCCAGACCGAAGTAATCGACAGCACCTTTTTCCTTGCTGGTATTCTCATCGGAGATCTGGAAGATTGATGTCGCATCTTTTGTCAGCCCGACGGATTCGGATTTGATCTGGAGTGCGGAATGGGATCCGTTGCCTTCCAGTACCGAAGAGGTGAGGCCGACGCCTGCATTGTTGATCAGGCGGGAGAGACGCTTCTGGACGTCTTTGTTGGTATCGTTTTTATTGATACTGAACTGGAATTCGTAGCTGGCGTTACGAATGTTTACATCGAAGGAATAGGTTCCGGTCTTTAAGCTTACGGCATGATTGCTCGGCAGGAACTGTCCGACATTGGTCTGGCCGGACGCGAGCTGGCGAACCTCGATCTGCGAGACCTGTGCCTCCGGAGCGGCTTCGCCTTCTGCAGGCTGCTGCGGAGCGTTCTTCGGGAAGCCGAGGAACTGCACGGTCGCAAGGTTGTTGTTGGTCGAATAGGCGGTCCGCTGATTTAACAGGCCGTCATCGAGTCCACCCATGGATGCAATTTCATTGCGGAGGAAGGACGTCATCTCCTTTAATTCAATGGCAGAATTTGCAGCCTGCTTCACATTCGGGATCAGGTACAGAGGGGATGTGGTATTCGATTTCAACATGGAACGATAAGATTCGCGCAGCGAAGCACGATCATGCGACTCCTGCGATGGACGCAGCGCATGCTGGCCATCCGCCGATGACAGATAGTTATTATAGATACTGCTCTGAATGGTCGTGAAAGCCATGTTTCCCCTCCTTTCTTCCATGAAATAGGTCCGGCACCGCATCCGTTGCGGTAGTCAGGGTATAATGACCCACCTTCTTATGCTGATAATATCACAAAAAGCACCATAAAACAACTGAATTTACAAATGTTTAAGAAAAAGCGTTGACGATAAAGACCCCCTTATGCTATAGTTATCTGACGAGATGAGCTTTTAGGTCTTTTTTTTATGCTCAAAAATAGGACAGAAAGCCACAAAATCGCGGATTTTCCGCAAGGAACATAGAGAGTGAATGTACACTCGGAGGTGAGAAGAGATGCGTACAAAGATTACATTAGCATGCACAGAGTGCAAGCGCCGTAACTACAATACTACAAAGGATAAGAAGACCATGCCGGACAGAATGGAAATCAAGAAGTATTGCCCGTTCTGCAGAAAGCATACACTGCACAAGGAAACAAAGTAATCTGACACGTGTGGCGGATGAGCAAGGTCCATTCTTACTATAACAGGTAGATGGTGTATTGCCGGAAAGGAGATATCATGGCAGATACTTCTAATAAAGAAGAAAAAGTAAAGTTCTTCGATGGCGTTAAAGGCGAATTCCATAAGATTACTTGGCCGGACAGAGAAGCGATCACGAAGCAGACGATCGCTGTTGCAGCTGTTACCGTAGTGACGGGAGCAATCATTGCAATCCTTGATTTCTTCGTACAGTATGGCGTGAATTTCCTGACACAGTAGAGAGTTAGATGAGGTTGATGATATGGCAGACACAAAGGATTTGACCACTTCTGAAGCTGAAATGACATCTGATGTTGAGGCAACACAGGCTGAGGATAGCATGGAAACACTGGCTGATGCGGTAGAAGCACAGGATGGTGAGACCAAGGGCGGTAAGGCTGCTTGGTATGTTGTCCATACTTATTCCGGATATGAGAATAAGGTAAAAGCCAATCTGGACAAAACCATTGAGAATCGTAATCTGCAGGCAGAGATCCTGGAGGTTCGCGTTCCGATGCAGGATGTTGTCGAGATGAAGAACGGTACCAGAAAGACAGTTCAGAAGAAGATGTTCCCGGGCTATGTCCTCGTGAACATGGTAATGAATGACGATACCTGGTTTGTTGTTAGAAACACAAGAGGTGTTACCGGCTTCGTAGGTCCGGGCAGTAAGCCTGTTCCGTTGACAGAGGCTGAGATGAAGCCGCTTGGCATTCATACAGATAATGTCAATATCGATTTCGCGATCGGAGATACCGTGATCGTCGTAGCGGGCGTATGGAAAGATACGGTCGGTGCGGTTCAGCGAATCGATGAGAATAAGCAGACGGCAACGATCGTTGTGGAAATGTTCGGTCGTGAGACGCCTGTAGAGATCAGTTTTGCGGAAGTACGCAAGCTGAACTGAATTCGGTATAAAGCAGCAATGCTTTATCATATAGTAACCGTCCGCATAGCGGACAAGTGGGAGCTTTCCCGAAGCGTATGCTTTGGAGAGAGCGCCTAACCACAATTCAACAACACTTCATCCTAAGTGTTTGTTGTCTGATAGGAGGTGCCATTATGGCAAAGAAAGTAGAAGGATATATCAAGTTACAGATTCCTGCTGGCAAGGCAACACCAGCACCGCCTGTTGGTCCGGCTCTGGGTCAGCATGGTGTAAACATCGTTGAATTCACAAAGCAGTTCAACGCAAAGACAGCTGATCAGGGTGATACCATCATTCCTGTTATCATCACTGTTTATGCAGACAGAAGCTTTAGCTTCGTTACCAAGACTCCTCCGGCAGCAGTACTGCTGAAGAAGGCATGTAACATTCAGAAAGCATCCGGAACTCCGAATAAGGATAAGGTTGCTACGATCTCCAAGGACAAGGTTCGTGAGATTGCAGAGAAGAAGATGCCGGATTTAAATGCCGCATCTATCGAAGCAGCTATGAGCATGATCGCCGGTACCGCAAGATCTATGGGTATCGTTGTAGAGGACTAAGGAGGAGAATGAGCCATGAAACACGGTAAGAAATATGTAGAAGCTTCTAAGCTCGTTGATCGCGCAACATTATATGAAGCTGCAGATGCACTTGCTCTCGTTAAGAAGACAGCAACTGCAAAATTTGATGAAACAGTAGAAGTTCATATCAGAACAGGCTGCGATGGCCGCCATGCAGAACAGGCTATTCGTGGTGCAGTTGTACTGCCGAACGGTACAGGTAAGACAGTTCGCGTTCTGGTATTTGCAAAGGGTGAAAAGGCAAATGAGGCTGAAGCAGCAGGCGCTGATTTCGTAGGCGCTGAGGATCTGATCCCGAAGATCCAGAACGATGGATGGCTTGATTTCGATGTAGTTGTTGCTACACCGGATATGATGGGTGTCGTAGGTCGTCTGGGTAAGGTTCTTGGTCCGAAAGGCTTAATGCCGAACCCGAAGGCCGGTACAGTTACAATGGATGTTACCAAGGCAATCAATGATATCAAAGCCGGTAAGATCGAATACAGACTGGACAAGGCAAACATTGTACACTGCCCGATCGGTAAAGCTTCTTTCTCTGAAGAGCAGTTAACTCAGAACTATGAAGCACTGATGGGTGCGATTTTAAAGGCTAAGCCGAGCACCTTAAAGGGACAGTATTTAAAGAGCGTTACACTGACCACAACGATGGGCCCAGGTGTAAAGGTCTCTACTGCAAAACTTGCTTAATAGGTTATAATGGAAGGGAAGTCATGAAAATGACTTCCCTTTTTTGAATTATGAGGAGTAAGGGAATGAAGAAAAGCAGAAAGCAGAGCAGACGAAAAAAGACCAACTATTTAGGATTGTTTTTTGGCACACTGGTACTATGCTGTGGCGTCGGTATTGTGACCATCTTTGTGATGAAGGCGATGCAGGATGGAGAGTTCTCCTTTACGGAATTTCAGATGGCGCAGGGAACACAGTCCGGTGAAGCCGATGCTTCGACCATAGCAGAAGGTGAACTCATCTGGGAGAGCGGAGCCTTTGAAGAGACCGCGGCAGAAACGGCCGCGACAGAGACGGTCGAGGAAAACTATGAGGTGCAGGTCAATGAAAACGGAAAGATCACGCTGGTGCCGGCACCGGAACAGGAGAGCGTGCAGTTGTTGTTTGCCGGGGATGTCTTATTTGATGACTCCTATTCACCGATGGCGATGCTGCGGCGCAGAGCCGGTGGGATCACCGAGTGCTTCTCTGCAGAGACGTTTGACGTGATGAAAAGCGCCGATGTCTTTATGATCAACAATGAATTTACCTATACTTCGCGCGGGACACCGACCGAAGGCAAGACGTTTACGTTCCGATCCAACCCTGAGAATGTAGGTCTCTTAGAGGAAATGGGCGTAGACATCGTGTCTCTGGCCAATAATCATGCGTATGATTATGGCGAGATTTCGATGTTGGATACCTTAGATACGTTAAACGCCGCACAGATGCCTTATGTTGGTGCAGGACACGATGTGGCGGAAGCGGAAGAGTCCGTGATCTTCCAGTTTGGGGATGTGAAGATCGGTTATCTTTCCGCGACACAGATCGAGCGGATGAGTAATCCGGATACCAAGGGAGCGACACCGACTTCGGCCGGCGTATTCCGTTGTCTGGATTCGGCAGCACTGATCAATCGTGTCAAAGAACTGGAAACGGAAGCAGATTTTACGGTAGTCTATGTACATTGGGGTACAGAGAGTACCACCGAACTGGATTACCGGCAGACACAGCAGGCACAGGAACTGGTGGATGCCGGTGCGGATCTGATCATTGGGGATCATCCGCACATCCTGCAAAGGATCGATGTGATCGATCACGTGCCTGTGATCTATAGTCTGGGAAATTACTGGTTTAATTCATCGACCTTAAACAGCTGCCTGGTGGAAGCGACGGTAACGGATGGGGCCCTTACCGCATTTCGCTTTATTCCGGCAAGACAGAGTCATTGCTATACGGAAGTGCTTTCCGGGCAGGACTATGTCAATGTGTTAAATCAAATGCGCACCCTTTCAACGGGGATTACGATCGACGATGAAGGGTATGTAAATATCAATTAAACAGCAGGGGGAATGTATGGGACAGAAGGTTACACTACTTGCGCA
>JAILPR010000075.1 GCA_024699355.1 Lachnospiraceae bacterium
GAACTGATCGTGAATGCAGCAGAGCGTATGAGCACCTGCCGCAATCACTCTGCAACACATCTGTTGCAGAAGGCACTGCAGGAAGTGCTCGGAGACGGTGTAGAACAGCAGGGCTCTTATCAGGATACCGATCGTACCAGATTTGACTTTAGCTTTGGTCAGGCCATGAGCAGTGATCAGATCCGTGAGGTAGAGCGCAGAGTCAATGAGCAGATCCTGGCAGGTTTATCCGTAGATACGCAGGTGATGAGCATCGAGGAAGCAAAGAAGACCGGAGCGATGGCTCTGTTTGGCGAGAAATACGGCGAGAAGGTCCGCGTGGTCAACATGGGCGACTGGTCCATCGAACTTTGCGGTGGTACACATGTGAAGAATACTGCGCAGATCGGTCAGTTTAAGATCGTTTCCGAAAGCGGTGTTGCAGCAGGCGTGCGTCGTATCGAAGCACTGACCGGTGCAAATGCGCTGCGTTACTACGAAGAAGAAGAGAACTGCCTGAAAGACGCAGCAGCATTGTTAAAGGCTGCACCGGCAGATCTGGTGGCACATATCAAAAAGCTGCAGGATGAAGTGAAGAGCTTAAAGAGCGAGAACGATTCCTTAAAGAGTGCGCAGGCCAAAGAAGCACTCGGTGATGTTACCGATCAGGTACAGGATGTGAAGGGCGTTTCTTTGATCGCTGTCAGTGTACCTGGCGTGGATATGAACGGACTGCGTGAACTGGGCGACCAGTTGAAGGAAAAGATCGGTGAAGGTGTGATCGTCCTGGCTTCCGAGCAGGATGGCAAAGTCAGCCTGGTTGCGATGGCAACAGAGGAAGCGCAGAAGAAGGGCGCACATGCCGGCAATCTGATCAAGGGGATCGCAGCACTTGTCGGTGGTGGCGGCGGTGGTCGTCCGAACATGGCACAGGCCGGCGGTAAGAATCCGGCAGGTATTCCGGAAGCGATCGCCAAGGTGAAAGAGGTTCTCGAAGGTCAGCTGTAAGCCGAATGAAGAACGCACCTTTTTTCAAAATCGGGGAACTGTATAAATTCCTTGTAAAAAAAGGTTGACGGATCAGCGTTTTATGCTATAATTTTAGATGCGTACTTTTGGAAGTGCGTGAATAACCCGATCAGTCAAGACAAACTTGAAGGGACTGAAGGGAGGTCAGGTGAGCAATGTCTAACATTATCGTAAAAGAAAATGAGTCTTTAGACAGCGCATTACGCCGCTTTAAAAGAAGCTGCGCTAAGGCAGGTATCCAGCAGGAGATCCGCAAGAGAGAGCACTATGAGAAGCCAAGCGTAAGACGTAAGAAAAAGTCTGAAGCAGCTAGAAAGCGTAAATACAACTAATCAACAATATGAAATCCTCGGAAGCTGTTCCGAGGATTTTTTATTCTACACAGATCGAAAGGAAACGGTTATGTTCTTTATCAATCTGATCCTGGTCGTGATCGCGCTCTTTGCCATCGTTTGTCTATGGAGTGCGATCTATGATTCCAATCGCTTCGTTGTGAGCAGATATGAGCTTTGCGATGAACACATCAAAAAAGAGTTCCGGTTTGTATTTCTGACCGATGTGCATCTCAAAGAATACGGAAAAAAGAATACGCGTCTTTTGGATGCCATCGATCGGGAAAAACCCGATGCGATCCTGATCGGCGGTGATCTGATCAATGCGACACCGGGTGCGGATGTGACGGCGGCGGTATTTCTGGTCAACTGTCTGAGTGAGCATTATCCGGTGTACTATGCTTACGGAAATCATGAGGCAAGAGCGAAAGCCAATCCGGAAAAATACGGCGAACTGTTTCCGAAGTATCTGGAGATGATCTCTTATCCGAACGTCACGTTTTTGGAAAACAGTTCTGTGGAACTGCCGGAAGCGGGCATTGCCATCAGTGGCTTATCCATGGATCAGTACTATTATAAAAAACGTGTGCCGAGGGTATTTCCGGAACGGTATCTGGAAAAGAAACTGGGCGCAAGAAATCCGAACTGTTTTCAGATCCTGCTGGCACATCAACCGGATTATTTCCGGTTTTATGCGGCATGGGATGCGGATCTGACGCTTTCCGGACATGTGCACGGCGGTGTGATGCGACTGCCCATCCTGGGCGGTGTGATCTCTCCGGCACTTCGCCTGTTTCCGCATTATGACGGCGGTGTTTTTGAAGAATATGATCACCGTATGATCCTTGGCAGGGGCCTTGGGATGCATACGATTCCGATCCGGATCTTTAATCCGGGCGAAGTGATTGTCGTTACGCTTATGCCAAAGCCCTGAATGGACTTGCAATTTTTGCCGTTTCTACGTACAATAGGAGAAGTTGAATGCTAATGATTAAGATGGCATAATTTGTGGTTATCTTAATGCTAACGGATAGATATTGTATGTTTTCTCTACGGGGGAAAGGGAAATTGTATGGCAATTGAGGTGAAGATCGATGCCTTTGAGGGTCCGCTGGATCTGCTCTTGCATCTGATCGATAAAAATAAGATTGATATCTACGATATTCCGATCGCGGAGATCACGGACCAGTATATGGAATACCTGCATGAAATGGAGCGTATGGACATGAACGGTCTGAGTGAGTTTTTGGTGATGGCGGCAACGCTCCTTGATATCAAAGCCAAAATGCTCCTGCCGCAGGAAGAAGATGAAAACGGCGAAGAGATCGACCCCAGAGAGGAACTGGTTCAGAAACTTCTGGAATATAAGATGTACAAGTATATGTCTTATGAGTTAAAAGATCTGGAAGCAGCCGCAACAAAAGCGTTCTACGGTTCGGCGAATATGCCGGCCGAGGTGACTGCGTATGAGGCACCGATCGATTATGAAGAATTGATCGGAGATACGACACTGCGCAGGTTAAATGAGATTTTTCAATTCATCTTACAGCGCCGGGAAGACAAGATCGATCCGGTCAGAAGTACCTTTGGTAAGATTGAAAAAGAAGATATCGATATGGATGCCAGAGAGGCGTCGATGAAGAATTATCTTCGCGGACATCGGAAATGTTCGTTCAGACAGCTCCTTGAGCAGGCAAACAGCAAAATGGAGGTGATCGTTACCTTCATGCTGTTGCTGGAGATGATGAAGCTCGGCAGTGTCCGGGTACAGCAGGATGAGCTGTTTTCCGAAATCTATATCACTGTGGATGCGGACAAACTGAATGCACAGCCCGAAGCCACAGAACAGCTGGTCATGAGCGCCAGCTGATGAAGTGAGGTGTAACCTTGGAAAATCAGGAAATGAAAGCTGCGATCGAGGCGATTCTGTTTGCAGTGGGTGATTCCGTGGAAATCAGCAAACTGGCAGAAGTGCTGGAGGCTGACAAAAAGCAGGTGCGGGAAGTGCTTGGCCTGCTCAAAGAAGACTACGGAAAAGAAGACCGCGGCCTTGATCTGATCGAATTGGACGGTGCCGTACAGCTTTGCACCAAGAACGAGCTGTATGATTATTTGATCAAAATCGCGAAAGCACCGAAAAAACTGAGTCTGACAGAGTCTGTTCTTGAGACGTTATCCATTATTGCCTATAAGCAGCCGGTGACCAGAGCGGAAGTCGAAAACATCCGCGGCGTCAACAGCGATTACCCTGTGAACCGTCTGCTGGAATTCGGGCTGATCAAAGAACTGGGAAGGAAAGATGCTCCCGGCAAGCCGCTCCTGTTCGGTACGACAGAGCAGTTTTTACGAAGCTTCGGTGTGAAGAGCCTTCAGGATCTTCCGGAGATCAATCCGCTGCAGGTCGAAGAATTCAAGATGGAAGCCGAAGAAGAAGCTCGTCAGAGTGAGAATGTGGAAGTGAAGGTGTAAACGGAACCGGGGGCGCTTTTAAGCGGTGCCCGGAGTCTTAAAAAACACTGAATTTTCACGATTTTATCTAGGATTTACTTAACAGACATGGTATAACAGACAAAGAGTGCTTTACGCACGTTATGCTATTGTTCTTTATGTGATCAATTTTTTAACCAATCAATGGAGGGACCAATATGAGTACTACTTCAAAGGCGAGACAGAGAATTGACGCTCTGCTCGATGAAAACAGTTTCGTTGAGATTGGCAGCCTTGTTACCGCAAGAGCTACTGATTTTGATCTGAAACAGGCCGAGACCCCATCTGACGGTGTTGTAACCGGTTATGGTGTGATCGACGGCAACCTGGTATACGTTTACAGCCAGGATTCTTCAGTGCTTGCAGGAACCGTTGGTGAAATGCATGCAAAGAAGATCACGGCGCTGTATGATATGGCACTGAAGATGGGTGCCCCGATCATTGCGCTGATCGATTCCGCAGGTCTGAGACTTCAGGAAGCGACCGATGCCTTAAATGCTTTTGGTGAGATTTATCAGAAGCAGGTGATGGCCAGCGGTGTGATCCCGCAGATTTCCGCTGTATTTGGTAATTGCGGCGGCGGTCTTGCCATTTCCCAGGCACTGTCTGATTTCACATTTATGGAAGAGAAGAATGCAAAACTCTTCGTAAATGCACCGAACACCTTGGACGGTAATGAGATTTCCAAGAATGATACTTCTTCTGCTGCATTCCAGAGCGAGAGCGGTCTGGTAGATGTTGTTGCTGACGAGGCAACCATCTTTGCACAGATCCGTGAGCTGGTCAGCTTCCTTCCGGGCAACTGTGATGAAGAAGCTGTTGCAGACTGCACAGATGATCTGAACAGAGTATGCGCTGATCTTGCACAGTGTGCAGCCGATCCGGCAATTTCCTTAAGCAGAATCGCAGATGATCAGAATTTCTTCGAAGTAAAAGCAAACCACAGCAAGAGAATGGTGACCGGTTTCATCCGTCTCGACGGTATGACCGTTGGTTGTGTTGCCAACCGTACGGTACTGTTTGACGAGGATGGCAAGGAAGCAAAGAAGTTTGATGCGGTTCTTTGCCCGTGTGCAGCACAGAAGGCAGCTGATTTCATCAACTTCTGCGATGCGTTCGAAATCCCGGTTCTTTCCCTGACCAACGTGAAGGGCTTTGCCGCAAGCGTTGATGCAGAGAAGAAGATGGCAAAGGCAGTTGCAAAACTTGTTGCTGCATTTGCAAACGCTACCGTTCCGAAGGTAAATGTCATTGTCGGTCAGGCATATGGCAGTGCGTATGTTGCAATGAACTCCAAGGCACTTGGCGCAGATATGACCTTTGCATGGAACAATGCGGAAGTCGGTGCGCTTGATGCAAAGCATGCCGCTCAGATCATGTATGACGGCGAGAGTGCTGACAAGCAGGCAGAAGCAGCTGCGGAATATGCGAAGCTTCAGACCAGTGCACTTGGCGCTGCAAAGAGAGGCTATGTAGATACTATGATCGATGCTGCCGATACCAGAAAGTATGTCATCGGTGCTTTTGAGATGCTTTATACCAAGAGCGAGGATCGTCCGGCAAAGAAGCATAGCACAATCTAATACCAGAAAGGATGCATTCAATATGAGAAAACGAGTACTTGTATTTCTAATGGCGATGGCCTGCGTCCTTAACCTGACTGCTTGCGGCGAAACAGAAGATTATTCAAACGGCAACGTATATCTGACTTCCGTTGAGGCAGTTCAGAATGCGGATGAGCTCGTGATGGCCATTGGCCAGATCGCAATGCAGTACGCAGGAAATATCGACGAGTACAAAGATGCTCTTACCAAGCAGGCGGCAGCTTCCTACGATGAAACATCGATGGAATATGCGGAAGTGATCAACGCCGGCGTTGAGAGCTATAGCAATGCCTTGGAAGAGCTTGGCAGTA
Organism: Lachnospiraceae bacterium; assembly: GCA_024699355.1. Lineage (GTDB taxonomy): Bacteria > Bacillota > Clostridia > Lachnospirales > Lachnospiraceae > SIG336. The sequence goes on from JAILPR010000075.1 coordinate 5,743, forward strand.
ATGCGACAATCGTGACAGGCTCCGAAACTGTTACTGTTGATGAAGAAGAAATCGTTGTTCAGATCGCCGTACAGGGCGATGCGACTGCTCCGGACGGTTCCCCGAGAACCGCAACCGCAGAAGTCATTTTCGAAAAGGCAATGCCGACCAGCATTGCAGTGACCATTGACTATTCATTCGGCGAACTGATGAAGACCGCCGCATTGAACATGGTCCTGGGTATGGGCACTGTATTTGCGATCCTGCTGATCATCATGTTCTTCATTTCCATTCTTGGTCTGGTTCCGAAACTGATGGACCGCAAGAAAGAAGAAAAGAAGACCCTGGAAGCAGCAGTAGACAATACGATTTCCAACATCATTGCAAAAGAAGAAAATGCAACAGATGACCTTGAACTGGTCGCAGTGATTACCGCAGCCATTGCAGCGAGTGAAGGAACTTCCTCCGATGGCTTCGTTGTTAGATCAATTATCAGAAGATAAGATATGGAGGAATAAATCATGAAGAACTATACCATTACTGTAAATGGCAACGTATATGACGTACAGGTAGAAGAAGGTGCTTCCACAGGTGCTGTTCGTGCAGCAGCTCCGGCAGCTCCGAAGAAAGTAGCAGCAGCTCCGGCAGCTCCGGCAGCGGCAGCTCCGGCAGCAAGCGGCGCAGCAGGTGCGATCCAGATCACCGCTGGTGCAGCAGGTAAGGTATTAAAACTGGATACCACTGTTGGTCAGGCTGTAAAGAAGGGTGATACCGTCATCACGATCGAAGCGATGAAGATGGAAATCCCGCAGGTTGCTCCTCAGGACGGCGTTGTAGCTAGCATTAATGTAGCAGTTGGTGATCCTTGCGATGCAGGTGCACTTCTTGCAACATTAAACTAATACATCGTTTGTCACTAGGAGGTTCAACATGGCATATATAGCTAATACGCTCGGCAACCTGGTGCAGCAGACAGCCTTCTTTAATCTGACTGTCGGCAACTACATCATGATTGTCGTAGCCTTGATCTTTTTATACCTTGCAATCGTCAAGGGTTTTGAACCACTCCTTTTGGTACCGATTGCTTTTGGTATGTTACTTGTTAACATTTATCCGAACATTATGGCAGAGTATGACAGCGAAGGCGCAAACGGCGGTCTGCTGTACTACTTCTACACACTGGATGAATGGGCGATCCTGCCGTCCCTGATCTTTATGGGCGTAGGTGCGATGACAGACTTCGGTCCCCTGATCGCAAACCCGAAGAGCTTTTTGCTCGGTGCATCCGCACAGTTCGGTATTTACGCAGCGTATTTCGGTGCGATCGCACTTGGATTCAACGGTAAGGCTGCTGCAGCGATCTCCATCATCGGTGGTGCTGACGGCCCGACCTCCATTTTCCTTGCAAACAAGATGGGACAGAACTCCCTCCTTGGACCGATCGCGGTTGCTGCATATTCCTACATGGCGCTGGTTCCGATCATTCAGCCGCCGATCATGAAACTGTTTACGACCAAAGAAGAGCGTTCGATCAAGATGGATCAGCTTCGTCCGGTTACCAAACTGGAGAAGATCCTCTTCCCGATCATCGTTACGATCGTTGTTTGTATGCTGCTTCCGACCACAGCTCCTCTGGTAGGTATGCTGATGCTCGGTAACCTGTTCCGTGAGTCAGGTGTTGTAAAGCAGCTGCAGGAGACTGCATCGAATGCGTTAATGTACATCGTTGTTATTATCCTCGGTACCTCTGTCGGTGGTGTTACTTCCGCAGAAGCATTCCTGAATCTGGATACCATCAAGATCGTTATTCTCGGTCTGATAGCGTTCGCATTCGGTACCGCAGCCGGTGTACTGTTCGGTAAGTTGATGTGTAAATTATCCGGTGGTAAGATCAACCCGCTGATCGGTTCTGCAGGTGTATCTGCGGTTCCTATGGCAGCCCGTGTATCTCAGAAGGTCGGTGCGGAAGAGAATCCGTCCAACTTCCTGCTGATGCATGCAATGGGTCCGAACGTTGCCGGTGTTATCGGTACTGCAGTTGCTGCAGGTACCTTCATGGCAATTTACGGAATTTTCTAAATCATAACAATTTGAACGGAGCGGATTGTGTGTTGTGAAGGATTCACTTCCCGCAGTCCCTTCCGGATACATAGGAGGAACTGAAATGTCAGAAGAAATTACCAAAAAGCCTGTTGGCATTACCGAGACCATTCTTCGTGATGCACATCAGTCTCTGATCGCAACCAGAATGCCTACCGAACTGATGCTTCCGATCATTGATACCATGGATAAGGTCGGTTATCATTCCGTAGAGTGCTGGGGCGGTGCTACATTTGATGCATCTCTTCGTTTCTTACATGAGGATCCGTGGGATCGTCTTCGTAAGTTAAAAGATGGATTTAAGAACACCAAGTTGCAGATGTTGCTTCGTGGTCAGAATACCCTTGGCTATCGTCACTATGCTGATGATGTTGTTGAGTATTTCGTACAGAAGTCTATTGCAAACGGTATGGATATCATCCGTATCTTTGACTGTTTAAATGACCTTCGTAACGTAAAGTGTGCCGTTGATGCAACCATCAAAGAAGGTGGCGAGGCACAGGTTGCACTTTCTTATACACTTGGCGATGCCTATACCATGGAATACTGGATGGATATCGCTAAGAGAATCGAAGATATGGGTGCAACCAGCATCTGTATCAAGGATATGGCAGGCCTTCTGGTTCCGTATAAGGCAGAAGAACTGATCAAGTCCATGAAGAGCGCAACCAAGCTTCCGATCCAGTTACATACACACTACACCTCCGGTGTTGCAAGTATGACCTACTTAAAGGCAGTAGAAGCCGGCGTTGACGTGATCGATACCGCAATCTCTCCGTTTGCGATGGGTACTTCTCAGCCGGCTACGGAAGTTATGGTTGAAACCTTTAAGGGTACACCGTATGATACCGGTCTGGATCAGAATATCCTGGCTGAGATCGCCGATTACTTCAGACCGTACAGAGAAGAGTGCCTGGAGAACGGCCTCTTAAGCCCGAAGGTACTGGGTGTTAATATCAAGACCTTAATGTATCAGGTACCGGGTGGTATGCTTTCCAACATGGTGAGCCAGTTGAAAGAGCAGCACGCAGAAGATAAGTATGATGAAGTACTGAAGGAGATCCCGAGAGTACGTAAAGACTTTGGTGAGCCGCCTCTGGTAACTCCGTCTTCTCAGATCGTTGGTACACAGGCTGTTATGAACGTCCTGATGGGCGAGCCGTATAAGATGGCAACAGACCAGACAAAGGATCTGTTGAAGGGCAAATACGGTCAGACTGTAAAGCCTTTTAATCCGGAAGTACAGAAGAAGGTGATCGGTGATGCCGAAGTCATCACCTGCAGACCGGCTGATCTGATCCCGAACGAGCTGGATAAGCTGGAGAGCGAAATGAAGCAGTGGAAGAAGCAGGACGAGGACGTATTAAGTTACGCACTGTTCCCGCAGGTAGCCGTAGACTACTTCAAGTATCGTGAAGCACAGGAAGAAAAGGTAGATCTGTCTCAGGCAGATACCAAGAACGGTGCATATCCTGTTTAATCACAGTGTGAAAATGATCAAAAACCGTGTGGAGATTTTTTCTCCATGCGGTTTTTTGATTCTCCGGGAGCAAATTGAAAAAATGCCGTAAAAAAGGCACTTTTTCGATGATGAGTACCTTGACAACGGTCTTTGAAAGCAACTATAATAACGAATGTTACGGAATGAGTAACAGACGTTGATTCCGACTATGGGGGAGGGGTCACTGAAGATGGATCATTGATGTCCGGGGGAAATGACAGCATGATCAGACCTGAAAGGGAAGTGTATAACTATGGCAAGAAAAGAAGTGGTTACCAAAAACGATCTGCTCAGATGTGCTTTTGATCTGGCCAGATCGGAAGGATTTGAAGAAGTTACGGCCAGAAAACTGGCTGCCAAAGCGGGCTGTTCGACACAGCCTATTTTTCGTGTTTACAAGAACATGGACGAACTTTTACAGGAAGTGATGTCTCATGCGATTGCATTCTTTGAGCAGTATTATACCAACTATCCGAAAGCGGAAGAGGATCTTCCGTTTGTGAATCTCGGACTTGCCTATATCGGATTTGCAACCAACGAAAAGCATCTCTTTCAAATGATGTTCCTATCTTCCAAACGGGGAGAGCATAGCTTGTATGAACTCTTAAACGGCAGAAGCGGGAATTTGCTGAGGGAGATCACCAAAGCAAAGGAGCAGGGCTGTCTGGATCCGGAAGGATTGTTTATGAAGATGTGGATCTTTATCCATGGCGCTGCCAGTATGGCCATTACCGGCGATTATGACCTGAGCGAGCGGGAAACAGAGGAACTGTTAAAGAAAACCTATCGCGCATTTATGGCTTAAGAAAAGATCATCGGTGGTGAAGAGACATGGATAAACAAGATTTTATGATTGATATGAGCAATCGGTTCAGCTCCATGAGTAAGAGCCAGAAGGTGATTGCATCTTATATTTCGGATCATTATGAAGAAGCGGTGTTTATGACCGCAGCGGAGCTTGGTGCGCAGCTGAAAGTCAGTGAATCTACGGTGGTCCGTTTTGCGATGGCGATCGGATACGATGGTTATCCGGAGTTCCAGAAAGCCTTGCAGGAGTGGGTTAAGGTACAGCTTTCGGATGTGCAGAAGATGGGCGTAAAATACGGCGGATCTTCGCAGTCTGAAATCCTGCGCTCCGTACTTCAGTCCGATATGGACAAGATCCATGATACGCTGCTGCATATGGATCCGTCGTCCTTTGAAACCGCCATCAACATCATTTTGAAGGCGCGGAATGTTTATATTTCCGGGATCAGAAGTTGCGAGCCTCTGGCAGACTTTTTGCAGTTCTATTTAAATATGGTCCGCGGTAATGTCTTTTGCTTAAAAACGACGAGCATGAGCGAGACATTTGAACAGATGATCCGGATCAATGAAAAAGATGCCTTTATCGGCATCAGTTTTCCGAGATATTCCATGCGTACCTTAAAGGCCATGGAGTTCGCCAATGATCGAAATGCCAAGATCATTTCCATCACGGACAGCATCCATTCGCCGATGTGTATGTATTCTTCCTGTAATCTGCTGGCCAGAAGCGACATGGTCTCGATCGTAGACTCTCTTGTCGCACCGCTGAGCGTCATCAATGCACTGGTGGTCGGGATGTGCTTAAAACGTCCTGCGGAAGTGAAGAATTCTTTACATACGCTGGAAGAGGTTTGGAATAATTATCAGGTATACTTGAACGATGAGATCAATTTCATCGATGAAGAACCGATGCTGAATTATCCGCTCAGAAAAGCGGAAGAAGCGGAAGAAAACGAGTGAGTAATGTAATTGTGATCGGCGCAGGCGCGTCCGGCATGATGGCAGCGATCGCTGCCGCACAGCTGGGGCATCACGTCATGCTGCTGGAAAAAAACGAGAAACCGGGAAAGAAGATCTATATCACCGGAAAAGGCAGATGCAATTGCACCAATGCCTGTGATACGGAACAGTTTTTCCGGAATGTGGTATCAAATCCAAAGTTTTTGTACAGCAGTCTGCATCAGTTTGATCAGGCTGCTGTTCGGGATTTTCTGGAAGAATACGGTTGTCCTGTCAAAGTAGAGCGCGGAGAACGTGTCTTTCCCGTCTCGGATCATGCCTCCGATGTCACGGCGGCACTGGTGCGTGCGCTTAAGGCAAATTATGCCGAACTGAGACTTGGTTGTGAAGTACGTGAAGTATTGTATCGCCGGGCAAGTGCAGAGGAACAGGCCTCCTGGGAGGGCAAGCAGAAGCCGGAGCAGGCCGTTTCCGGCGTGCGCTTATCAACCGGTGAAGAACTTATGGCGGATGCGGTCATTCTTGCCTGTGGCGGGATTTCTTATCCATCGACCGGATCGACCGGAGACGGCTACCGCTTTGCCGAAGCTGTCGGACATCAGATGGTGGAAGCAAAGCCGGCACTGGTTCCGTTGGAGATCTGTGAGCCCTGGTGCAAGGAACTGATGGGACTGTCCCTGAAAAATGTCGAGGCGACACTTGAGGCGGCTGACGGTCATGTGATCTATCGCGAGTTTGGCGAAATGCTGTTTACACATTTCGGCGTCAGCGGTCCGCTGATCATTTCGGCGAGCTCCTATCTGCAAAAAGAACAGGCACAAAAGGGTGCGATGCTGTATCTGGATCTGAAGCCGGCACTGGACCTGGAAACACTGGATAAGCGGCTTTTGCGTGAATTTGACACTTATCAGCAGAAAGCGTTCCATAATGCACTGGATCATCTGTTTCCGAAAAAACTGATCCCGGTTATGGTGAAATTATCCGGGATCGATCCTGAAAAGAAGGCGGGGACGCTGCTTCGTGAGGAGCGTCGCAGTTTTGCACAGTTGATCAAACAGCTTCCGCTGACAGTGAGCGGGATCCGCGGCTTTCAGGAAGCGATCGTCACACAGGGTGGTATTTCCGTTTCGGAAGTCAATCCGTCGACGATGGAATCCAGACTTTGCCATGGACTGTACCTGGTTGGCGAGATGCTGGATGTGGATGCGCTGACAGGCGGCTTTAATCTGCAGATCGCCTGGTCGACGGGACATTTGGCCGGAAGCAGCATTCCGTGGTAGTACAGAAAAAGAGGTTTGAATCTATGAGTAAGAATATTGCGATCGATGGACCTGCAGGTGCAGGAAAGAGCACCATCGCCAGAAAAGTTGCGAGGGAGCTTGGCTATATTTATGTGGATACCGGTGCGATGTATCGTGCCATGGCTTATTTTATGATCCAAAGAGGGGTTCTTGCTTCTCAGAGCGATCAGATCAGCCGGATCTGCAAGGAAGCGGACATTACGATCCGCTATGAGGCCGGGGAACAGCAGGTTTATTTAAACGGACAAAATGTGACGGCGTATCTTCGGACCGAGGAAGTAGGCAATATGGCTTCCGCCTCCAGCGTCAACGGAGATGTCCGTCAAAAACTGGTAGAGCTGCAGCAAAAGCTTGCCGCCAGGGAAGATGTCGTGATGGATGGCCGTGATATCGGCACCGTGGTTCTTCCCCATGCCGATCATAAAATTTATCTGACCGCGAGCGTTGCGGTACGTGCAAAGAGACGGTTCGATGAACTCTGCGCCAAGGGGGAACCGGCAGATCTTGCACAGATCGCCAAAGATATCGAAGAGCGTGATCATCGCGATATGACCAGAGAGATCTCGCCGCTCAAACAGGCGGATGACGCGATCCTTGTCGATTCTTCCGATATGACGATCGAAGAAGTGACAGAGAAGATCTTATCCATCTGCAGATCATAACATGCAATCGTCATTTGCGCATCCCGGAAATGTGACGGATACGATACCGGAGAAAAAAGGATGCGCCGGTGCCAAGAAAGGATCACTTTAGATGCAAATAGAAGTTCAACTGGCCAAAAGTGCCGGCTTTTGCTTTGGCGTAAAGCGTGCCGTGGATACGGTATATGAGCAGATCGAAATACAAAAAGAAGCGGCCGCGCAGGGAAAGAACGCACTGCCGATCTATACCTACGGACCGATCATCCATAACGAGCAGGTCGTTGCGGATCTCGAGGAGAAGGGCGTAAGGGTCATTGAGGATGCAGCTGCGCTTTCCGCATTGTCCGAAGGCGTGATCATCATTCGCTCCCACGGCGTGGAAAAAGCGATTTACGATCTGATCGAGGAAAAGCATTTAACGTGCGTAGATGCGACCTGTCCGTTCGTTAAGCGCATTCATAATATTGTTCAAAAAGAGAGCGAAAACGGCAAACAGATCCTCATCATCGGTAATGCCGGACACCCTGAAGTAGAGGGCATTATGGGGTGGTGTTCTTCAAAAGCGACAGTTGTAGAAACAATTGATGAAATGAAGTCACTGCAATTGCCATCCGATGCCGATATTTGCGTTGTTTCACAAACGACATTCAATTTCAACAAATTTCAAGAATTAGTTGAAATTTTAGAATCTACACATTATAATGTTAGTGTTGCGAATACTATATGCAATGCAACTGAGGAGAGACAAACTGAAGCGAAGGAACTGGCTTCCAGAGCGGATGTTATGATCGTAGTTGGGGGTGCACACAGTTCTAATACAAGGAAACTGTATGAGATCTGTAGTAAGGAATGCGCAACAACGTATTTTATACAGACACTGAGTGACTTGCATTTAGAGATCCCTAAATCTGTCCGACTGGTGGGTATTACAGCAGGGGCATCAACCCCAAACAATATTATCGAGGAGGTTCAAAGTTATGTCAGAAGAAACTTTTGAACAAATGCTTGAAGCATCACTTGCTACAACGACTATACACGTAGGAAAGGCAGTTAAGGGTACCGTAATCGATGTAAAACCTGATGAGATCGTGGTAAACATCGGATACAAGTCAGACGGCATTATTACAAAGAACGAGTATTCCAATGACAACAGCATCGATTTGACAGAGGCTGTTAAAGTTGGTGATGAAATTGATGCAATTGTTCTGAAGGTAAACGATGGCGACGGTCAGGTAAGTTTATCTTACAAGAGACTTGCTGCCGATCGTGGTAACAAGAGAATTGAAGAAGCATTCAACAACAAGGAAGTGCTTACCGCAAAGGTAACAGAAGTATTAAACGGCGGTCTTTGCGTTGTTGTGGATGAAGTTCGTATCTTTATCCCGGCAAGCCTGGTTTCCGATGTCTATGAGAGAGATCTGAATAAGTATGCAGGTCAGGATGTGAACTTTGTGATCACAGAGTACAATCCGCGCAGAAGACGTTACATCGGTGACTGCAAGCAGCTGATCGTTGCTGATAAGGCTGAGAAGCAGAAAGAACTCTTTGAGAAGATCAAAGAGGGTGATGTGGTAGAAGGTATCGTTAAGAATGTGACAGATTTCGGTGCATTCATCGATCTGGGCGGCGCTGACGGTCTGCTTCATATTTCCGAGATGTCCTGGGGCCGCGTAGAAAGCCCGAAGAAAGTCTTCAAGGTAGGCGATACCGTAAAGACCATCATCAAGGAGATCAACGGTTCCAAGATCGCACTTTCCATGAAGTACGAAGAGAACAACCCGTGGAAGCATGCAGCTGACAACTATGTTGTCGGTAGTGAAGTAACCGGTAAGGTAGCTCGTATGACTGACTTCGGTGCATTCGTTGAGTTAGAGCCGGGCATTGACGCACTGCTTCATGTATCTCAGATTTCCAAGGATCACATTGACAAGCCGTCAGATGTTCTTTCCATCGGTCAGGAAGTTACCGCAAAAGTCGTTGACTTCAATCCGGATGATCGTAAGATCAGCCTGAGCATCAAGGCACTGTCCAATGATGACGAGGCGGAAGCAACCGAAGCAACAGCTGAGGATGCTGAATAATCAGCAGTTATATGTATCGTATTTCAAACGGACCAGAGTTCTTCTGGTCCGTTTTTTATTGTCTGCCCGGTTTATGTTTTGTTTATTCATTTTTTAGAGCCAGTACATGGTAATGCATATTTATTTCGGCTAAAATGAATTTGGTGAATCGTATCATTTTTTCATCAAATTCAAACAACAGGTTGGAGGACTGCCAATGGCATACGATTATGAATATTTCAAAAAAGAAATCTTCAATATGACCAAGATCGATCTGGATGCTTATAAAGAGAAGCAGATGAAGCGTCGCATTGATACCCTGATCGGCAAGAATAACATCGTCGGTTATGACAAGTATATTGCTGCCATTAAGAGCGATAAAGACTTGTTCGAAGAGTTTGTCGGATATATCACTATTAACGTCAGTGAGTTTTATCGAAATCCCGAGCAGTGGGAGTTTATGGACAAAACCGTTTTTCCGGAACTGATCAAAAAATTCGGTAAGAACCTAAAGATCTGGAGTGCAGCCTGCTCTACCGGTGATGAGCCGTATTCGCTGGTTATGGCATTATCGCGCCATGTTCCGCTCAATCAGATCCGTATTTTTGCAACAGACCTGGATAAAGTGATCCTGGCAAAAGCAAAAGTCGGTTTGTATAACGATAAATCGGTTGCTTCGGTCCCGAAGGATCTGAAGGATAAATATTTTGAACAGGTAGGATCCTCATTCCGTATCAAAGATGAGATCAAGAACCGCGTAACATTCCAGCAGCATAATCTGCTGCGGGATCGTTATGACACCGGTTATCATATGATCGTTTGCCGTAATGTGCTGATCTATTTTACCGAGGAAGCAAAGGATGAAGTATTCCGTAAATACAAAGATTCCCTTGCACCGGGCGGTGTGCTCTTTATCGGCAGCACAGAGCAGATCATGAACTATCGTGAGATCGGCTACAACAGAAAATCCTCTTTCTTCTATGAAAAACCGCTGTAACGCATGAAAGGGCCCCGGAAGCAGATGTTTCCGGGGCCTTCTTGATGTTATATGGTGAGCTTTTGCAGGTATTTATCAGGAGATCTTCTGATCATCGCCTCGATTATTTGGTTTCGTAGGCGATCATGTGAAGGACATGCTCCGCATAGCGGGAGAAGACATCTCTGCTTTGCTTGATGTCATCCGTGATCTCAAAGAAGATTTCCTTGCTGTGGTATTCGCGTTTAAAGAACGGCGAGATCAGGACATCCCATTGCGGCAGATAGGTCGAGTACTTTTTGGTATAGCAGTTCGCTGCGGTTGCCTGGACACGATATTCTTTGTCCACAAAAGAGGCTACGGATTTATGGATCGCCAGATCCTCTTCCGGAAGATAGTAGTATTCTTTGTAGTTGGCATAGAAATACTTTAATTCTTCCTCGTAGATCGGGACACGGAGACGCGCTGTTTTATCTTCGATGGAAACCACACAGGAGTTGGCGTGGGCTTTGACCGGAACCGGAACGGATACCGGAAGCGATAAGCGCATCAACAGTTCCTGACGGGTCGCCCCGTAATAATCCTGATAGGAATTTGCCTGCACCTTTTTTGCTTTTAACGGTCTGTTGAACAGATCGTAATAGGAGAGGATCGGCAGGATCTCAAGCAGTCCGCGGACATCGTCCGCATTGTGCAAAAGCAGGATCTCCAGATCTTCCACGGTCGGATCTTCAACAAAACGCTGATAGACATTGATCAGTTCACCGCCGGTGTACTTGTCTTCACGCGTGATACCGAGGAAGGCTTCGATGGATTTCTGCTTCATATTGTCCAAGCCGAGGAAATTCTTATACGGCGCCAGACGTTTGTAAAGATCGACACCTTTTAAATGCTCGAAGCTGTAGTTTAAATGCAATTGTTCGCATTTCTGCTCGATAAACGGGATATCAAAATTGCTTCCGTTAAAGTGGATCAGATGAGAAAATGAAGAAGCAAAATTAAAGAATGCGGCGATGATCTCCGCCTGTTCGGAAGGCTTGTTGGCAAACCACTGGATCAATTGCCAGCCTTCATCGTTATGATAGGCACATCCGATCAGATACAGATCGCAGTTGCGCGCGGTAAAACCGGTGGTCTCGATATCAAAGAACAGACAATCGTCAATTGGTGCGATCATGTCGATTGGATATGCAAGTTCAGTGAGTTTTAAAGATTGAGGTACTGTTCGCATAAATCTCTCCCCTGTAGTCGTCTGTTAATAATGTTATGATAGCATAAATATTACGAAAATGGTACGATATTACTATGAAGTGGAACGACGAAGAATATGACAACAGCAGGATGACGACAGGTTCACAAATGATGGCAATGTTTGTTGGCATTGTCTTATTTACGATCGCAATTTTTGCCATTGTGATCTTTGTCAATCGTTATAAACTCGGCCTTTCAAGCAGGCAATCTGCGGCAGAAACGGCAGTGGAAACGGTGGAAGATGAGGATGCGCTTTCGGAATTTGTCTCCGGAGAAACCAGAACAGCGGAGGACCTCGATATCTGGAACATGTATCCGATCGAGGCAGAGACGACGGCGGAAAATGATGCACTTCCCGCAGAGGAGACCACGCCGAAGGATCCGGCAGGCACAGCAGGGAAACCGGGAGAAGGGGATCCTGCGCAGCCGGGGGATGACGATGAGATCATGAATGCCCCGGAAAATGACGGCAAACATACGCTTGTGACACTGCGCGATGGCTCGCAGGAATGGGTGACCATCAACAATTATCTGAAAAAGAGTGAGATCGATGTCACAAAGCTTGTTAAGAGCGGAGACGTCTTAACCTATGCGCCGGAGGGAGAAGTGACCTCGTATGTCGGCATCGATGTTTCCAAATACAATGATTACATCGATTTCCAGGATGTGAAAAATGACGGTGTGCAGTTCGTGATGATCCGCGTGGGAGCCAGAGGCTACGAAAGCGGTAAGATCACCATTGATGATTATTTTGAAACCAATCTGAAAAGAGCCTCTGATGCAGGCCTTGAAATCGGGCTTTATTTTTATTCACAGGCGGTGACGACCGATGAAGCCATCGAGGAAGCCAACACCGTGTTAGAGGGGATCGGCGATTATGATGTGACTTATCCGATCGCCATCGATATGGAATTTGTGGAAGGGGATACCAGCAGAACGGAAGTATTGATCCCGGATACCAGAACCGAGATCGTGAATGCTTTTTGCGATACGATCGCGGAAGACGGTTATATTCCGATGATCTACGGGGACAAAGAATGGCTGATCAAAGAAGTCCTTCTGACCAAGCTTCAGGATTATGATATCTGGCTGGCACAGACGGGGGATACTCCGGACTATCCGTATCGGTTTACGATGTGGCAATATGCGACAGACGGTAAGGTCGACGGGATTTCCGGAACGGTGGATATGAACATTTCGTTTCTGGACTTTTCTGTAAAATAGATGTTTCGGTGATGAGGGCAGATCATACGTGAAAAGTTTATATATCATTCTCTTCTTACTGAATATTTTCGGACTGTTTATGTGTGTACTGGCGATCGGACGCAGCAAGAACAAGCTTGCGCCGTTTTTGAATCTTCCGATCATCAGTGCGATGTTTCCGATCGCCTTCAGCATGATCATCGTTTCGGCGACCTCTGAGATCGTGGCCAATATCGGCTACAGCGTGTTTTGTGCATCCATCAATTGGGTGATCTACAATTTTCTGATGTTTACCTCTAATCTGACTGCCATCCGGCCAAAGCGACGCCTATGGCATTATCTGGCTTGCTGTCTGATCGGAACGGACAGTCTGATCATTCTGTTAAATCCTCTGACAGATACTGCATTTACCGTGTATCCCAAGACCTTTGGTAACGCACAGCTTTATTATCTGCCGCTGTATGGGACCTATTTTTATCTCCATCTGACCATTTCCTATCTGATCTGCCTGGCGATCCTGGTGCTGCTGTTATACAAGATGTACCGGACGCCGGTCATTTACTGGTGGCGGTATCTGACGATCCTGATCAGTTTTCTGGTGCTGGTGATCTGGGATGGCATTTCAACATTTTTCCAGACCTATGTCAATATTTCCTGCATCGGATATTCCATTTCGGCGATCATGATCACCGTCTTTACGCTGGCGGTAAAACCGTATGTGCTGATCGATCGTATGCTGCGGTATGTTGTGGAAGATCTGGGCGTGATGATCATTTTCTTTGATCTGGACCGTGTTCCGATCTATGCCAATGATGCGGCCATATCTTTTTTCCGCCTGCAGGAGGAAGATTTCACAGCTTCGGTATATGGCGCTCTTAAAGAATGGCTCGGTGAGGAGAATGTTGCCAAGGGAGAATTTGCAGAGCGGGAGCAGGTGATCGAGAAGGTCCATCATGGCAGAGTATATCATTTGGCGTTTCACTGGCATGAGATGGTCCTTCACGGACGTCTGATCGGTGCGTTCCTGCAGATTTCGGATCAGTCGGAATACCATTCGAATCTTGCCAGAGAACGGTTCCATGCGACACATGATGCATTGACGGGACTGTATTCCAAAGAGTATTTCCTTGAAATCGTGGATCAACGTCTGCGGGAAGATCCCGAGACCGAATACGTGATCGTCGCCAGCGACATTCGGGACTTTAAACTGATCAATGATGTCTTTGGACGGGAGGCAGGAGATCGGATCCTTATCCGCATCGCCGATAAGATCATGGAACTGTCGACCGAGAAGGCATTGTATGGACGGATCGGCAGCGATAAGTTCTGTGTCCTGATGGAAAAATCACATTATTCCGATCAGCTCTTTATCGAGCAGCCCAAAGAAGTGGCTTATGTGGATGATCATCTGCGCTATCCGGTCATCTGTCATGTGGGCGTGATCGATGCGGATCCTTCGGTTGCGGCCGGGATTTTGATCGACCGCTGTTATATTGCGATCTCGCAGATCAAGAATGATTATGAGCGGCGCGTGGTACGATATGATGATGTGATGCGTAAGCAGATGCTTTGGGAAAATCGCGTGACCGGAGAACTTGATGATGCGATCAGGCGCAAAGAGTTTGTGCCGTATCTGCAGCCTCAGATCGACAAGAACGGAAAGCTTTGCGGTGCAGAAGTGCTGGTGCGCTGGCAGCATCCGACGGAAGGGCTTATCATGCCGGGACGATTTATCGGAATCCTGGAGAAGAACGGTTTGATCGCCAAACTGGACAGTTATATCTGGCAGCAAGCCTGCGTGCTGTTATCGAAGTGGCAGGATACGGAACTGAGCGAATTGCCTCTTTCCGTTAATATTTCGCCACGTGATTTTTATTTTACCGATATTTTCCAGACTTTTGTGGGACTGACGCAGCGCTATGGGATCGATCCGAAAAAACTGCATCTGGAGATCACCGAAACGGTGATGATGACCGATGTGGACCGGAGGATCGAGCTGCTGGACAAACTGCACGGCGCCGGATTCCTCGTGGAGATGGATGATTTTGGAAGCGGCTTTTCTTCTCTGAATCTCCTGAAAGATACCGATGTGGATGTACTGAAGATCGATATGGGCTTTTTGCGGGAAAGTGCGGATTCCGAACGGAGCAAACAGATTCTGCTGTTTGTCATTAATCTGGCACATCAATTGGGGCTGCATGTCATTTGTGAAGGCGTGGAGACCCGGGAACAACTGGAACTTTTGACCGAGGCCGGATGTGAGATGTTCCAGGGGTATTATTTCTCGAAGCCGGTGGATGTGGAGATGTTCGTGGAAGAGCTTGTGCCGAAGTATCTGAAACGGTGATCGCAGGCAAGGCAAAGTCAGGTGCCGGGAAATATACAGTGATTCATAAGACGTTATCATCGTTATCATAACAATAAAACCTCTGCAGTACGATCCTGAGATCCTCGGGAAGTCTGCAGAGGTTTTTGTTAGTTGAGCGCAACGCTTTTTAACGCCTTGGATACCGGGAGCCTTGCATAGAGATTGGCATAGGCGGACGGTGATAATTCCTCGATATAGTTGACCGGATAGTTTTTGCTGCTGCCGCGCTTCTTTAAAATATCCACGGCCTTGTTATAGGCGATCGCAGCTTCGATCGCTGAGTCATAGCGGCCGATGATGGTATAGCCGCGGATATGGATATGTGCCGTAAACGGGGCATCTTCCGATGCATCTTTTTCATACGTGATTCCGTAGTACGGGTTGTTGACATGGATGTTTTCGTAGCGCAGATCGGTGTGATCGCCGTTGATGAATTCGTAGTCTTTGTTGACGATCGCATAGTTTTTGATGCCGTAGCGGGAGAGGATGCTGATCTGAGAGCCGTAGTCGGCGACAAACAGATGGGATCCCCGGCGCATGATCTTGTGAGAACTGTAATAAAAGAGATCATCGATGCTGAATTTCAGCGAATCTTCCGGGCCGAAATAGTAGCTGAAATAATTTTTTTCCAGATAAATGGGGTTGGAAAAGTACATGCGATTGTCTCTGAGATTGATCATCGATACATACTTTTCAAAGGATAACGCACAGGTCTTTCGATAGGAGGCGATGACATAGTCTTTGCCTTCCAGGATCGCGTTTGCGGTCAGATAGGCTTTGTGGGCCTTTTCTTCGGTCTTGTAACTGCCGAGTGAAATATGCTTTCGATCATGGGTGATCGAAGCGCGGTAATAGATCGTGCCGTCCTTTTTGGTTGCGGTGTATACACCCTGTAAACTCATGAAATACCTCATTTGTGCTTGCGATTCAAGTGGCAAGGATTTAAAATGATTCTGTGTGTATTGATTTTCTATAATATAGCATAAATTGAGGAGTGTTAAAAATGAATGTACAGTATTACAGCACCAGAAGCACCGGGAATCCGGTTTTGGCATCGCAGGCGATCCTGAAAGGACTCTCTGACGATGGTGGTTTATTTGTGCCGGATCATATTCCGACCCTGGAAAAATCCATGGCTGAGCTTGCCGGACAGACCTATCAGGAGACGGCGCTCGATGTCATGAAGCTGTTTTTGACAGACTTTACCGAAGAAGAGTTAAAGCACTGCATCGAAAGTGCCTATGATTCCAAGTTCGATACCGAAGTGATCGCACCGCTTGTCGAGGCGGACGGCGCTTATTATCTGGAACTGTTCCACGGCGCAACGATCGCATTTAAGGATATGGCGCTTTCCATTCTGCCGCATCTGATGATCACAGCAGCACGTAAGAATCAGATCAGGAATGACATTGTGATCCTGACCGCGACCAGCGGCGATACCGGAAAGGCAGCACTTGCCGGCTTTGCGGATGTGAAGGGGACCAAGATCATCGTCTTTTATCCCAAGAACGGTGTTTCTCCGATCCAGGAGAAGCAAATGGTGACACAGAAAGGGGATAATACCTTTGTTGTCGGTATTCACGGGAATTTTGATGATGCACAGACCGGCGTAAAGAACATCTTTAACGACCGTGCCTTTGCAAAGCAGATGGAAGAGGGCGGATTCCAGTTCTCCTCCGCAAACTCCATCAACATCGGCCGTCTCGTTCCGCAGATCGTATATTATGTGTATTCCTATGCACAGCTTTTACACAGCGGTAAGATCGCTGACGGAGAGAAGATCAATGTGGTCGTACCGACCGGTAATTTCGGCAATATCCTTGCTGCACATTATGCAAAGCAGATGGGGGTGCCGATCGAAAAACTGATCTGCGCTTCCAATGAAAATAAAGTCTTATTCGACTTCTTTGAAACAGGCGTTTATGATCGCAACCGCGAGTTCCATCTGACCAGTTCTCCGTCCATGGATATTCTGATCTCTTCGAACCTGGAGAGACTGATCTATGAGATCACCGGAAGAAATGCAGAAGAGAACGCCAAACTGATGAAGAGCCTTACCGAGAAGGGCGTTTATGAGATCAGCCCGGAAATGAAGGAGAAACTCAAGGAGTTCTTCGGCGGCTTCGCCACACAGCAGGAAACTGCGGATCAGATCCGCAAAGTTTATGAAGACTGCGGTTATATCCTGGATACCCATACAGCAGTTGCATCTTCCGTATACGAGAAGTATGTGGCAAAGACCGCAGATCATACCCCTTGTGTGATCGCATCCACGGCCAGCCCGTTTAAGTTTACCCGCTCCGTCATGACAGCGATCGATGCATCCTATGACAAGATGTCGGATTTTGAACTGGTGGATGAGCTTTCGAAGCTTGGCAATGTCAAGATCCCTGCGGCCATCGAAGAGATCAAATCGGCACCGGTACGTCACGATACGGTATGCGAAAAAGACGAGATGCCGAAGGTGATCCGCGAATTTTTGGGACTCTAATGAGCGCCCGGATCCGTTTCGGATCAATGGATATCACATTATAGAAAGACTGGGAGAATCATGGATTTTACGATTTTTGACATATTTATCATCGCCTGCGGGGCGTTTCTGACGTATCTTGGGATGCAGATGAAACTCAAAGGTGAGATCAGTGAGCATTTGATCGCCAAGAGCATCAACCTGGCCAATGCCAATGACAAAGAAGGCTTTATCAAAGTGATGTTTGTCCCGACGCTGGTCATTGGATTTCTGACGATCCTGATGGGCGTAATGGACATCATCAATGAGACCTATTATCAGTCAACAACGTATACCCTGGTTGCCATTATCGTATTTATCGTGATCATGGTCGGATACTGCGTACTCTCTGTGAAGATGCAACGCAAGTACTTAAATCAGGATCATAAATTATAAAACAGACATGCCTGCGCGGCGAATGCTTCGCAGGCACGTTGCATTATTCTCGGCCCGTGATCCGTATGCGGAAATGTAAAGGCAGGGAAGAAGGAACATTATGGAAAATACAGTAATCAAAGAACGCATCGTAAAACTTCGTGATGCAATGAAACAGCACGGCATCGATTATTATCTGATCACAACGGCAGATTATCACTGCTCGGAGTATGTCAGTGATTTCTTTAAATGCCGTGAATATTTCTGCGGGTTTACCGGCTCAAACGGAAACCTTCTGGTATCTCAGAAGGATGCCGGTCTTTGGACCGATGGCCGCTATTTTGTGCAGGCAGAAAAAGAATTGGAAGGAACGGGCGTGACGCTCTTTCGGATGGGCGATGAAGGGGTGCCGACCATTGCGGAATTTTTACAAAAGGAACTGCAGGAAGGCATGGTCCTGGGCTTTGACGGAAGGTGCGTGGATACTTCCTACGGTCTGATCCTGGAAAAGGCACTGAAGAAAAAGAAGATCCGCTTTGACTATCTGGCAGATCTATCTTCCGGGATCTGGACGGATCGTCCGCAGATGCCATCGCATCCGCTCTGGCTGCTTGATGAAGCAAAGTGCGGCAGAAGCGTGGAAGAAAAACTGGAACTGATCCGCGAGAAGATGAAGGAACAGGAGGCATCCTATCTGGTGCTTTCCAAACTGGATGATCTGATGTGGCTCTTAAATATCCGCGGCGGCGATGTGGAATGTAATCCCGTGGCGATGAGCTATGGCGTGATCGGACTTGATTCGATGCTTTTCTTTGTACAGGAGAGCGAGGTGACGGATGAGGCCCGTGCGTTCCTGACACAAAAGAAGGTTACCATCAAGCCGTATGAAGAGATGACGGACTTTATCCGCGATTGTGACTGGAAGGGACAACGCGTCATGATCGATCCGGAGAACATCAGCTATCTGCTGATGAAACAGATCTCTGCAAAAACCGAAACCGTTCATGCGGAGAATCCGACCGAATGGTACAAGGCGGTCAAGACGGAGGCAGAGCTTGCGCAGATCCGTGACGTTTATGCGGAGGATTCCGCGGCTGTCTGCAAATTTATTTACTGGGTAAAACAGAATATCGGAAACATCCCGATGAGTGAGCTCTCGGCACAGGAGAAGATGGATTCTCTGCGTCGTGAGATCTCTGATTATGTGGATCTGTCCTTTACGACGATCAGTGCCTATGGCCCGAATGCAGCGATGATGCATTATGAGGCGACACCGGAAAGTTACAGTGAATTAAAGCCGGAGGGCTTTTTGCTGGTGGATTCCGGCGGGCAGTACCTGCGCGGTACGACCGATGTGACCAGAACGATCGCGCTTGGTAAGATCAGTGATGAGATGAAGTTGCATTATTCCAAGACGGCTGCCGGCATGTTACAGCTTGCAGCAGGCAAGTTCCTGTACGGATGCGGCGGACGTAATGTTGATATCCTGGCACGTGAGCCGCTCTGGGAGCTTGGGATCGATTATAAATGTGGCACAGGCCATGGCATCGGTTACATCTTAAATGTCCATGAGGGACCGCATAATATTCGTTGGAAAGCCGGTGCACACAATCCGGACGCTGTGCTCGAAGCGGGCATGATCGTCTCGGATGAGCCGGGCGTTTATATTGCCGGAAGCCATGGCATCCGTATTGAGAACATCCTGGAAGTCCGCAAGGATGTGCATAACGGAGACGGCCAGTTTATGAGCTTTGGCATGTTGACCTATGCGCCACTTGAGAGAGAAGCGCTGGACAAACAGTATCTGACCGAGAAAGACATCGAACGAATCAATGCATATCATGCAGCGACTTACGAAAAGGTAAAGAAGTATCTGAACGCCGAAGAGGCGGCATGGCTCTATGAGGTGACCAGACCGTTATAAGAGTCATAGGATGCTATGAGGTGACCGGACCGTTATAAGAGTCATAGGACGCTATGAGGTGACCGGACCGTTATAAGAGCCGCATGGAGGTATGATCTGACCGGACCGCGTAGGAGACCACATGGAACTGACATCCGCACAGGAAGAAATCATCAAACTGAAAGACGAGATCAATGAGATCCGCTTCAATGATCCCAAACGCGTCATCGAACTGGCACATCAGGTGCTGGCACTTGATGAAGCGGATGAGGAGCATCCCGAGCATGGCTTTGCCATGTTCTCGATCGGTGATGCGTACTACACGATGGGCGACAGCGACAAATGTCTGCAATACATTAACCATGCCGTTGTGGAGTTTCACCGGACCGCGGATTGGGAGAAACTGGGGGAGTGCTTTAATCTGATGGGCATCATGTTTTCCCATCAGGGCAATATGGCCAATGCCCTGGATAGTTACTATGCAGGCATCAACCTGGCAGAGACCTATCATCTGGATTTTTTGGGGGCGATGATCTATCAGAACTTTGCGGAACTGTGTGATCGTACCAACAATGTGGAAGAAGCACTCAGAAAAGCATATCAGAGTCAGGAATATATCAATCGCCTCACCCATCATCATCGCAGGGATGAACTTTACATGGCCAACCAGGTGTCGATCATCAAAGCCAATCTAAAGCTCCATCAGCTGGAGACTGCAGAGGATCATCATGAAGATCTGCAGGATTTTTTGCTGGCGCATCCCGAGTATCAGGATGACCTGGATGTGCTTTTGATGGAGATGTTACTTGCCAAAGAACAGGGCAGACTCGGTGCTTCTCTGGATCTGCTCGATAAGGCCTATCAGGCATTTATGAAATACCCTTACGGAATCGACTTCTTCTGGGAAGGGTTTGAACTGATGGAACAGATGGAAGAGCACGGGATGGAAGAGCAGCTTGAGGTGATCATTTCGCACATCAAGCACGGCGTTCAGGGAGACGGTTTTCCTGATCTGCTCATGCGTCTCTCCAAGTTCCGGATCGATCTGCTGACCAGGCAGGGAAATCAACAGGGACTTCTCGAAGAACTGAAAGTTTATTGCGGCTATGTTGATATGCAGACAAAGCAGAACTATCGCAACATGTATCAGTTC
The DNA here is from genome assembly GCA_024699355.1 of Lachnospiraceae bacterium. GTDB lineage: Bacteria > Bacillota > Clostridia > Lachnospirales > Lachnospiraceae > SIG336. The sequence goes on from JAILPR010000075.1 coordinate 26,830, forward strand.
ATTGAACTGCAGGATTCCTTAAAACAGTCGAATCAGCAAAATGCGCTCCTGCAGCAGCGTGCCGAAACGGATGAACTGACCGCGATCGCCAACAGAAGGCGCTTAAATGAAGTCTCCGATCATTTCTTTGAAAATGCGATGAGCACCAAGAAGAACTTTGGCGTGGAGATGCTTGATATCGATAAATTTAAACTGGTCAACGATCAGTTCGGACATATCGTCGGCGATGCCTGTCTGGTCGCACTGGCAGATGTCCTTCGCACCGTGCAGAATGAACACGTATTTGTCGCCAGATACGGCGGAGATGAATTCTTTATTCTGTTTCTGGGACTTTCACGGGATGAAATCTCAGCCATCTGTCAAAAGATCGCCAAAACGATGTCAGAGGTGATCGTTGACCGGAATCTGCCGCAGTTTACGATCTCGCAGGGCGTTTGTGAGCGTATCCCGCTGGGGCCGAATAAGCTTTGGGATTTTACGTCGCTGGCGGATCTGGCGCTGTATGAGAGTAAGCGCCGCGGTGGGAACACCACGATTATTGTGCAAAATAGCCAAGAATTAAAGCAGATTTCCTTAAAAGGGTCTGAAAAAAGATAAAAAAATTGTGAACTGTCTGAATACTATTGCCTAAACGGACCGGACATATTATAATAAAGCCAACCTGAGATGTTGGTTTTCGTTTATTTGATCCTACATCACTTTAAACGGGATTCCTATATTGCTTTGCAGATGCCAGGCCTCCGATCGTAAGATTTTGTGCAGGGGAAGGCAGAAGTAAAGTTGCGGTTGCCCACCTAGCTTATCGCTAGGAGTCAATTGCGGGAACCGGCGTTTCGGGCATATGATAATCGAGCAGGTCACTGCTCGATTTTTTTTGACTCGCTTTCAGCGGGCTGACAAACACGAAATGAATCGCATGAAACGAACAACATTCTCCCGGGAAAACTTCATATGGGCTCTTTACCTGGGCGCCTATCTGGGGCTTGCGGTGGTGCTGGCGCTTTTTCAGCCGGCTGTCGATCCGCTTCATGATCCCGGGTATATGCCGCCGGATGAGCATTTCCGCTATCTGATCCCGAAGTTTATTTATACGCACGGGGCGTTGCCGACCGGTCTCGAAGAAGAGGTACGGATCACCGGCTGCGGTTTTTCTTACGGGTTATACAATGTACTGCCGTATATCATCCAGGCCGGTGTGATGAAGATCGTATCCTTTTTTACGGTAAGCGAAGGAGCGCTTTTACTGGCAGCCCGCATGACGAATGTGGGATTCGGGCTTGTGATGGCCATCGTGATCGTGAAACTGGCAAAGCGGCTGTTTACAGAGCCCGTATATGCCTGGCTGATGGCTTGTGCGATCACGTTTTTGCCTGAAAATCTCTTTGTGCATTCCTATGTCAATACGGATTCGGCCTCACTCCTTTCAGTGGCGCTGATGCTCTATGCACTGGTTTGGGCATATCAGGACGGCTTTCGGGTAAGCAATTCTCTGGTACTGTCTCTGGGCGTGATCCTTTGTGCACTTTCGTATTACAATACCTATGGCTTTATCCTGGGCAGTATCGTGCTGTTTATCGGATATCATATCTCCCGGAAAGACGGCAAAGTGCAGTTTGCCTATCAGCCGTTTCTTCGTTACGGCGCACTCATCTGTATCGTGGTGCTTTTGGGCATCGGCTGGTGGTTTATCAGAGCCTATATCGTTCTGGATGGGGATTTCCTTGGCTTATCGACCAAGCGGGAGCTGGCTCTCTTGTATGCTTTTGATGAGGTCAGTCCGTTAAATACCTACCGGGCCCGCGGCTATACCATCATGGAAATGTTTGCGGAGCATCCGGATTTTTCGGAATGCCTCTACAACAGCTTTGTCGCGACCTACGGGACCTTAAGCATTCCGGGGACGTGGTCGATCTATGCTTCTTATAAAGTGTTTTTCCTGATGGGCATCTTTGGCATCATCATCGAGATCATCGGGAGAGTGTACGATCGCATCCGGGGGGCGTACCAATATGATCGAAGAGCCGTGATGAGTGCAAAAGAAGTGCTCTTTCACATTGTGATGGTCGTATGTATGATCCTGCCGCTTGTGATCCTGATCCGGTATTGCTATACCATGGATTATCAGCATCAGGGGAGATACCTGCTGTCGGCATCGATCCCGCTCATGTACTATATGGTGCGCGGCTTTCGCTATCTTGCCAATCTGCGGATCGGACCGGTGCAGTGGCCGGCGTTTCTGGTAAAGATCGCCCTGGTCATTGCCTACGTGATCGCCATCGAAGCAAGCTTCCAGATGGTTTTTGTGCAGGCACTGCCCAAATACCTTGAAGTTCTGCAATTTGCAGGGTGAGCGGAAATTAGGGCTTGCATCCTTCGAAAATATGGCTTAAACTAATTAAAGTTTTTAAATACCGCATAAATGCTGAGAGATCGCATAAAATGTTTTCACTTCGTTCAGAGAGAGAAAGTCGCCGGCTGAAAGCTTTCTTACGTTCAATGGGAGCATATCTTCACGATGGAGCAGCTGTGATGAAAGAGCAGTAGTCGCAGACGTTGATGCACGTTACGCAAAAAGGAGTGCCTGCTTAGCAGGAATCAGGGTGGTACCACGGATCATTCGTCCCTCATATCGTGAGATATGAGGGATTTTTTATTGTTTAGCGAAAGGAAGAAAGGATCAAAATCATGGAAAAACTGGATCAGATCAAAGAGGAAGCGTTGCAGCAGATCAAGCAGGCAGGCGCACTCGAGAAACTGAATGATGTTCGTGTGAATTTCCTTGGAAAGAAGGGCGAACTGACGGCAGTACTTAAGAGCATGAAAGATGTCGCACCGGAGGATCGTCCGAAGGTCGGTCAGATGGTCAATCAGGCGCGTGAAGAGATCGAAAACGCACTGGAAAATGCCAAGAAAAGCATGGAGCGAGAGATCCGCGAAGCAAAGCTCAAAGCGGAAGTCATCGACGTTACACTGCCGAGTAAGAAAAACAACGTCGGACATCGTCATCCGAACTTTATCGCCCTTGAAGAAATCGAGCGGATCTTTGTCGGTATGGGCTATGAAGTCGTAGAAGGTCCGGAGATCGAATATGATTACTATAACTTTGAAGCACTGAATATCCCGGCGGATCATCCGGCCAAGGATGAGCAGGATACGTTCTACATCAACAAAGACATCCTGCTGCGTACCCAGACTTCTTCCTGCCAGGTACATGAAATGGAAAAGGGAAAGATGCCGATCCGTATGCTTGCACCGGGTAGAGTATTCCGTTCCGATGAAGTCGATGCGACTCATTCGCCGAGCTTCCATCAGGTGGAAGGCATGGTCATCGACAAAGACATCACCTTCTCTGATCTGAAAGGTACCCTGGCGGAGTTTGCCAAGGAGATGTTCGGAGAGGATACGAAAGTAAAATTCCGTCCGCATCACTTCCCGTTTACCGAGCCGAGCGCAGAGATGGATGTTTCCTGCTTTAAATGCGGCGGCAAGGGTTGCAGATTCTGTAAGGGCGAGGGCTGGATCGAGATCCTCGGCTGCGGCATGGTTCATCCGAAGGTCTTAAAGATGAGCGGTATCGATCCGGAGAAGTACACCGGTTTTGCATTCGGTGTGGGTCTTGAGCGTATCGCACTTCTGAAATACGAGATCGATGATATGAGACTGCTCTATGAAAATGATACACGTTTCTTAAAGCAGTTCTAAGTACGGATATTGGAGGATAAATCATGAATACAGCATTATCTTGGATTAAAGCATATGTGCCGGAATTATCATGCACCGATCGCGAATATTTCGATGCGATGACCTTATCCGGTACCAAGTGCGAAACCTATGAACGTTTAGATAAGAACCTGGAAAAGATCGTGGTCGGTCAGATCGACAAAGTAGAGCGTCATCCGGATGCGGACAAACTCGTGATCTGCCAGGTCAACATCGGCACAGAGACCATTCAGATCGTGACCGGAGCACCGAATGTGCGCGAAGGCATGAAGGTGCCGGTAGTGCTTGACGGCGGTAAAGTTGCCGGCGGACATGACGGCTCACCGCTCCCGGAAGAGGGCGTGACCATCAAAGCCGGAAAGCTGCGCGGCGTACCGTCCAACGGTATGATGTGCTCTATCGAAGAGCTTGGCTCCTCACGGAATTTTTATCCGGAAGCACCGGAAAACGGATTGTATGAATTTGATGAGAGTGTTGAAGTCGGCGCGGATGCGGTTGAAGTGCTCGGACTGCACGATACGGTATTTGAATACGAAGTAACGTCCAACAGAGTGGACTGCTTTAGTGTACTCGGCATCGCCAGAGAGGTTGCGGCAACGTTCCGTAAGCCGTTTGTACCGCCGGTCGTAGAGATCAAAAACGAGAGCGGAAATGTCAATGATTACATTAAGGTTTCCGTGGAAGATACCGATCTGTGCTCCCGTTATACGGCCCGTGTGGTCAAAAACATCAAGATCGCACCGTCACCGTGGTGGATGCAGAGAAGACTGGCTGCGCATGGTATCCGCCCCATTAACAATCTGGTAGATATCACCAACTATGTCATGGAAGAGTTCGGTCAGCCGATGCATGCGTATGATTTAAGCACCATCGCAGGCAATCAGATCATCGTTCGTCGTGCCAAAGACGGCGATACCTTCCGTACCCTGGATGGACAGGATCGTACCCTGGATTCCGAGATCCTGATGATCTGTGATGCGGAAAAAGAAGTCGGCATCGCCGGCATCATGGGTGGTGAAAATTCCATGATCACCGACAATGTCGATACGGTCCTTTTCGAAGCGGCAACCTTCAACGGTGCCAACATCCGTAAGAGCGCAAAGCGTCTGGGTCTTCGTACCGATGCTTCCGGCAAGTTTGAAAAAGGTCTTGATCCGGTCAATGCAGAGGCTGCCATCAATCGTGCCTGCCAGCTGGTAGAGATGCTGGGCTGCGGTGAAGTCGTTGCAGGTATCGTAGATGTCAAAGAGCCGATCAAACCGCTCGTGGAAGTAGCTTTTGAACCGGAGAAGATCAATCACTTCCTGGGAACCGAGATTTCCAAAGAAGAGATGCTGACCTACTTTGAGCGACTGGAAATTCAGTACGATGAAAAGCGCAATATGCTGATCTGCCCGTCGTTTAGACAGGATCTGTTAAGCTTTGCGGATATTGCGGAAGAAGTTGCGAGATTCTACGGTTATGATAAGATCCCGACGACCATGCCGGGCGGCTCTGCCGTAGCAGGAAAGCT
>JAILPR010000076.1 GCA_024699355.1 Lachnospiraceae bacterium
CGAAGCAAAGTACACCGATGAAGGTTATGTGGCAGCTGCTGCAAAGATCCAGGAGTGGGCTGACAAGGGCTACTTTGGTGAAGGTGTTAACACCGTTGATATGAGTACTGCAGGTTCCATGCTGATGACCGGCGAAGCTGCCATCTTCTACAACGGTTCCTGGTTTACTTCCAACTTAAATGATGAGTCTGCAAATGCTGCAGGTCCGGACGGTATCGGATTCTTCAACATCCCGGTTGTAGATGAGAGCATCTCCGGCGCAGATGATTACTCTATGAACTGCGGTAACATCCTTTGCTTATCTTCCGATAAGTATGATGAAGCAACCGCATGGTTCTTAAAGTACTTCGTAGAGCACATCGGTGATATCGCAATGCAGGAGCAGGGTTCCGTAAAGGGTTATACCTATACGGTAGATGCAGGTGATGTCAGCGCTTATACACAGCTTGTACTGGATAAGCTGACCGAAGCACAGGGCGCATTCACATGGTATGAAGCAACCATGGGCTCTGAAATGTCTGATGCTGCACAGCAGAACGTTCAGCCGCTTCTGTCCGGCGAAATGACTCCGGAAGAATATATGCAGACCATTCAGGATGCATATGACATGTCCGCTGAATAAACCAGATTGATGCAGACTGATGAGGAGACAACTTGGATAAGACACCGTAGGAACTGACCAGTTTGATCAAAGTGAGAGGAGCCGGCGGAGAAATTCGCCGGCTCACTTTAAAGGAAGCATATGAAAAAGGTATTAGCCAATAAAAAAGCAATTGCATTATTTGTTCTCCCGGCACTGATCCTCTACACCATCATTGTCATGTTGCCGGTACTCTGGTCCTTTTATTATTCCCTGTATTCCGGAACACCGGGTCTTAAATGGGAATTTGCGGGACTGAAAAACTATGCAAAACTCTTTTCGGATAATAATTTCCGCCAATCGTTGATGGTCAACTTAAAGTACATCGCCTTCGTTATGCTCGGGCAGGTTGGACTCGGATTATTACTCGCACTGATGTTTAACTTCTGGCTGACAAAGTTTAAAAGTCTCGTGCGTACCCTGGTATTTTTCCCGGTGGTACTGCCGACGGTTGCAGTCGGTCAGCTGTTTGCCAAGATTTATGAGATTCAGCCAAATTACGGTCTGTTAAACTCCCTGCTCTCCGGCATTGGATTACAAAGCCTGGTGCAGCCCTGGATCGGACAGGCCAAAACAGCACTTGCATCCCTCATCGTCATGGATGTGTGGGTTGCGATGGGCTTTTATTCGGTTATTTTTTACGGCGCACTTCTCGACATCCCGAGTGATGTCATTGAAGCCGGCAGGATCGATGGCTGCGGCGGATTCCAATTGTTCCGTTATATTCTGGCACCGCTTCTTCGGCCGATGATCATTACATCCTTAACGTTCAGCTTTACCGGTACCGTGAAGATGTTCGAATCCGCACTGGCACTGACCAACGGCGGTCCGGGTACAGCGACGAGATCGTTGTCGATGTATATGTATTCGGTATCCTTTACCTACAATAAGGTCGGATATGGTTCTGTCATCGCAATCTTTATCTTCTTAATGTGCGTCGTCGGATCCTTTATCATCGGGCGATTCGATAAGAAGGAGCTGTAAGTATGAAAACAACGAAAAAGAAAGTTACGGTGAAATCCGTTCTGATAAAGATCCTGATCCTGTTCATCTGTATCGTCGAGATCTACCCGATCTTCTGGATGCTCTCCGCATCCCTCAAACAGTCGTATGAGTGGTCCGCATATCCGGCGTATGCACTGAACAAAGGATTTTATTTCCAAAACTATGTGGATGCCTGGACCAGAGGCCACATGGCGATCTTTTTTAAAAACTCTCTGGTCGATACGCTGATCTCACTGGTATTTATCGTGATCTTTTCGGTGCTGGTGGGATTTGCGGTCACCAAGATGGACTGGAAATTAAAGGGCGTGGTTGCCAGATATTTCCAGATGGGAATCATGGTACCGGTCGCAACGGCCCTGATCCCGCTGTTCCAGATCTACAATCGTGCCGGCTTATATAACACGAGCTGGGCGCTGATCTTTTCCTACATCGCATTCGCTCTGTCCCTGTCGATCTACCTTGTGACGGGATATCTCAGAAGCCTGCCGGATGAGATCATGGAAGCGGCAGTCATCGATGGCTGCGGCATTTATTCGCTGATGTATCACATCGTCATCCCGCTGATGAAGAATGCGATCGTCACGGTCCTGGTATTACAGTTCTTCTTTAAATGGAACGATCTGTTATTCTCCATGACGTTTGTCAGCGATACCAAGTTAAAAACGGTACAGACCGGTCTGATGTATTTCTCCGATGAATTCGGTTCGAAAAACTGGGGAGCGATCTTTGCATCCGTTTCCATGAGTATTCTTCCGATGCTGATCCTGTATACGGTCCTCAATAAGACGATCATTGAGGGTATGACGGCAGGTGCGGTCAAAGGATGATCAGGCAATTTATGAGGGTGGAGTAGTAATGATGGGAGAGATGTCTGCATCTCTCCCAATCACGCGTTAAAGGAGAACTTATGTCGACAGAGAAGATCTATCGTTATATTGAAAAGAATATCGGGACGGTGCTCAAAAATCCGGTCGGCTTTATCAAGTATCCGTTCATCGATCCGGGCTCTGTGTATGACGGAAACGTCTGGGACTGGGATACGTATTGGAGCGTGTACGGACTGTTGCCCCTGACAACACGGATCAAAGATACGTCTCTGAAAGAGCGGATCATCGAGCACGCCAAAGGCAATGTCCGCAACTTTTTTGACCATCAGCTGGAGGATGGCTATATCCCGATGATGATCGAAAACAAGTTGTTTGATCAACAGCTCTCGGAGCCCTATTTAAATACACAGCATAAAAACGGGTATCTGATGAATATGCACAAGCCGTTTCTGTGCAGGCAGATCGAACTGATCTCGGAGTTTACCGGCTCCTATGACTGGGCGCTTTGCTACGCTGCGCAGATCAGAATGTATCTGGAATGTTATGATGCACATTACTATCATGCGCGTACGGGGTTATACTATTGGTGTGACGATATCATGATCGGCATGGACAACGATCCGGCATCGTTTGGTCGTCCGAAATTCTCGACGGCCAACATTTTCTTAAACAGCTTTATGGTCACGGAACTTGGCTGTGCGGCAAAGATTTTGCAAAAGGCGGGAGAAGATGGGACGGCGCTTTTGCAAAAAAGAGAAGCACTGATCCGGGCGATCCATGAAGAGTGCTTTGATCAGAGAGATCAGTTCTTTTACTCGGTCGATGTCGATGTGGAGACGCGGAACTATGACTGGTTCCATCAGGGGCTAGGGGTATTCTGGAAGTCGCTTCCGATCCGTATCCAGGTCTGGTCCGGATTTTTGCCGTTGTGCGAGGGCTTTGCGACAAAGCAGGAAGCGGAGGCCATGCGTCTGCACCTTCATGATGAAGCGGCCTTTGGCAGCAACTATGGCATTCCGACGCTGGCAAAGAATGAAAAGATGTTTAATTTAGAAGCAACCAACAATCCGTCAAACTGGCTGG
>JAILPR010000129.1 GCA_024699355.1 Lachnospiraceae bacterium
ACGGCCGCGGCGCTGCCTTCATCCGGCACGGAGAGGGAAACGCGTACAAACGGGATGCCTTTTTCACGGGCTTCGAGCTGCACTTCGTAGTCTCCCGTACTCATCTTATAGTAGGTTCCGGTGACGCTCGTCTCATCACGCAGCGTCATCGAATTTTCGGTCAAAAACGTATCGATATCAGCCTTGATCGCATCGCTGACACTGCTTTCAAAAAAGGAGAGCGTATCACGGCCCTCTTTGGTCAGCGTCAGGTTGGTACGGTTATGAATGCTCTGCGACGTGATCATGCCGGAGGATTCCAGCTCGGCAAAGACCTGCTGCAGGGTGTAAAAGTTCGTATATTCCTTCTTTAAGATAAAATCGCTGATCTGCGCCTTGGTGAGCGAGAAATCAACGCGATTCATCATATATAATACGATCAGTTTGTAAATAGCCTGTGGGTCCTGCATGAGATCCTCCTTTGGTTGTCGATTTGTGCTTTTTTATCTTAGCCGAATTTATTTCGATTCGCAATCCAAAACCCGTGCGTGAAAATTAGGAGAATTTGAGATTTGCTCTTGCATGATGAAAAACTCTATTGTATAATCACCACAGTTTCACGTTATTTCTATCAACATTTCTAGAAGCTTTATGATCAAAGCAGCATTCGGAATTTACCCAATTAGAAACAGAGACGAAATATTAGAACAACATTTTTAACATCATTTTAAGTTAGTACAGTAAATTATGACCATCATACCATTGATAAGGAGAAGTATTATATGAGTGATATGAGAGCAAAGTATGAGACTCTGCCTGCAGCGACATTAAAAGAACTGGCAAAGAGTCGTGGCATTGAGGTGTCCGGATTAAAGAAAGCGGACGTCATCGAAGCAATGCTCGCAAAAGATGCAGAAGAAGCAAAGGCAGGAAAACCTGTCGAGGTAAAACCGGTCTTCGGAGACGGAGATAAGAAGAAAACCGAGCATAAGAGCGTGCGCAAAAAAGTCGTTACCGTTACGGAAGATCCATCTGCGGAAAAAGAAGATGCGACGCCGGCAGAGGCGGCAGGCGTACCGGATGAGCTCGACAGCGGCATTAAGGCAAACGGCATTCTGGAAGTCATGCCGGATGGCTTTGGCTTTATCCGTTGCGAGAACTATCTGCCGGGAGAAAACGATGTTTACGTGGCACCGAGCCAGATCCGTCGCTTCAATATGAAGACGGGCGACATCGTAGAGGGCGGCACCCGTGTCCGCAATCAGGGCGAGAAGTTCAGCGCCTTATTATATGTAGAAAAGATCAACGGCTTCGCACCGGAAGTAGCGATGCACCGTGCGAATTTCGAGGATATGATCCCGATCTTCCCCAATGAGCGTCTGGTCCTGGAGACACCGAATGCACCGACCTCGATGCGCATCATGGATCTGGTCTGCCCGGTCGGCAAAGGCCAGAGAGGTATGATCGTGGCACCGCCGAAAGCAGGTAAGACAACGCTGCTGAAGGATGTGGCGAGAAGCCTGAAGATGAATGCACCGGATGTCCATCTGATCATTCTGCTGATCGACGAGCGTCCGGAGGAAGTCACCGATATCAAGGAAGCGATCGAAGGAGAGAACGTGGAAGTCATCCACTCCACCTTTGATGAACTCCCGGAGCATCATAAGCGTGTATCCGAGATGGTCATGGAGAGAGCAAAGCGCCTGGTAGAGCATCGCCAGGATGTCTGTATTCTCCTGGATTCCATCACGAGACTGACACGGGCATATAACCTTACGGTTCCGCCTTCAGGCCGTACCTTATCCGGTGGTCTGGATCCGGCGGCATTGCACATGCCAAAGAAATTCTTTGGTGCAGCCCGCAACATGCGTGGCGGCGGCTCCTTAACGATCCTGGCAACGGCACTGGTCGAGACCGGATCGAAAATGGATGACGTCGTATATGAAGAATTCAAAGGAACCGGTAACATGGAAATGGTACTGGATCGTAAATTATCCGAGCAAAGGATCTTCCCGGCGATCGATATCGCGAAGTCCGGCACGAGAAGAGACGATCTGCTGCTGTATCCGGAAGAACTGGAAATGATCAATCGGTTCCGAAAAGCATTGAACGGAAAGAATCCGGAAGATGCGGTAAACCAGATGCTGAACTGGTTTAAGGACACCAAGAGCAATGCGGATCTGGTGCGCCTGATGAAAGTGAAAAAGTTCCTGTAAAATCGATTTGCAATCCTTTTCATGACATTTAAAGACATTTTGGAACAAAGTCTGTTTTCAAAAGAAAATTCAGGTGATATGTTAACAGGGAAGAAAGAAATCTAAATTTTTTGTGAAGAAAGATTGAAACTTTTCAAAAAATGTTGAGCCGTCAGGCGAGACATGAGTGTCTTGAGAATGAAAAAGTAAATCGAGCTAAATGAGAAGTAAACGGTGGTCGCCACCAGTCTTTTCATTGCGATTAAGGAACGCCCGTACCATCTGAGCCTTAATCCCTTACAAGGTGATATCCGATAGAGGATATCGCCCGTAAAGGATAGGCTCTTTTTATTTTCTCAAAAAGGGGGACACGGGTTGTACAAACAGGAGGATTCGCAATGAAAAGAAAGAAACTGATCACCAAGAAGTTGACAAAAGTTGTTGCTTTCGCAATGGCAGCAATTCTTGCAATGACACCTATGGCTGCGCAGGCCGGAGAGATCACTGAGAGAACAGGTATTTTCGGAACTGACATCAGTGAGTATGTTGATTCGGATGATTACAGCAATTCGGAAGAAGAAGCACAGACCGTACATGACAATTCCGAAGATGTTGCAAAATATGAGTCTGCAGCAGCTGCAGCAGAGACCGCAGCAGTTCAGGCTTCCGAAGCGGTTGATGAGTTAGAGACACAGATCGCGATCGCAGAGACAGAAATCGCAAAAGCAAATGAAGCGGTTGCTTCTGTAGAAACCGAAGCAACAAACGTATCCAATGCAGCAACGACAGTAAGTAATGAAACAACAAAAGTAGGGAATACTACCAGAGATGTCCTGGATCACAATAATAAGGTAGATGTTGCACAGGATCTGATCGAGAGAGCAACAGAGGAAGTTAACGCAGCGACACAGGTTGAGGTAGAAGACGAAACAGAAGAGACCCTCGTAGATGAGTCGATCGCAGGTGAGTCTATCCCGGCTGAGATCGGAGAGTCGCTCGCAGAAGAGACTATCGAAGGCGAGACCGGTACAGAAGAAGGTACAGAAGAAACCGTAGAAACGGTTGATCTGGTAACCTATACTGCAGATCAGGCAGCAAAAGCACAGCAGGCAGCAGCAGACGCTGAAACTGCTTTAAGAAATGCAATTGCTGTAGATACCACAGATATTAATAATGATGAAGTAGCAGGTTATGTACAGGATGCACAGGATGCAGCGGATGCAGCTGCAGACGCAGCAGATGCAGCTGAGGATGCCATTGATGATGCAGTAAGAGAACTAATGACTACCATTGAGGCATACAATGCAGCAGCTGAGAAGATCCATCTTTCTACCATTTCATATGATTTTGAGAAGGGTGCATTCGTATTAAAAGATGGTACGTTAGTCACAGAAGTATCCG
>JAILPR010000179.1 GCA_024699355.1 Lachnospiraceae bacterium
TGGTATCCAGACCACAGGTAACTATCCGGGTAAGGCACGCACTCCGGAAGAGCTGTTCGCAGATATGGAGAAGGTCATCGCACTTGCTCCGGGTAAGAAAAAAATCAATGTTCATGCAAGCTACGCAATCTTTGAGAAGGGCGAGTTTGTAGATCGCGACAAACTCGAGCCGAAACATTTCCAGAAATGGGTAGATCTTGCAAAGAAGCACGGCATGGGTCTTGATTTCAACCCGACCTTCTTCTCTCACCCGAAGGCAAACGGTCTGACACTTTCCAGCCCGGATGAAGAGATCAGAAAGTTCTGGATCGAGCATGGTAAAGCTTGTGTACGTATCTCTAATTATTTCGCAAAAGAAACCGGTATTCCTTGTGTTATGAACATCTGGACCGGTGACGGATTCAAGGATATCCCGGCAGATCGTATGGGTCCGAGAGCCCGTTACAAAGATTCTATCGAGCAGATCCTTTCCGAGCCTTATGATTTCAACATGGTAAAACCGACCGTTGAGTCTAAGGTATTCGGTATCGGTGTTGAGTCTTATACCGTTGGTTCCGCTGAGTTTACCTTAAGCTTTGCAGCTGAGCACAAAGATAAGTGCATGCCGCTGATGGATAACGGTCACTATCATCCGACCGAAGTGGTATCCGACAAGATTCCGGCACTGCTTTGCTTCTTCCCGGAGATCGCACTTCACATCACCCGTCCGGTACGTTGGGATTCCGATCACGTAGTACTGTTTGATGATGAGACCAAAGAGATGGCAAAAGAGATCGTTCGCAACGATGCGCTGAATCGCGTTTACATGGCACTGGATTATTTTGATGCATCCATCAACCGTGTATCTGCATGGACACAGGGTCTGCGCAGCTGGGAGAAGGCATTGTTAAACGCGATGCTGATCAACAGCAAGAAGTTAAAAGAACTGCAGGATACCAACCAGTTAACAGAACTGATGGCAGCACAGGAAGAGTTCAAGACCTTACCGTTCGGCGATGTATGGAATTACTACTGCGAAGTTTGTGGCGCTCCGACAGAATCCGAGTGGTTCAAGGAAATCAAGAAATACGAAGCTGACGTACAGTCCAAGAGAGATTAATGACGATGGAAAGACATGCATTTGCATTACAAATGAATGAAGGAAAACTCGGCAATTTCCTGACGGCACTTGGTGAGAAGTGGGGAGAGATCCGCACGATCATCGATGCGGAGCATGTAACGAATTTCAGTCTCTGGAATGCAGAACGTTTCCTCTTTGGTTACTATGAAAGTGACAAAGAGGAGGCGGTTTCCGGAAAACTGATGGCACCGCTTGCTGACGTCATTGCGGCCAATGGTCGCTGGATCTCCGATCCTGAGCAGAACATGGCTCAGATGTTTGAGATTTACGGAGTGGTCCGCGAGGATAAGTCGATGATCCGTCACAGAGTATTTATGACACACCTGCTTACAGGCGATGTCAAAGAATACAAGCGCAGACATGATGAGAAGCGTGCGTCCATGCCGGCAGTACCGCCGGGACCGGACAGCAACTTCACCATCTGGAATGCGGAAGATTTCATCTTTGGTTATGATGAGATCGATACGTCCATGGAACATGAGGAGACCCCGGAGGAGCACGAGGATACCGTGGCCTGGGAAAGCAATATGCTCAATATCATGGAGTGGATCACCAATGATGTGGACTGGTTGACAGGGGAACATCATGCACAGGTGAGGAGAGTTGCGTACTATCGCTAAGATGTTCCTTCTCTAAATAAGAATCATGAAAAAGCACCATCCATATTCTTCGAGACACGCTTTCGCTAAATGTGTGCTCGTTACGTTACTAAATTCAAACGGCGCTACGCTTGTTTTCATTAAGTAACGACGGCACACAATTGTCTCGAGAGAATAGGATGGTGCTTTTTTCGTGACGTTCGTCAGAGAAGGAAAGGAGGCGAGTGTGTGAGAAGGGGAGGCAAAATTTTAAGGCAACCGTTACGCGAAAACTGTGGAAGATTCAGCGATGGAACGGGTGAGGCGGCAGGGGTGCGATGCCTATAGCAAAAAAGGCCACTAGTGTGGCCTTTTACAGTTATACCGCATCTTCTTTGAGTGCTTCGATAATATTTTCATTCCGGATCTTGTTGATGCTCAGTCCCATGCTGATGCTAAGGATCCCAAAGACAGCTGCGATCACGGCGCCATACATCAGCAGGTTCGGATCGAAGGTATAGAGTTTGGAATCAAAGGTGCGATACATCAGGAAGCTTAGAATCAGTGAGATCGGCACGCCAAAGAGGAGCGCTTTGAATCCGTATAAAAATACTTCCAATCGGATCATTTTACGAAAGCCGTGGTGATCAAGGCCTACCGATTTATACATCGCGAATTCTTTTCGTCGCAGCAGGACACCGGTCGAGATGGTGTTTACGATGTTGGCGATCGCAATCAGGGTCAGCAGGATCGTAAATCCATACATGGCCGTATTGAGCATCAGTGTGATGGTCTCCATGATCTTTAAGGAACTTGTGAGGTTCTGGCAAAAATAGTTGTGGTAGCCTTCTTCCATTAAGAGCCGGTAGATCTCTTCATATACGGTTTCGTCATTGGCGGTCTCTACACCGAGATCGAGCGTGAGTCGATCTTCCGGCAGGACTTCTTTTGCATGCGCATAATAAACGGAC
>JAILPR010000193.1 GCA_024699355.1 Lachnospiraceae bacterium
CCGGCGCGGTCAAAGGTTAAACAGACAAGGTAAAACAAGGAGTGTAAACTTCCCATATCATCTCGTGGGTGATATGGGAAGTTTTTTTGAAAACGGGGAGCAAGTTATGAATCAAATCAAGTATCTGGATCAGCATGGCACTTTTGAACTGCAGGATCCGCAAAGCTATAGCTATCTTTACTTTCCGCTGGCAGACGAAAACGGTGTAATGAGCAGCGTCACGCCGACTTTTGGAGGTGACAGCAAGCTGTCTCAGGATGCATTTTTATTGGAGCCGGTCACGGCGGAAAGCCTGCACGCATCCCGCGAGAGCAGAAACTTTTGGATCGTCAGAGAGGGTGAGCAGGCCCCCTGGTCTGCCATGGGCATGTCGGATCTGCAGGAAGCGCAGCGCATGCTTGGCGCTTCGCAGCAGGGCACGGATTTACCGCAGCAGGGCGCGGATTTGACAAAGTGCGCGGCAGAAAGTGTGACCCTGGAAGCGGGACTCCTATATCAAAAGGTGACCAGAACCGCACCTGCACAGCAATTAACTTCGGTCGTAACAGCCTTTGTGCCGCATACCGGGGCGCAGATGGAACTGCTGCAGGTAGAGATCCGAAACGATGCGCCTTGCGCCGTGACGCTGCAGGGCATCTCCGCGATCCCGATCTACGGGCGAAGCGCGGATAATATCCGTGATCACCGCAATGTCACCTCCATGCTCAGCAGGATCCGCATTTGCAAGAGCGGTGTCATCAATACACCGACGCTGACATTTGATGAGCGTGGACATCAAGAAAACCGGCTTTCGTATGCGGTCTTTGGCCGGATGGAATATGCACCGGGCAAAGAAAAAGATCAGGCGCCCAAGGCGTTTTGTCCGGATCCGATCGGTGCGTATCCCACCATCGATGCCCTGATCGGAGAGGGCGGCAGTTTAACATCACCGCGCCTGATCGGCGCATCCGGCAGGATGAGTGCAGCGGGTAGCGAAGTCGATGGGTTTGAGGCCATGGGCGGTCTGTGCTTTGCACCGGTAGAGGTGGAGAGCGGCGATTCGATCGTCTTTGTCCTGGCACTGATGTACAGCACGGGAGAGCATCCGGAGGTGGAGGCTGCGCCGTATCTGACGACAAAGGCGTTTGCACGCTGCCTTGCGGAAGTCAAAAAGCTGCGGCAGGAAGAAAACGAGATCTCCTATCACAGTGGGGATCCGGCCTTTGACAATTGGATGAAATGGGTCGATTTCCAGCCCAAACTGCGCAAGCTCTACGGCTGTTCGTTCCTGCCGCATCATGACTACGGCAGAGGCGGCAGAGGCTGGAGAGATCTCTGGCAGGACTGCCTGGCACTGCTGGTGCAGGATCCGGGCGCGGTGCGATCCCTGTTAAAGAGTAACTTCGCGGGTGTTCGTCTCGATGGGACCAACGCGACGATCATCGGAAACGGTGAGGGAGAGTTTCGGGCGGATCGCAACGGTATTCCGCGTGTCTGGATGGACCATGGCATGTGGCCGTTTTTGACGGTTAAACTTTACCTTGATCAGACGGGCGATCTGGACTTTCTCTTAGAGAAGGCGCCGTACTTTAAAGACCGGCTGATCATGCGCGGGGAAGAGAGCGACGATCTCTGGGAAGAAGTGCAGGGCTGCCGGCAGCGTGATGTAAATTGTCATGAGTACGAGGGCACGCTGATCGAGCATCTGCTGCTGGAAAATCTGATCGCTTCGCTGGATCTGGGCGCGCACGGGAATATCCGGCTGCGCGGCGCGGACTGGAATGATGCGCTGGATATGGCGCAGGATCAGGGCGAGAGCGTCCCGTTTACGGCGATGTATGCGTCGAACCTGCGGGAATTGAGTGCCCTTCTGATGAAGCTGCGGGAGAAGTGCGGCGTGATGCAGTTGCAGATGCTGCAGGAGTTTGAGACTGTCTTAGAGGGCGGCTCGATGGTAGACTACTGTAACCGCTGCAAGCATATGATCAGCGGCGAGACGATCACGGTATCGATCGCCAGACTTTGCAGGCTGTTGGAGCAGCGGGCAGATCAGATCATCTCGCACATCCGTGCAAACGAGTGGATCCCGGCAGGTAAGGACAAAGGATTTTATCGCGGCTACTATGATAACGACAGCAAGTCGCTCGAATCCTTCGACCCGGCAGACCCTGAGAATCCGGCGAAAATGATGCTGACGGGACAGGTCTTTACCGTGATGAGCGGCGCTGCGACAACGGAGCAGATCCCGCAGATCTGTGCGGCCGTGGACACGTGGCTGATGGATGAGAAGTGTGGCGGTGTCAGACTGAATACCGATTTTCGGGAAGTAAAGCTCAACATGGGCAGAATGTTCGGCTTTGCATATGGGCAAAAAGAAAACGGCGCAGTCTTTAGTCACATGGCGATCATGTATGCCAACGCCTTATACAAACGCGGCTATGCAAAGGAGGGCTACCGTGTGATCCACGCGCTGTATGCGCATGTCAATCAGATGCGAAGGGCCAGGATCTATCCGGGCGTTCCGGAATATATCGATCCGACCGGCAGAGGTGTCTATCACTATCTGACGGGGGCCGGCAGCTGGCTGATGATCACGGTACTGCAGGAAATGTTCGGGATCGACGCGCAAAGCGGGGATATGTTCCTCCATCCGCGCCTTGTGCAGGAGCAGTTTGATGATTTTGGAGAGGCGAAGGTGACCTTCCGCTTTGCCGGCAGAAAGTTCGCACTGACGTATCAAAATCCGGAGCACCTGACGGCAGGTGCATACCGGATCAGCGCACTGACACTGGATGGCACTGCGGTGGATACAAAGGTAATACATGGTGAAGCCGGTGATCCCGATGCGCGGTATGTCACCGGTAAGACAGGCGGCGTTTTGATCCCGCGTTCGCAGATCATGGCGTTGGATCCGGAGATGAACCATGCTATACTGATCACACTAAGTTCCTGAGGAGGATATCATTATGTGGGCAGTATTTGCACTATTATCCGCGATCTTTGCGGCACTGACATCGATCCTGGCCAAGATCGGTATCGACGGGGTGAACTCGAATCTGGCGACGGCGGTCCGTACCGTGGTCGTGGTCATCATGGCCTGGGGGATGGTATTTCTCACCCATACACAGAGCGGACTTTCGGAGATCAGTAAAAAGAGCTGGCTGTTTTTGGTGCTTTCGGGACTGGCAACCGGCGCATCGTGGCTGTGCTATTATCGGGCACTGCAGATCGGAGAGGCATCGAAGGTCGTTCCGATCGACAAATTGAGCGTGGTCATCACGTTGATTTTGGCGTTTGTCTTTCTGCACGAGCAGTTTACCGGCAAATCCGTCATCGGCTGCATCCTGATCGGCGTCGGAACCTTGATCATGGTACTGTAAGCGCGCTTTTGAAATCATGGTATTGTAATTTTCTCTCCAAAGTGGGATGATAGTACAAGTTTCCACAATGGAGTAGTAACGTAAGATGAATTTTAATCGCAGATTTCAAGATAACAGAACCTTTGGGGAGATCGTCCGGAACATGCTTCTGGCGGCGGTCAGCCTCTTTATCAACGGCTTTGGGGTGTATCTGACCATCCAGGCAAATATCGGCGCAGGTCCGTGGGATGTGCTGAATTTAGGCCTTTCCCACAGCCTCGGCATCCTGTATGGAACTGCCTCCGTTGCCGTATCGTACTCGATCCTGGGCATCGATATCCTGTTAAAAGAGCCGATCGGTATCGCGATGTTTATCGATGCATTTGTGGTCGGCAAGTCCGTGGATCTGTTTAATCATTTAAATCTCGTGCCGGCCTGTGATTCGGTCAAAACAGGGATCCCTGTGATGATCATCGGGCTGATCATTATGGCCTATACGCAGTTCATGTACATGAGTGCATCGCTTGGATGCGGACCGCGTGATACGCTTCTGGTAGCGCTGGTCAAGCGTGCGGGCAGGATCCCGCTTGGCGCAGTCAGCATCGCACTGCTGAGCCTTGCAACGCTGATCGGATATCTGCTGGGAGGACCTGTCGGGATCGGGACACTGATCTGTGCCTTTGGTACGGGACCGATCATGCAGATGGCTTTTGGCTCGGTGCACTTTGATGCGGCGCATGTCCATCATCAGCGACTGCAGGAGTCCCTGCGCGTGGTGATGCACAGACCTGCTGCATAGCGGAATACGAAAACAGGCAGAAACAGAAAAACAGGCAGAAACAGAAAAACAGGCAGAACCGGAAACAAACAGAAACGCCGTCGGAGAATGAACTCTCCGACGGCGTTTTTTTGATAGCCGTGCGATCAGTTTGAGAACTGATCCGGCAGCGTTTTGGCACGCTGCGCGATATTTTGTTTGAAGTTGATCACGTCGTGATCATATTCTTCATCCATGTACGAAGAATGGATGAGGAAGTCCGCGGTCGCCTTATTGTTGGCAAACGGGATATCGTAAACCTGTGCGATACGCATCAGCGCCTTGACATCCGGATCATGCGGCGCTGCAGTCAGTGGATCGGAGAAGAAGATGACGAAGTCGATCTTGCCCTCGACGATCTTGGCACCGATCTGCTGGTCACCACCGAGCGGACCGGAATTGTAGCCGCGAACCGGAAGGTTCGTTGCATCGGTGATCATGCGTGCGGTCGTGCCGGTGCCGCAAAGGAAATGCTTCTTTAACGTTTCGGCGTTTTCTTTGCACCATTCGATCAGCTCAGCTTTCTTACCGTCATGAGCGATCAATGCGATATTTTTCTGTTTCCCGATGGTTAAGGTAATCGTATCTGTCATAGGGTACATCCTTTCTGCGGATCGTGATGTGTTCCGATCCGAATCTCTGCACCTATTTTATCGTATTTTCTGCGGAATGAACAGGCGTAGCCTCTTTTCCGTGGCTAAAATAATAGGCCATTCCGGTCAGGACACCGCCGGCGATATTGCCGAGGGTCACAGGGATCATGTTGATCACAAGGAAATGATACCAGTCCAGATTGGTCAGATTCATGGAAGCGAGGACTTCCGCATCTGTCGTGATCCCTTTGATCAGCAGACCGTTGGTGATGTAGCTCATGTTGGCAACGCAGTGCTCAAAGCCGCACACGACAAAGACCATGATCGGCAGAAAGAGGGCACCGATCTTGCCGGAAGCACTCTTTGCGGTTGCCGCCATCATGACAGCGACGCAGACCAGGACATTGCAAAGGATGCCGCGCAGGAAACTGTCGGAAAAGGTTAAGTTGCACTTGGCAGCCGCCGTGTTGACCGCGCTGATGGCAGCTGCATTCTGAAACAGCGAAAAGACATGGCCGTACACCATGGTCATGCAGACCGCGATCGAACCGATGAAATTGCCGATGTAGACGATCAGCCAGTTGCGGAGCATGGAAAGGAACGTGATCTTGCGATCGAGCACTCCGATGATCATCAGGGAGTTCCCGGTGAAGAGCTCGGTGCCGTTTAAGATCACCATGGCCAGACCTGCAGGGAAGATCAGAGAGGTCAAAAATTTGGCCAGGGAGGCATTTGCTACGGTGGATGCGGCGATCACGGATGCGCC
>JAILPR010000249.1 GCA_024699355.1 Lachnospiraceae bacterium
GCTTCTGCATGAACCGTTGCAATATTACCGCAACCGATGATTCCCACGCGTTGCATGTCCATCCCCTCATTTCTGTCATTCTGGTAAAATTCCGGCCTTAATGCTATGATGAAACAATCCGGAGGAAGTCATCATGGCAACAAAGATCACACATATTGTCAACGCAACCACAACCTCATCAACGACACCGGTCAGTGCCCGTGAAAAGCTGGAGAATTATCCGATCGTCGTTGCCTTATATACGGATATGGAAAACACCATCATGGAAGTGCACTCCCATCCATACTATGAAATCATCCTGCCGCTCTCCGGCATGGTGCGTTATGCTTCCGGCGGTAATCTCTATGATCTGTGTGCCGGTGATCTGATCCTGATCCCCAACGAGATCTATCATACGTTTCATTTGGATATGACGCCCTCCGCTTACGAACGCATCATCGTCAAGATCGATGCCGACTTTTGGGAGGAACGCTGTCATGAACTGCACGTTGAGGATGCCCTGCTCAAAAAAGAGATCCTCCTGCTGCGCTCCGGCTCCATTTCTCAGTGGAACCTTCGCACCCTGTTTGAACGCATGAACAAAAGCACCGAACTGGAAGGCTTTCATCAGGAGATTGCCTTTCGTTCCCAGTTGTCCGAATTTATGATGATCCTCGATCAGACCATCGAAGAAAATCTCGTTGCTGCGCCCAATGTCTTAAACTCTCTGGCGACCAAAGCACTGGAGTATATTGAGACGCATTTCAAAGATCCGTCCTTAAATGTCCGTCAGGTCTCGGAATACACTTATGTATCCCGTGAGCACCTCTCCCGCATCTTTAAGGAATATACCGGTCAAAGTGTTCATGTGTACATCACGTCCCTGCGGATGCAGGCCTTCCGTGAAGCTCTGGCCGAAGGGCAAAACATCCTGACCGCCTGTAGTGACTGCGGATTTTCGGACTATTCCACGTTTAACCGGAGCTTTCGAAAACTGTACGGGATGTCTCCTGCGGAATATCGTGATCGTCTAAAACGCCAACCGGATCAGCCCTGATCTTTCCCGCATTTTCGTTCTTTTGTGTCTATATTGTACAAATATCTTTTATTTCAAATATCTTTATTGGTAGTTTTGCTTGTCTTTAGGTCTATGCTACCAAGTTTTCGCCAAGGAATCGACAGTTTTTGTAATCAAAAGTTTGCAAAATGTGATATTGCTCGTCACCTTTACTAAAAAGAGCGCAACGAACCACCGTTCATTGCGCTCTACTCATTTCAACAATTATTCTTCCGCAAGGCATCTGCACTGCCAGTATTGCTGCATCTGTCTGGACTGATAGGTGGATTTGGACAATCCGTCGATCATATAAAGACATGCTTCGTCCGCGGATGTAAAATTAGCCTCATTGATCCGCTGTCCTTTGATCATGAAAAATACAGAGTATCCCTGATCCTCATCCACAATGCAGCTTTTTGCCTCTGCGCTTTTTCCGATCTCATACTCCATTTCACTGACCCCGAAATGCTTCAACGTCTGCTCCATACAAGCAAGTTGTGTCTTCATATGTACCTCCCTCGTGAACCCCTAAAACAATGCCTCCTATCATCAGATCCATTTAGCGCTTAAATTGTTTGCGCTATTTAAAAATATATTACTTTATTTTTTGATTTTTTTCCATAAAATCTTCAAAAAATCAAAAAACAGGTTGTGCAAACGCACAACCTGTTCAAGACCATAGGTTTCCCGACAACCTGCTTAATTTTTAAAACTGTGGATCGGTGCCGGTATCCGTCCCTTACGATTGACAAATCTCTCGCAGGAGAACTGATTGACCGGCATGATCGGTGCATAGCCAAAGAGACCGCCGAATTCCACCTGATCTCCGACTTTCTTTCCGTAAGCCGGGATCAGACGAACCGCCGTCGTCTTCTGATTGACCATACCGATCGCCATTTCGTCGGCGATGATACCGGCAAGCGTCGTTGCCCCGGTATCTCCCGGTACGGCGATCATATCAAGACCAACCGAGCAGACGCAGGTCATGGCTTCGAGTTTTTCAAGCGTCAATGCACCTGCTTCCACTGCATCGATCATTCCCTGATCTTCACTGACCGGAATAAAAGCGCCGGATAATCCACCGACATAAGAGCTGGCCATAACGCCGCCCTTCTTTACCTGATCATTGAGCATGGCAAGCGCAGCCGTGGTGCCCGGTGCTCCCGCATATTCCAGACCGATCTCACAGAGAATATCCGCAACCGAATCACCGATGGCCGGTGTCGGTGCCAGAGATAAATCCACGATGCCAAACGGTACATTCAGGCGTTTGGATGCTTCCTTTGCAACCAGTTGACCGACACGCGTTACCTTAAATGCCGTCTTTTTGATGGTCTCGCAAAGCGTTTCAAAGTCCGCCTCGCGCACTTCTTCGAGGGCTGTTTTGACAACGCCCGGACCGCTGACGCCGACATTGATGATCTGATCCGCTTCCGTCACACCGTGGAAGGCACCTGCCATAAACGGATTGTCATCCGGTGCATTGCAAAATACCACAAACTTCATACAACCGATCGAATCCCGATCTCTGGTCAGATAAGCGGTCTCCAGGATCATATCGCCGATCAGACGAACCGCGTCCATATTGATGCCGGTCTTGGTCGACCCGACATTGACGCTGGAGCAGACACGTTCGGTCTCTGTTAATGCCTGCGGAATGGAACGGATCAGCATCTCATCCGCCGCGGTCATTCCCTTGGAGACCAGTGCGGAATATCCGCCGATCAGATTCACGCCGACATCCGTTGCCGCGCGATCCAGGGTGCGTGCGATCGTGACAAAATCTTCCGGTTTTTTACAAGCTGCGCCGCCGATCAATGCGATCGGTGTCACGGAAATTCTCTTATTAACGATCGGGATCCCGTATTCCTTGGAGATTTCCTCTCCGGTCTTAACCAGGTCCCTGGCACAGGAGGTGATCCTGTCATAAATGTTACGATTCAGTTCTTCCAGATCCGAAGAAATACAGGATAATAAGCTGATGCCCATGGTAATGGTACGGACATCCAGGTTCTCCTTCTGAATCATTGCATTGGTCTCTGCTACTTCACGAAAATTAATCATTTCTTATCCATCCTGAGTTCTACTTAGTATTCTATCTGCCGATAGGTTACCTGCCGTATGCTCCGGCAGATCCCGCCCCTGTTTGTCCCTTAGATGCGGTGCATCATGTCAAAGATTTCTTCTTTCTGACAGGTAATGATCACGCCGATCTCTTTACCGAGCGCAGTCAGTTCATCAGACAATACCGCTGCTTCTTTGGTTGCTTTTGCGGTATCCACGATCATCATCATATTGAAATACTCATCCACGATGGTCTGGGAGATATCCAGGATATTGATACCGTTTTCGGAAAGATAGGTACATACCTTTGCGATGATCCCTACCGTATCTTTACCAACGACCGTAATAATTGTTTTTTTCATAATGTCACCTCATGTGATTTGTTTTATTTGGGCTATTATAGCACATAATACAATGCCTAGGCGATTTCAATAACATCGGATACCTCTTTGCGATGCGCCACATAAAGCGGAAAGTCGCTTCCGGTATACGGCACGTCCGCCATCGCCACTTCCATCCGGACCGTTTCAAACGCGAGCTCCGGAAGATTATTTTGCTGTGAAAGATGTCCCAGCACGATCGCCTTCATATCATCATGCAAAATATTGCAAAGCAGCTTTCCGCTCGATTCATTTGAAAGATGTCCCCGCTCGCCCAGGATCCTTCGCTTTAACGGATACGGATAAGGACCGACTTCAAGCATATGTACGTCGTGATTGGCTTCCAGAAGCACCGCATCGAGCCCGCGCAGATTGTCAATGATGTAGTCGTTATAGACGCCAAGGTCCGTACATACCGCACATTTCTGTTTGCCGTGACAGATCCGGTAAGCCACCGGATCTGCAGCATCATGACTGATGTGAAACGGATGGATGTTCAGATCCTTGATCACATACTTTTCATCCGCCGCGATCACTTCAAAGAGATCTTCATCGATCGTTCCGCATTTGGGATCCTGCAGGATCGCATCCCTGGTCCCTCTGGTGCAATAGATCGGGATGCTGTATTTTCTGGCAAGAACACCGAGCCCGCTAATGTGATCGGCATGTTCATGGGTGACCAGAACCGCATCGATATCCCGCATATCAAGATCAAGGGAGTTGACCCCCGCTTCCACTCTCTTGCCGCTGATCCCGGTATCGATCAGCAAATGCGTCGTATCCGATCCCACATAAATACAGTTGCCGCTACTACCGCTGGCAATGCTGCACATTCTCATAGTACTCCTCCAAAAAGGCAATTGAGCCATGCCCAATTGCCTTCATCTTTACTCTCTCCAATAAATCTGTAAGGTATCCCCTTCGTGAAGGGTTTCCATATACTGTGCTTCACGACCGTTTAACAGGGCCGCAACGCCATTCCCCTGCGGATGCTTTAAATCAAAATCGATATAATCAAACACATCCACAAAGACATATCTGCTCTTGCCTTCCAGTGTCACCTGGCTGCCGTTGACATTGACATGCAGCGGGTACGTTAAGGACTTGGCACGTGCCATCAGCTCATCGTCCGTGGTATCTGTCTCCTCCTCATCATCCTCTTCGTACAGCGTCTCATACTGCTCTGTATCGTCTGCAGATGCCTGCCCGGAAGGCGCTGCCTCCTGCGCAGGAGCCTTACGCGGTGCATCATCGATCGCTTCCTGCGTAAAAGCTGTATCGCCCGGTGCCTTCCAGCCGACCAGATAATTTTCATAAACGCGGCTCTCACGATCCGCTGCTTTGTGATTGACAAACAGCTGCATCTCTTCCGGAAGCAGGATATCCATAAACTCCAGGATCTGTGCTACCGTACAGTAATCCAGGATCTCGATCTCATCCCCTTCCTGAATGTTATAGTATGCAGACTGGTAAACGCCGTTGACCTTGGCAAACTTCGGGATGTTGACGCGCTTATCCTGTACCTGTACAGAAATGATATCGCGGAATTCCGGCAGCCCGCCCACCGTCATCTCCGCAGGTGCGCCCACGGTGGAATCCACAACGGTGATCACATCATTTTCATGGATCGGCGCATAGATATTGGAATCCATGCCGTTGACCTTGATCTCTGCCGCTTCACCGAGCTGGCCTCTTGCCACACGCGGCTTACCATTCACGGTAAAGTGCAGTTCTTCACCTCTTCTCGGGAAGAGCTGCTCATTGGAATAATCCGCCTGGAGTGCCGCATCGACGACCGCCAGTTTGTCATTGTTGTATAATTTGATCTTCTCGTGATTAAATGTCACGAAAATAAAGTTATTGCTCTGTTCGTAATAATTCAGGCAGATACCGATCGGGGTCACGAGTGTCGAATCCGGTACGATCTCCAGTTCTTCATCAAACTCCACATCATGCAAAACCGCCTCTCCGCGCAGTGCCACACGGTCGGTCACGATATCGAGTTTATCCGCCAGTTTATCGGTATAGGTCAGGATCTTTCCGCCACCGCCGACAACAAACACCGCGCTGACGCTCTTATCCCCGTTTAATTCCATGATCTTGTCCGCAGCAGCCGTTGCCAGCTGATCGATCGCGCCATCGAGGATCTTTAAGACTTCCTCTCTGGTGATCTTTTGCGGCAGACCCATGATATCCGTATATTCAACGGTCTCCTGCTCTGCGATGCCTCTCTTGATCAGCTCTGCCGTCGTAAAGTCCACCAGACAGGCTTTGGCGATCGTCTCTGTCAGGCTGTCACCCGCCAGCGGGATCATACCGTAGGCAAGGACCGCACCATCGTTGGTGATACAGATATCGGACGTACCGGCACCGACATCCACCAGTGCCAGATTCAGCATACGGAACCGCTCCGGGATCGCCACCTGGATGGCTGCGATCGGCTCGAGGGTCAGGGCAGCAACATCCAGTCCCGCAAGCCCCACTGCCTTATAAAGGCCATCTACGACATCTTCCGGCAGGAACGTTGCGATGATATCCGCACCGATGCTCTCTGCCTTATGCTCTTCGGGGTTCACGATCTGATACCCGTTCATATAATAACGGACTACCGTACTGCCGACACAGTAATAGATGGTATTGTCCGTATCTTTTTTCGGAAATTCATCGTATGCTTTCTGCACACCGTCGGTTTTAAGCGCATAAACATCTTCCTGTGTGACGGTACGCGCTTCTTCAAAGACGATCTCCGTATGGACATCCACGGTTTTCAGCACACGACCTGCGGCTGCGATGCAAACCTTGTCCAGTTTGATCCCGGTCTCATCCTCCAGGGCTTTTTTGACCTCACGGATCGTCGCACCAACCTTCACGATATCGTGAATCTGTCCATCCAGCATGGATCTGCTGGTGTGTTCTCTCTGCTGTAATGCAATGACATGAAAGGTATCTCCCTTTTTGTATCCGACGGTCCCGACAATACTTCTCGTACCGATATCCAGACCAAATACGGCCTTTCCTGTCAGCTTTCTCAAATCTGCCAATGCTTTATCCCCTCCGAGTCTTTAGGATTCCACGATCAAATTCCGGGTGCCTGATCCGGGCGTTTCTTTGCAAGCAGGCGGTCCACCTGCCGAAAACTCTCTTCCGGTGAGTTGCTGTTATCGATCACCTCATCGCAGACCTCTCGAAACTCCTGCTCCGAAAGCTGCCCCCGCAGGATCTCATCGATCTTTTGATCGCTGTATCCGCGCGATTCTTTGAGACGTTTTCTGCGGACGGATTCGTTCGCATAAATATACCACAACTCATCACAAATTTTATCAAATCCATTCTCAATGAGCAAGGCTGCCTCAACAAAAAAGAAGTCGATTTCTCCACGTTTTTCGGCCTGCGCGATCTGCGCAAGGATTTCCCTTGTCACGGCAGGATGCACGAGCGCATTAACCTTCGCAAGGAGATCCGGGTCCGCAAAGATCTTTGCTGCCATCTTTGCCCGGTCGATCTCCAGATCTTCCCGCAGGATCTTTGTCCCAAGCAGGTCGATCAGCGGCTCGTACAAAACGCCGCCCCGCACATGCATCTGCTTTGCCAGCTCGTCCGAATAAATGATCCGGCAGGCGCAGTGCTCTTTTATATATGTCAGAATGCTTGTCTTACCGCAGCCTACGCCGCCGGTAATTCCGATGACTTTCATTTAATGTGCCTCATACCAATTCTCTCCGACGTGAAGATCGATCTGCAACGGTGCAGCCAGATCAGCCGCATGCAGCATCTCTTCCGTCAGGATCTGCTCTACCTGTGCTCTTTCGTCATTGGCGGTTTCGATGAGCAGTTCGTCATGTACCTGTAAGATCAGGCGGGAGCGCAGTTTTTCACGGCGCAGGCGCTGATCCACTCTGATCATCGCGATCTTGATGATATCCGCTGCCGTACCCTGAATCGGGGCATTCTTTGCCACACGCTCACCGAACGATCGCTGCATGAAGTTCGAACTCTCAAGCTCCGGCATCGGACGTCTCCTGCCAAACATCGTCACGGTATAGTGCTGTTCTTTGGCCTGTGTGACCGCATTGTCCAAAAATGCCTTAATGCCGGGGAACATCGCAAAATATGATGCGATGTATCCTTCCGCCTCCTTTCGGGAAATGCTCAGATCCTGGCTTAAGCCAAAGGAACTGATGCCGTATACGATCCCGAAATTGACCGCCTTGGCATTTCGTCTCTGCAGATCCGTCACTTCCTCAAACGGGACATGGAACACTTTGGATGCCGTCATCCGGTGGATATCGGCGTCCTCGTTATAGGCGCGGATCAGTTCCTCATCGCCGGAGAGCGACGCAAGAACGCGCAGCTCGATCTGTGAATAATCCGCATCCATCAGGGCAAAGCCTTCTTTCGCGACAAAGACCTTCCGCAACTCTCTACCAAGCTGTGTCCGCATCGGAATGTTCTGCAGATTCGGATCCGCCGAACTGATCCTGCCCGTTGCGGTGATCGTCTGATGGAAGGTGGAATGGATCCTGTTGCCCGCATCCACATAGCCGATCAGGCCATCCGCATAAGTACTCTTTAATTTGGCCAGCCCGCGGTATTCGAGGATCTGATCGATGATCGGATACTCCGGTGCCAGTTTCTCAAGGACTTCTGCCGAAGTCGAATAGCCGGTTTTGGTCTTTTTGCCCCCCGGGATCTGCAATTTTTCAAACAGCACTTCTCCCAGCTGTTTGGGCGAATTTAAATTAAACTCACAGCCTGCCTGCGCTTTGATGTCGGATTCCAGGACTGCGATCCGGCCGGAGAGCTGCTCACTGTATGCTTTTAACTCTTCCGGTCTGACCAGGACGCCCTCCTGCTCCATATGATAGAGCACCAGGGAAAGCGGCATCTCGATCTCGTAAAAAAGGTTCTCCTGCGCGCTGTCTTTTAGCGCCTGTTGCAGTTGCGGCAGTGTCTCAAAGAGCGACCTTGCCTGTGCGCAGATGAAGTTCAGATAGGCTTCTTTTTGCAGCTGCAGTGCTTCCCGCTGCGTACTCTTGCCAAAGACCTGCGTAAATTCCGACGGGAACTGCCCCAGATATTCCTTGATCACGTCCTCTTCGGTGTAATCATTTTTCAGCGGATTGATCAGATACGCTGCGATCAGCGCATCGAACAGCTGCGCATGCTCCGTCAGTTGCGAGAGCTTTTCATCCGCCTCGCAAAGTGCCTTTATGCGATCCGCATCCGTCACAAAGTCCTTCGGTGCAGACAGGACATCTTCACAAAGTCCCATCAGCAGTGTCTGATAGGCGTGCTTCATATCAAAACTGCACAGCAGCACACCGCGCGATGCACACGATAACAATGCTTCCGCAAAGTCCTTCAACGTGATGGCATCTTCCCCGATCTGCAGATGACAGACCTGATCACTCGATACGCAAAGCGTTACCGCCAGCACGTTTTCATATGCTTCGGATACTTCGATCGTGCGATGCAGCACCTCTTCCGTATGGATCCTGAAATAGATGCGCTTAGTTGCTTTGGCAAGAACCTCTTCCAGCGCACTGGCCGATGCGCACTCGGTCACATTGATCTGTTCCGTCTCTTTGGACTGTTCAAACCGGGATAAGAGCTTTTTAAATTCCAGCTCCTGAAACAGTGTATAAGCCTGTGGTGTATAAAAGTCCGTTACCGCAAGGTCGGAAAGCGTCACATCCAGTTCACAGTCGATGCAGATGGTCGCAAGCTTCAGACTCAGCTCCGCCAGATCACGATGCTCCTCCAGCGAAGCATGAATGGCTTTCCCGGTCACTTCGTCCAGATGTTCATAGACTCCCGCCACGCTGCCGAAGCGAACGATCAGATCTGTTGCGGTCTTTTCGCCAACCTTCGGGACGCCCGGAATGTTGTCCGCGGTATCGCCCATCAGAGCCTTGAGTTCAATGAACTGGAGCGGCGTCATGCCATACTCCTGTTGCACATCGGCCGCATAATAATCATAGATCTCGGTACGACCCATTTTGGTCTTTGGAATACGGATCTTGATGTGATCAGAGGCGATCTGTAACAGGTCCCGATCTCCCGATAACAGTGCCACTTCATAGCCTTCTTTTTCAGCCTTCTTGGCCAGGGTGCCAAGGATATCATCCGCTTCCAGACCTGCCTGCTCCACCGTACGGATCTGCATCGCATGCAGGACCTCTTTGATCAGCGGCACCTGCTCACGCAGCTCCGGCGGCATGGGTTTTCTGGTTCCCTTATAGGCATCGTACATTTCATGGCGAAATGTCGGTGCATGGACGTCAAATGCCACGGCAAGCGCATCCGGCGATTCTTCTTCGATCACTTTGAAAATAATGTTCAGAAAGCCAAGTACCGCATTGGTATGCACACCCTTGGCATTGGTCAGATCCGGCAGCCCGTAAAAGGCGCGGTTTAAGATGCTGTGTCCGTCGACCAGCAAAAGTTTTTTGCTCATATGCTCTCCCTGTTTTGATAAAATCTACCCCGATAATGCACGATGGTACGGTGCCCGGTACCTTAAAGCGCTATGATCCCGGCGCCGGGTACCTAACGCGCGATGATCACAAGCGTACGATGATCCAGACCGCGACCGCCAGAAGTGCCACGATGCCGACGATCTCGAGTGCAATGATCGTCTGATGCAAAAAATGGTGCATCCGGATCTTATGCCGTGCGTTCTCCAGCGTCTGATCCAGTTCTTCCTGCAGGTTGATGTTGCCGTCCCGCTCCAGCCCCGCAAGACCGGCGCTGATCAGAAAATTGATTGCCAGCTCCTCTTTGCAGTCCGGGCAATGATCGATATGATTCATCAGCATCTCCGTCTCCTGCAAGGTCAGCTGACCGGTGATAAAATCCGGTATTAACTTCAATGCTTCTTTGTGGGTGATTTCCAAATGATTCTTCATACGCGAAAAATAAGGAGGCAATTGCTTGCCTCCTATGAAACGTTGTGTTTAGTATAGCTTTCGTAAGGTTGCATAGGCTTTTTGTGAGATCAGCAACTCTCCCTGCGCCGTCAGCCCCAGAAATTCTTCTTCCGGATCCGCATAAACCTTGCCAAAGTCAAAGGCCATCGCCGTCAGTTTATTAAACCGCTTTTCAGAGATCCGGTAATGATCCACCACCAGATAATAGCGATTCTTCCAACGGTACAGATCACTCTTTACAGCACCGCCGAGCGCACTCTTGTGCGCAAACTCCATGGCATCGGCAAGCGATGCAAACGAAAAGAGACGATACGAATCACGCAGGATGGATTCATGATCCTGTGTGTATTCGGATAAGCCGTGCTCCTTGCGGATTTTTTCCAAAATCTGACGAAGCCTGTCCGCGCGGTCCTTACTCGGCATGGACATCACTTCCACCAGTGCCTGCTCAAGATCCTCTCTCTCGAGATCCGGAAACAGGAGATTTAAACGATCGGTCATCTGCCGGAAGACCTCTTCTTCGGTAATATCACTGTGATTTGCAAACGTGATGCTCACGCTCCGGTTCTTTAACACTTCCACGCGCATGCTGATCAGACTCTGGTTTGCTTCATACCCGAGCTCATCTTTGGCTTCGTCCACGATATGGCGCAAAAACTCATCGGACTTTTTGGATCTCATCAAAAATTCATCCAGATCCAGTCCGAAACTTTGCATATCCGCTTCCGTGACGATGCAACGTATGGTGTTTTTGTCGATTCTGCGATATTCCATACTTAGATTATAATCTCTTCAGGTGGAAAAGACAACTTGCCGCATGCTCCAAGAACCTGCAAAACCGCCTCTTCCGCCGCCTTGAGATTTTCTCCTTTGCTGCCCTCTTTTGCGCATAACTGCGCGGGATCTCCTACCTTGTTTATCGGCATGGCGATAGCATAAACATAAGTCTCTTTATCAAACTTTAAGAAGTCTGAGCAGATCCGGTAGTTGCTTTGATTGATCGTCATCAGGGCACCGATTCCCTGCCCGTCTGCTTTCACGCAGGCTTCCATCCTCGTCCATTGTACAAAAAATGCCTCCGCATCATCTGCCGGCAGGTGAAACTTCTTTGCAACCGCCACCGGCACCTGCCGGATCCGTTCGATATCAATCCCGATCTCGCATCCGGATAGGGCTGCGATCAACATGCCGCCGGAATGCGATATGTTAAAATGCACATCCGGATAATCGGGCTTACCGCTTCTGCTTCTCTCGGGTTCCTGCGTTTTCCCGTATACCTTCATGAGTGCGCCGATCACCGCACCGCTCCCAAGCAGTTCCCGTTTCCTGCCGGGTGCTCCGGCCTGATGATATGCCGCTGCATATCCCGGTGGAAGCAGTGTCAACAGTGCCTGTTGCTCCGATCCCGTCAGCAAATTTAAATTCCATACAATCATGTTCATTCTCTCTTCAAAGCATCTCTCATGATCGACTCGCGTTTGAATTCTCCCAGCCGCTCTTTCGAAGGCCTTTGGGATAATGATTTTTGATCACACCGACTGCCGCCTTGCCCCACCCAAGAGAAAGGCCGTTGGTCGTGATCAGACACCACCCTTTCCAGCCATCCGGCGCCGGCATGGTATTGCCTTCAATATAACTTGCCGCATCCGGGCTTTCCACAGCACACTGCACATCGCTTCCGTTCAGCGATAATGCCCAGGCATGTGCCGGGTCAAAGCGTCCTTTTTTTGCTTCCCCCAGGCAAAGCCCCGCACGCTTTACAGATAGTCCTGCAAGGAGCACTTTCTTTGGTGGCAACAGATAGAGCTGATCACCAAACCAGATCAGTTGCCCGGAAAGCGTCTCCAGATACGACTTCGTCAATGTCTCGTTACAGAATGCTTCAAATGCTTTCAGATCTTCGGTATGTTTTTTACCGCCCTCCGCCGTGCGGATCAGTTCTGACAGGCCGGAAGCGATCGTGCTTTTTCGCGGATCTGCGATCTGTACGCCGCTTTGATCTTCCAGCACACAGGCAAAATGACCTTCGCCGTGCAGTCTGTGCGGCCACATCCGGATCGTTCCCGGGATCGCGCCTTCACTGACTCCTTCCGGCAAATGCCAAGGCGCCTTGATTCGCAGATTCGGATACGTATTCAGGAGCCAGGAAATGGTCTCTTCATCCTCCGCCGGTGCAAAGGTGCAGGTCGAATAGACAAGACGCCCGCCGCTTCGAAGCATCGTCATGGCCTGCGTTAAGATCTCTTTTTGCCGCGCCGCACACATCGTCACATTCTCCGGCGACCAGTTAACAAGCGCCTCTTCTTCTTTTCGAAACATGCCCTCTCCCGAGCATGGTGCATCGACCACGATCAGGTCAAAAAAGCCGGGAAACGCCTCTGCCAGATGCGCCGGACTCTCATTGGTCACGATCGCATTGGTGACTCCGCACCGCTCGATATTGCGCGATAAGATCTGCGCCCGTTGCGGATGAATCTCATTGGCGATCAAAAGTCCTTTGCCTTGCAGATCTCCTGCCAGATGCGTACTTTTACCGCCGGGGGCCGCACACAGATCCAGCACGCACTCGCCGGGCTTTGCAGCAGCAAGTTCGCCTACGATCATTGCGCTCGGCTCCTGAATATAATATGCGCCTGCTTCATGCAACACGTGCTTTCCGGGGCGATCTTTTACATCATAAAAATAGCCTTGCTTTGCCCAGGGCACCGGCCTTAACTCAAATAACGCCCAGCCCAAAAAGACTTCTCCGGAAACCTTGAGCGGATTTACGCGCAGTCCCAGACTGCGATCCGTCTCATAGCTTTCCAGAAAAGCCTCCCATTCACTCTCCGGTAATTGTGTTTTGATGCGTTCGATAAATTCCTGCGGAAGGGTCATCTCCATCCCGATCATCCTTTCTTGGAGGCAACTGCCGGCCCCTGCCGTATGTCCGATCCCTGCACTTTTTTGGTCTCAGATCACCCAGGGTCTCTCTTCCCGAAGCCCCATCTCAAGGAGTTCTTCCGTCTGTTCATCGGTATCGGAAGGTGCCTCGTATAACTCCAGAATATGCAGCAGATGCTCTTCTTTATCATCTGCCGGCTGATAAGAAGATACCTGTTCCATAAACGTATCTTTTAAGAGACGCATGTCACTGTGATCTTCAAGCAGCGACACTCCGGATAATTTGCTCATCAGCCCCAGTGCATAGGCGCATTCATAATTTCCCAGAATCGTATTTCTCTTACGATCGCACTTCAGTATAATACTCTGTCTTGCCAGGACCGGTACCATTTGCTTTTTTCTCCTTCTTCGGCAGCTGTACCAGAACGATGGATGCAAACATCAACACGCATCCAAAGATCTCACGGCTGCTCATCATCTCTTTTAAAACGATCACGCCTGCGATCGCTGAGATCACAGACTCCAGGCTCATGATCAGACTTGCCACCGTCGGATTCATGCCTCGCTGTCCGATGATCTGCAGGGTATATGCGACACCGGAGGATAATACACCGGTGTAAAGCAGAGGCCCCGCCGCAAGGTAGAGCATTTCCATTGTCACCCGCTCTCCGTGCAGCACCATGCCGATGGCCGAAAACAGTGCACAAAAGATAAACTGGATGCAGGCAAGTTTCACACCGTCGCAGGCTTTGCCGAAATAATCAATGGTCAGAATCTGCGTTGCATATGCAAAGGCACTCAAAAAGACCAGAAAATCGCCTCTCGATAATACAAAGCCTTCCGTCATGCATAAAAAATACATGCCGATGACCGCCATGAAAACGCCGACCCAGAGTTTGACTCCCGGACGCTTCTTTAAAAAGATCGACATGATCGGCACCAGGATGATATACATCGCCGTTAAAAAGCCGGCTTTCCCGGCCGTCGTATACTGAATTCCCGCCTGTTGGAGGTTACTTGCCACCGCAAGTGCGGCTCCGCAGATCATGCCGCCCAAAACAACATTGCTCTGATGCGACTTTCGGGGCGCCGTCCCGTCATCCTGCGACTTTCGGGGCGCCGTCCCATCATCCTGCGACTTTCGGGACGCCATCCCGCCATCCTGCGATTTTCGAACCGCAATGAACGGTAACAGGACCAGTGTACCAATGACATTGCGTACTGTGGTAAAGGTAAAGGGCTGTACATAATCAACACCGATACTCTGCGCCACAAACGCAGTTCCCCAGATCAGTGCTGCGGTTAACAGCAGTAAAGACTGCCGCAATACAAAACGATTCATGAACTACTACTTCCTATCCGAACTATACCAAATTGCAATATACCAGGGCCACGATCAGTCCAAGTAAAAATCCCATGCTGACCTGAAACGGGGTATGTCCCACAAATTCCTTCAGCTTTTCTTCCGGCGCGATCTTGGCATTTCCCATATCATTAAAAATGCTGATCATCTCATTGATCATCACCGCCTGCTTTCCGGTCTCCCGGCGCACGCCCATTGCATCATGCATCACAACGATCGCCAGAATGCATGCAATGGCAAATAACGGCGATCCAAAGCCGCACATCAATCCGGTTGTTGTCGCAACACCCGTCACCGTTGCGGAATGTCCGCTCGGCATACCGCCGTCACCGCAAAGTCTGTGAAAATCAATCCGATGATTGACGATCGCATAAATGATGGTCTTTAATACCTGCGCCACAAACCAGCTCAGCAGACCGACCACCAGGATTTTATTTTGTAACAGTTCTTCTACTACAGTCGTCATAAAACTTCCTCTTCGACATCTTTTCCCTGTATGCCCGGCGCTTTGGCCTGCTTCACAGGCCCCGCCCGGGGCTTTTACCTGCCTGACAGGCGCCCGGCGGATAGGATCCGATCTGACGGGACGCTTAGACACACAGATGTATTATAGGACATGGCGCCGCATCCCGCAATCAAAAACGGAGTGCACTTTTGCACCCCGTTTTCACTTCCGTTCTTATGATACGTCTCTTTTACGAGCATTTTGTCTGTACTGCAGTGGTGTCATCTCAAAGCTCTTCTTGAAGGTCCTGATAAAGTGCTCCACATTCTGATAGCCGACCGCACCGGCGATGTCCTCTACCGTCATGTTTCCGTTCTTTAAGAGATGTTTCGCCTTCTTTAAGCGGATGTGAGTCACATGCTCTCCAAACGTCTTGCCGCTCTTTTCCCGAATATACTTCGAGATATAAGGCTCGGATAAATGAAACTGGTTTGCCATATCTTCCAGGGTGACCTTCTGATAGTTGGCCTGAATGAAGTTCTGCATCGCCAGCATCCGATCATCGTTCACCTTTTCATCCGAAGCGATCATCGGCAATTTGTTGACCGCAACCGAGAGCGCATGGATGGATGCTTTGATGATATCCTCATCCATACCGACGCCCCAGTACATCTTTCCGTCACAGGTCACACCGACATAAGCGATCGCCTTGGAAGAAGACCCCTGTGTCATCGCATGCTCTTCATACACCGTCAGCTCATAGCTGATGTGGAAAAACTCTTTTAACACGTTGGATACCGCATCAAGACGGCCGTTACCGCCGGCATCCACCACGGATTTCTTATCGCCGTAGCTGATCACGGCTTCCGCCATGATACCGTCGATCTGCTGGAAATGGCATTCGCTGATCG
>JAILPR010000255.1 GCA_024699355.1 Lachnospiraceae bacterium
TACAGATTCGCCAGTCCCATGCTTGGACTCGGTGTGGTCAGGGTCTGTTCCCGGAAGTTTGCTTTGATCTTCCGAAGATCTTCGTCTTTGATACCGACGCCGTCATCGGAGACCCGAACGACCAGATCCTGATCCCGGCGAAAGGTCTCGATGGTGATCGAAATGGAGTTCTTATCGCCGCTAATCCCATGCAAAATGGAATTCTCGACCAGGAGCTGCAGCGATAACTTCGGCACATCGATATTTAAGAGCCCGTCATCGATTTTCCGGACTATCGTCAATTTATCTTCCATGCGGATCTTTTGCAGCATGATGTAATTGTCGGTGTATTGCAGCTCTTCGCTTAAGCGGACCGTATTGGGCGCTTTGATGGAATAGCGCAGGTTCGAAGCCAGAGAGAGCAGCATGGTGTAGATGGCAGGCTGGTCGTTGACCAGCGCTTCGGAGCCGATGGCCTGCAGGGTGTTGTAGAGAAAATGCGGATTGACCTGTGCCTCCAGCGCGGTCAGTCTTGCGGTCTTTTCATTAAGCTGCGAGGTGTAATTTTTCTCGATCAGTTCCTGAATCTGTCTGGTCATGTGATTGTAGGAATCGCTGAGCTGTTTGGTCTCGAGACACCCGCCGATGTCGATCGGATGAAAATTGCCGGTGCCGACCTGACTCTGCATTTCCGAAAGTGTGCCGAGGGGTCCGGAGAGATGGCGGATGAGCAGGTAGGAGAGGAGCAGCGCCAGCAGCAGGATCAGCAGACCGTACAATAGTCCGATGATCTGAGAGGTTCTGATCTGCGAGGTGATTTCGTCCATCGGGATCAGAGAGACCATACAAAGCCCCAGTTCCCCGGTGTGGGCAACCCGCAGATACTCGGTGCCGTGAAAGGTGACATAGTCCCCGGAGGGAGCGAGCTTGCACAGATCTTCCAGGACATCGACATCCGACGCTTCGTAATCGCTATAGATCAGCGTCCCGCCATCATCGAGCAGACAGATGATCTCTCCGGCTTTGCTGCCGGTCAGAAAGTGCAATTTTTCGGCATTGACCTGAAATTCCACGAGGGCAACGATGTCTCGCTCCGGCAGACGGATCATTGCATGACCGTAGCGGAAGACGGCTCCTTTGGTATCCGCCGGAAAAATGGCATAGTAGGAAGCACGCCGGCTACACTGACGGTAAAGGTCGCTGTCGCTTAGATCCTCTTCCGTTTCATAACGATAAAAATGCTGTCCGGAGGTACGTCCGATGGTTGTGTTTTGCCCAAGCAGATGGATCTGATAGGTGATCAGGTCATTGCGCGTGTAGTAATAGGAGCGGACGGCATTTTGAATCTCCTTGAATGCGGTATCGCTGAGCGGTTTGGTGGATTGCAGATAGGAATAAATGGTACTGTCGTAGACCGGAAGGACACTGAAGGAAGCCAGCTCTTCCAGGTACGATTCGAAATTGGACATCTTTAATTGCAAAATTTCCCCGGAGGTTTTTTGTTGATTGCTGATCGTAATGGAGCGGTTTCGCTCATAGTAAATGACAGACATGACGACTGCCGTAAAAAACAGAATGAGCGCGATAAACAACGCCAGCTCGACCCAGAGCGGCGTGATGTTCATCCGGTCTTTCAACCGTTTTTTCAGTTGTAAGGAAATTTTCTGCTTCATGGCTATTATTGTATCACTAATAAAGAAATGTGTGTGAATGGTTGTCACAAATGTACAGTTTTTAGTTCCTATTTTTCTATTTTTTATAACAGTTAATAAATGTATACTTCAATTAGAACAACAGAAATGGTAAAAACTGACAAAAGCAGAAATTGCAGAAAAACATGGCACAGACAGTGGGGAGCAAATCTTGAAACAGCAATCACATCGAAAACGAAAACAACTTTGGGAGACCGTTCTGTTTACACTCCCGGCGCTGATCCTGATCAGCGTGGTAATGTATATTCCGTTTCTGATGAGCGGATATTATTCCCTGACGGAATGGAACGGCATCGCCAAGAACCCGACCTTCATCGGCTTTGCAAACTTCGCGGCGATCTTTGGCGGCTCTTCCAATTTCCTGTATTCCCTTGGATTTACCGTGAAGTATACGCTGCTCTTTGTGATCGCTTCGAACATTCTGGCGCTGGCACTGGCAACGGCACTGACCAAAAAGTTCCGGCTGGCCAATGTTTACCGCGGCATCTTTTTTATTCCCTACATCATGAGTATGACGATCGTGGGATTTATCTGGAAATTCATTTTTACCCAGGGACTCGATAAGATTTACGACCTGCTCCCGATCGCATGCCTGAAATGGTCGTGGCTGGGAGACCCGAAGATCGCTTTTTATTCGGTCGTTCTCGTCGGGGTCTGGCAGGGACTCGGCTTTTACATTGTGCTGTATATCGCCGGACTGCAGGCGGTTCCGGCAGATGTGCTCGAAGCGGCAACCGTGGATGGCGCGAGTGGCAGACAGCGGTTTTTTAAGGTGGTGCTGCCACTGCTCGGACCATCGTTTACCACCTGCATTTTCATGTCACTGACCAACGGCCTGAAGGTGTTTGATATCATTTTGGCATTGACCAAAGGCGGCCCCGGAACAGCGACGTATTCCACGACGATGCAGATCTATCAGGAGGCTTTTACCAACAACAATTACGGCATGGGCTCCGCGCAGGCGATCCTTTACTTTATCGTGGTCATGGTGATCACTCAGCTGACACTCAAGCTCATGGGAAGTAAGGAGGTAGAACTGTAATGGGAATGCATCGAAAGAAAGTACTTGGCAAGAGCCTGGTGATCCTGGTGCTGACCGTGGTCGCACTGATCTATATTTATCCGGTGTTTTTGATGTTCATGAATTCGATCAAGCCGTTCGGTGAGGTCGTGGCAGATGCCATTGCGCTGCCGAAAGAACCGACGGTGGAGAACATCACCTACGTGGTCGAAAAGATCAACTACGGCAGTCTGTTCCTAAACAATGTGGAGATCACCCTGATCGGGATCGCCGGTATCGTGGCGTTCTCGTCCATCGCGGCATATATCCTGGATCGTAACAGAGGCAGGTATTCCTCCGTCGTGTATACGCTGATCATTACACCGATGCTGATCCCGTTTCAGACGATCATGATCACGCTGCTTAAGGCCATGAATGTCATTCATTTAGATCAGAGCAAGGTGGGCCTCGGCATTCAGTACTGGGGGTTCGGGATCCCGATGGCGACCTTCATTTTCTTTAACTTTATGAAGACGATCCCCAAAGAGATCGATGAAAGCGCACATATCGACGGGGCATCCACATTCCGGACGTTTATCTCGGTGATCTTCCCCTTGCTCAAACCGGTGACGGTCACGGTGATCGTGCTGGATGTGATGTGGATCTGGAATGACTTTTTACTGCCGCTGCTCATGGTCAACTCCAGTCCGAAGACCAAGACGCTGGTCCTTGCGGCCTATACGTTTGTCGGGCAGATGAACACCAAATGGCAGTATGCGATGTGCGCGATGTCCCTGACGGTCATCCCGTCCATCATTGCATTTATCTTCCTGCAAAAGTACATCGTGGAAGGTGTGGTCGCAGGTGCGATCAAAGGGTAACAACGAACTGTTTCCGGCAAAGCGCCGAGAACATAGAAGATTCAACCGCATCAGAGGGGTGCGGAGAGGAAGGAGAGTTTTATGAAGAAGATTATGGCACTCGTGATGTCAACCGTAGTGGCAGCATCGTTACTTGCAGGATGCGGCAGTGCGGCGGGCGAAAGTACACCGGCAGCGGAAAGCAAGGAAACTGCTGCGGCAGATACCGCAAAAGAAGAGGCGGCAACAGTTGAAGCGGCTTCCGAACAGGAAGCTTCTGATGCGTCGGGGGAGATTTATATGTTTATATCGTCGCCGGAGTATGCGGATGCGATCAATGAACTGATCGATGCGTACAAAGAGGTGGCACCGAATGTAACGATCAATTATGAGACCACACAGAATGATTATCCGACACTGCTGAAGGCAAAATTGAATTCCGGAGAAGTTCCGGATATCTTCTCTTCCACTTCGGGAAAAGAGATCGATACCTATCTGGAATATTCGTATGATCTGAGCGGTGAAGCACTGATGGAGACCATGGATCCGGCAGTTGCGGCGGCAATGAGCTCTACCGAGAACGGCGGTACGGGGTGCTATGGTATCGCGATCAAGGGTAACTATTTCGGTATCGTTTATAACAAGGCCATCTTTGAAGAGGTCGGTATCAGCGAATTCCCGAAGACGATCTCCGGGCTGGAAGAAGCGTGCGAAAAGATCGCGGCAGCCGGATATCGTCCGTTTACCACGGGCTTTGCAGAGTGGTGGGTATTCAAACACACCTATCAGAGCTTCGTGAATGCGGCAGCAGACGGTGCAGGCATCAGCACTGCAGAACTGGTTCAGAAGTTCGAAAAGGGAGAAGCAAAAGTTTCCGATTATCCGGAATTATATGACAATTATTTCAAGTTCCTGGAATTGGCAACCAGGTATGGCGATGAGAAGCCGCTGGAAACAGATCTGGCAGCAGAAGAAGCAGCACTGGCAACGGGCGAAGCAGCAATGACGCTTGGACAGGGCGCATGGATCGAGGCAGACTGTCTGGCGATCAATCCGGATCTGCAGATCGGTTTTGCAGGTTATCCGACCACCGAAGATGCAGCGGAGTGCAAGGTGATCTCCGGTTCCGATCAGGCACTGCATATTTCCAAAGATTCTCCGAATCTGCAGGCAACACTGGATTTCGTCAACTGGTGGTATACCTCTGAGTATGGTATGGGCTGGTTTAACGATGTTGCAGGCGTGGTACCGCCGATCGTATCCGATGCGGAATCAGAGTTTGAGATCATCAAGCAGGGCTCTGCACTGGCAGCAGCAGACGGCGCAGGCGCGTTGGCGATCTGCTATTCCACAGACAGCTGGCACCAGACCTGCGGTCAGATCCTGCAGTCCTATCTGGCAGGCGAGATCGATAAAGACGCTGCCTGCGCAAAGATCGAGGAACAGTGGAAAGCGATTGACGGCGCACAATAACTGCGCTATAGGAGCGGAACAATGAAATTTATGGAAGGATATTGGCTGAAGAGCGAAAAGGTTCAGCCTTCCTATGCAACACAGGCATTTACGGTAACGGAGATTGAACACGGAATGCGGATCCTGGCACCGGAAAAGCCGATCCTTTCCAGAGCGGATGCACTCGACATTACCGTGCTGCAGATCGATTTTGTATCATCGTCGCACAACGATGTGGAAGTGATCATCACGCATCATAAAGCATATGATTCCCATGAACCGAACTTCCGGCTGCGTAAGCAGCCGGATTCGGTGCGTGTACGGATCGATGAAGAGGAAGCGGTGATGGAGGCCGGTGAGATCACGGTGCGCGTATTTCGAAAGAACTGGGCGTATCGCTTCGAAGCGGGCGGAAAGATCCTGACGGAATCGGGATTCCGTAACCTCGGTTTTATGCGCTGGAATAAGACGGCATCGACGATGCTTCCGGAAAACAATTATTTAAGCCAGTCGTACGAGCCGTATGTCATGAACGAACTGAGCCTGAAAGCCAATGAGACGGTATACGGCTTTGGAGAGCGCTTTACGGCGTTTGTCAAAAACGGACAGACGATCCGGACCTGGACGGAAGACGGCGGAACGGCAAGTGAGGTGGCGTATAAGTGCATTCCGTTCTATATGACCAGTGAACATTACGGCGTCTTTGTCGAACATACCGGCAAGGTGGAGTTTGAGGTCGCTACGGCAAAGGTGGAATATGTCGGCTTCTCCGTACCGGGAGAAGAACTTCGTTACCACCTGATGTACGGAGAAACGCCGGCAAAGATCCTGGAAGTTTATACGAATCTGACCGGAAAACCGGCGCTGCCGCCGGCCTGGAGTTTTGGACTCTGGCTTTCGACCTCGTTTAAACCGGCCTATGATGAAGAGACGACCGGCAAACTGATCGAGGGTATGGTCGAGCGTAAGATCCCGATGCGTGTCTTCCATTTCGACTGCTATTGGATGAGAGCGCTGCACTGGTGCGATTTTGTATGGGATAGCGAGCAGTTCGGCGATGTCAAAGAGATGCTGCAACGCTATCACGAAAAAGGATTACAGTGCTGTGCCTGGATCAATCCGTATGTCAGTCAGTACGGCGATACCTTTGAGGAACTGGTACAAAAAGGATATCTGCTCAAACGTGCGGACGGGAAAGGGATCAAACAGGTCGACAACTGGCAACCGGGGCTTGCAGTGATGGACTTTACCAATCCGGATGCCAGAGCATGGTTTGCAGGCAAGATCAAAGAACTGCTGGCGCTGGGCGTGGATGCGATCAAGACGGACTTTGGCGAGCGCATCCCGATCGATGTCGTATATGCGGACGGGAGCGATCCTGTCGGGATGCATAACTATTACACCTATCTTTATAATGAGACGGTCTTTCGTGCGATCGAAGAGGTACGGGGAGAACATGAAGCGGTGCTCTTTGCACGCAGTGCCACGGCGGGCTGCCAGCAGTTCCCGGTGCACTGGGGCGGTGACTGCAGTGCTTCTTATCCGTCGATGGCAGAGACGCTTCGTGCGGGACTGTCCTTCGCCATGAGCGGCTTCTCGTTCTGGAGTCATGATATTTCGGGATTTGAGGCGACGGCGACACCGGACCTGTATAAGAGATGGGCGCAGTTTGGATTGCTTTCTTCACACAGCAGACTCCACGGGTCGGATACCTATCGTGTGCCGTGGATCTTTGATGAGGAGTCTACGGAGGTGGTCAGAAAGTTTGCACGCTTAAAATGCAGACTGATGCCGTATCTGTTCCGGATGGCTGTGATCGCACATGAAACGGGGACACCGATGATGCGGCCGATGCCGTTTGCATTCCCGGAGGATCCGGGATGCCGCTATCTGGATCTGCAATACATGTTTGGCGAAAGCCTGCTGGTCGCGCCGATCTTTAACGATCAGTCCAGGGCAGAGTTTTATCTGCCGGATGGGCTGTGGAAAAATCTGCTCGACGGAGAGATCCTTGAGGGCGGCAGATGGT
This sequence comes from Lachnospiraceae bacterium, assembly GCA_024699355.1. Classification (GTDB taxonomy): domain Bacteria; phylum Bacillota; class Clostridia; order Lachnospirales; family Lachnospiraceae; genus SIG336. The sequence continues at coordinate 7,033 of JAILPR010000255.1, forward strand.
ATGAAAAGACCTATGATTACATGAACCTGCCGTTGTTCGTACGGGAGCAGACGCTGTTGCCGATGGGCGGCAATGCGCTTCGCCCGGATTACGATTACACGAAAGATCTGACACTGCAGTATTACCTGCCAAAAGAAGGAAAGGAAATATCCTGTGAAATCCCGGATCTGAGCGGGAAAACGGTGCTTTCGCTGCATGCGGTCAAAGAAGGAAACATCGTACGGTTCAGAGCTTCTGTGGAAAGCCATGTGAAAGTGATCGTGCATCTTCCGGACGGGAAGATGGTCTCCGGGGTGCTGAACGGGACGGAACTGCGCCTGAACATTTGAGGGAAAAGAAAAAACACGGTGAGGATGATCCTCACCGTGTTTTTGGATGCCTGTCTGTATGCGTGCAGCGCAGCCTGCGCCTCATCGGTGCCTGCGGCATGTGTCTGTATGCGGGCAGCGCAGCGCGCGACTATTTGGCTTCTTCGGCATGCGCCTGCATCCAGTAATTTAAGGAGGTCGCGGTCCGCGCGATCTCATCCAGTTTTTCGCGGATCATGGCAAAGTCCGCAGCCTCATCGTCGCTGATCTGCCGGTCGGCTGCGATCTCGATGAAGCGATCTTTCTGCTTGGTCAGTGCGTTGAGCGAAGAGAGGGCTTCCAGAGTGATCTGTGTTAAGTCTTTGAGTTCTGCACGCGGAACGAATTCCTGTCCGATCGGACACTGCGTGGAGCAGTAGTAGTTGCACAGCAGCGGATCGTGGTATGCCTTGCTCATCGCCAGGATGTCCTCCGGCTGCGGGGCGGTCTTGCCGCTCTCGATCTTTTCGAGCCGGTCCGGCGAGATGAAGGTCAGCCGTTCGGAGGCGGCTTCTCTGGTCAGCTGCGCATCCTCTCTGTCGAGCTGATATCTTGTTTTATGTTCTTTGACTGAGCGTTTTCCCATATCCGTTTCCCTTCCGTATGGCACCCGGCGGCGTCATAAGCTGTCGGCCTGCGGCCGCGGCGCCGCTCCTGCAGCAAACTGTCGGCCTGCGGCTTTGGCAGCGTCATTTGCCAAAAAAGCAAAATAAAAGAGAGTATTTTGCAAAAGTTTCCGTGTCATCTTTTCTGTTTCCCATATAGAATATACTAAATCCGATAAAAAGCCCAGTCACATCCCGGGTGGCGTCTGCGGCGAAAGTAGATTA
>JAILPR010000035.1 GCA_024699355.1 Lachnospiraceae bacterium
CATTACTATATGGGACTGTATTCCTACAGCTACAGTGCCAGCCTGACGATCTCGACGCAGATGTGTAAGAGGATCGAAAACGTAGGACAACCGGCGGTGGAGGATTGGAAAAAAGTGCTACGTGCAGGCAGTACGAAGACGTCGATGGAACTGGCAAAGCTTGGTGGTATCGACATCGCAGGGAATGAGGCATTGCTTGATACGATAGAGATCATCGGCGGATACATCGATGAAATCTGCCGGCTGACGGAAAAACTGGAAGCAGCGGCGGCAGAGTGATCACTGCCTGAAAATCAAAATCGGAAATCTGAAAAAACCTGCGGGGGACAGGGACTCCCGCAGGCTTTTTTTGTGTGATTCTTTAGAAGTTTTTAATTTGTTATTCATGCTTTTTCGAGATAGAATAAAATTGACATGTCGTGTGATGCTAGGAGAGCTTTATGGAGCTGTATCGATATCAGGAAATCTATGTTGAGATCAATGTGATTTGCATCGTGATGCTGCTGGCAATCTGGCGACAGATCCGCAAGGACGTCGATCAGTCGTCTTCCAGGCAGATGTTTCGCATCATGATCTTTATGATCATTGCGATCCAGGTGCTGGATACCGTCTGGGTATTTATCGATCATGTGCCGGAGCTGGCGTTCTGGAACTATATGATCAATGCGACCTATATGTCCCTGACGGGAGCCATCGGTATGGCCTGGTGGATCTACGTGGCGTATCGTCTCGGAGAGCATGAGCGGATCCAGAAGTATATGTTTCTGATCATCATTCCGCTGAGTATTCTGATCATTTGTGCGTATTCTTCGTACTATACCGGCTGGATCTTTACCATCGATGAGAATGGCGAATATGCCAGAGGAGAACTGCATTTCATTCAACAGACGATGGCGCTGGTATATTACATCTGTCCGCTGGCAGATCTGCACTATCATCTCTTTAAACGCAATTACACACAGCAGCAAAAAGAAGAACTGTATACCATGCTCTCGTTCTTTATCCTGCCGGCGATCGGTCTGGCCCTGAACATTTTGCTTCCGAGCCTGCCGAGCATCTGGCCGGCGGCGACGTTTTCCGCTGCCATGATCTATACTTCCAGCCTAAAGCAGGCGACGTCTATGGATGAGCTGACGGGGCTGCATAACCGTAATGACTTTCAGCGCAGGCTGAGTGCCAGATTTTCGGAGAATGATACCGAAAATCTGTATATGTTCCTGATGGACTTAAATTCGTTTAAAAAGATCAACGATACCTACGGACATATTTCGGGAGACCGTGCCCTGCAGGATACCGCCAATATGATGCGCGAAGCGGTTGCGGGAAAAGATCTTTATCTGGCGCGCTACGGCGGTGATGAGTTTGCCATTCTGGGAAAGTTTGCCTCTGAGGAAGATGCGGAAGAGATGAAGCGCGTGGTCAAGGAGACGGCAGTGATGCACCAGCTTTTAAACCGCAGACCGTACAAAATTTCCATCAGCGTCGGATATGCGGCTTATCATGAAGGCTTCACCATGCAGCAACTGATCGATGAAGCGGATCGGATGCTCTATCAGGACAAAGCAAATTTCCATAACAAGGGGTAGGTTAACGGAAATTTTTAAGATGAAATGATGGTTTCACGGGGATTTTTGAGATAACACGAAACAATATTGGGGGTTACTGTGGAATATTCAATCGGATTTACCATTGCTGCGCTGATCATTACTGCATTTGGTGCAGCGGCATTGTTTAGTCGAATTCAAATCATTGAGCGGATCCAGATGTATCTGATCTGTATGATCTCGCTGGTCTTTTGCCTGGGGATGTTTGATCTTTTGACGCTGAGCGCTTCGGAGTCCATGGAAGAGATCGCAAATGCCTTTGCGGAGCCGATGTCGATCCTGATCGGCACCTGGATCATGTATCTGATCCTGTGCTTTATCAGATCTTTTGCGATCCGCAAATCACAGGTGGAAGAGTGGTTGATGATCCCTGCATTGGTGCAGTCTTCGTTCACGTTCTTTATCGTCGTGATGAAGTGGGCCGGCGTCTCGGTGATCGATCTGTATGTACCGAGGCTGATGGACTCCGGCCGTGTGATCTGGACCATTTACTGGGTACTGATCTTACTGTTTGCAACCAAAAACTATATGTACTATGGCGTGGCACGAATGGTGTTGATGATGGTGATCCTGGCGATCGGGATCTCACTGACGGTGCTCGGAATCAAGACACCGGATGAGAGTTTTTTGACCCTGTGCTATGCGATCACGGTGACGATCATCATCCTGCTGACGTATTACATCAGCGGTACGTATGACCCGCTGACCAATATCTTTTCGGAAAAAGCCTTTTTCCGTGTTACCAGAGCGATGCTGCTTTCGGCTCCGAAGCAGGAAAAGTTCCTGCTGATCCGCTGCGATATCCGGCACTTTGGAGAGATCAACGAATGGTACAGCGAGCAGATCGGCGATGAGGTGCTGCGCGAGTTTGGACGCCGCATCCACGAGATGGCCAATAAGCGCGGGACCTTCGGACGGATCGGTGCGGATGACTTCGTACTTTGCCTGCCGAAGGAGATCTTTCATGAAGACCTTGAGACGATGAATCTGGAGGACTTTTTGAAAAAGCCCGGCCTGACCCATAAATTATCCTTCTGCTTCGGTGTGTACGAGATCAACGATGTCAAGACACCGATCAGCAGCATGTGCAGTCGTGCAGAGTATGCGATGCGGACGATCCAGGGAAAGTATCATGAGCATTATGCATACTGTGATGAGGCGATGGAACAGCAGCTGGCCAAAGAGCAGGAGATGGAGCATGAGATGTTCCAGGCGCTCGACGAAGAGCAGTTCGTGGTGTACTATCAGCCGATCGTGGATCTGAAGACCCGAAAGATCGTTTCTCTTGAGGCGCTGGTCAGATGGAATCACCCGACCAAGGGACTGATCCCGCCGGGAGACTTTATTCCGTTATTCGAACGCAACGGCTTTTTGCGGGAACTCGATGAATATGTGCTGTTACAGACCTGTCTGGATATGGATAATTTCCGCAAGATGGGGCATCGCATCGTTCCGGTATCGGTCAATATGTCCCGGATCGAGATGGATGTCGGCTCACACTTATCCCGTGTCCAGATGATCTTAAATGCGTATAATATCCCGCCGGAAATGATCCATGCGGAGATCACGGAATCCGCCTTCATGGAGAACACCGATCAGCTGATGCTTTCGGTCCATGAGATGCAGAACGCTGGATTTTTGATCTATATGGATGATTTCGGAAGCGGCTATTCTTCGCTGAATGTCTTTAAAAATATGCCGGTGGATGTGCTGAAACTGGATATGAGATTCTTAGAGGACATGGAAGACTCCGAGAAGGGACGGCTGATCGTGGTCATGGTCCTGGATATGGCAAAGCAGATGAATCTGCCGGTCATCGTCGAGGGCGTGGAGACGGAAGCACAGGCAGAGTTTATCAGTGCACACGGGGCGACCATGGCGCAGGGCTACCTGTTCTACAAGCCGCTGCCACGGCTTGAACTGGAAGAAATTTTGCAACGAGAGGATGAGCAATAATGCAGAATCGTAAACGCAATACCGTTTGGATTGTGGATGATTGCCAATTAAATATCGATATCCTGACCAGGATCCTGCAACGGGATTACCGGATCAAAGCCGCTACGGGAGGTCTTGATGCGCTTGAGCAGATGAAGAAGACGCCGACGGAGATCGCGGCGATCATCGTGGATCTGCATATGCCGGGGTTTAGCGGGTTTGATTTCTTAAAAGCCTGCAAAGAGAGGGCATCGCTCAAAGAAGTTCCGGTCCTGATCTCCAGTGCGGAGGATCAGTTGCGGATCGAGAAACGATGCCTCGAGTCCGGTGCAAGCGATTTTATCCCGATGCCGTATGAACCGAGCGTTGTGCGTTATCGTCTGCGCAATGTGATCGAGAGAACGTGGTTCCGTGTCAACGAGAACGATCCGCTGACCGGGGTCTCAAGCAAGGAAAAGTATATCGCGGATACCGAGCGCTATCAGATCGAGTATCAGGAGAAAAAGATCTCGATCGTTTCGCTCGATATCGATAATTTCAAAGCCTATAACTACTTCTTCGGTGTCGAAGAAGGTGATCGCCTGTTGCAGTATGTTGCACAGGTGATGGTGGAATTTCTGGATCAGGGAGACAAATATTGCTTTGGCCGCTACGGTGCGGACTGCTTTTTGATCACCTGTGAATACAGTGAAGAGCGCATCACACAGATGCTCTCGAATCTGCTCGAACGCTTTAATGTCTATAATGCGAGCTATCGCATCAAACCGGCGATCGGCGTTTATATCATCGAGGATCCGGACTGGCCGATCGAGATGATGATCAATGCCGCGCGTATGGCAGGCAATCAGTGCAAGGGTAAATTCCATCAGTATATCGCCTATTACGATTCCCTGATCGGAGATGAAGTCATCCGGGAGCAGGAGATCTTAAATGAAGTGGAGCAGGCGCTCTATCGCGAAGAATTCGTCATTTACTATCAGCCGAAGTATTCGCTGCTCAGCGGTCAGGCGGACGGTGCGGAGGCACTGGTGCGTTGGGAGAGACAAAATCGCATCATCATGCCGAATGAGTTTATCCCGATCCTGGAAAAAAGTATGCAGATCGGACAGCTGGATTTTTATGTGCTCGAGCATGTCTGCATGGATATTCAGGCACTCATCGCACAGGGGATCCGGCCGATGCCGGTATCGACCAACATGTCGCTTGTCAACCTCTATAATCCGAATTATGCCAAGCAGATCCAGGGGATCCTGTTACGCTATAATATCCCGCCGGAGTTGATCAATTTAGAGTTTACCGAGAGCGCGTTTGTCGAGAATACCGATCTGATCCGTGGCGTCATGAGACAACTCCATGAGATCGGACTTCGGATCTTTCTGGATGATTTTGGCAAAGGAACGGCATCGCTGACGATGTTGTATCAGCTTCCGGTAGATCTGCTAAAGATCGATATGATGCTGCTTCCGGATCATCCGGAGCAGGACCGTGGAGGCAAGATCCTCTCATCGATCATGCAGATGGCCAATATGCTCAAGCTTCCTGTGGTCTGTGAAGGCGTCGAGAACGAGCAGCAGGTCAAATTTTTGCGCAAGATGCAGTGTGATTACGCCCAGGGATTCTTTTTCGCCAAGCCCATGTCCAAGGAGCGGTACGAAGCCGGTCTCAAAGACGGCTTTCCGGTGATGGCACTGGAAAAATACGATGACTGTATCAACGCCGAGATGCAATGGAACAGTCTGGGCTGGGTGGAGAGTTTCTTTAACTCCGTGGATACCCCGATGATGGTCTTTGCCATGCAGGATGACATCTTCCATGTCGTGAGGATCAATCAGAAGATGCAAAAGTTCTACGGCAGGGATTTTACCGAAGAGGACATTGAGAACTTTTATAACAGTGACCGGCTTTCCAAAGAGACCAGGGCCAGATTTGAGGCGGAAGCCAAAGCGGCGATCCATTCCAAGACCGCGCTGCAGATCGATTTTAGCGTGACCATGCCAAAACGGATCTTTCGCAAAGAGGATAATCTGTGGATCCGCATGAACTACAGATATGTAGAGTATCGGGGCGGTGTGGCGTTTTACAGTGCGACGCTCAAAGACATGACCGCAGAAGGCAATCACGGCAGCATTAAAAATGAGAAGACCTATAGCGAAGACTTTGCCAAGACAGCACTGAAGATGAGCAACGTTAATGCCTGGTATTATGATCCCCATACGCATGAGATCTCGTTTGAAGTCGAACTGACCCGTGACTACGGGTGGGGCGAGGTGCTGCCCAACGTCCCGGATTCGATCATTGAGAGTGAGATCGTACATCCGGAAGATGAAGAGCCGTTCCGGGAGTTTTATCGCAGACTTGATGCCGGCGAACCGTTTATCGAGAGCGTTTTCCGTATCAAACCGGAGCTGAATGCGAACAGTTATGAACTGTGTCGCATGGCTTATACCAATATCTATGATCGTAATAACCATCCGGTACGTGCGATCGGTGTATCGATGCATGTCGCCAATGAGGAAAAAAATGTGCTCACGGCTTATCGTGAAGGCCATTTCCAGAGAATGATCTCGCCGGATGTGTATTTCATGGCGATCATGAACCTGACGACGATGTCGCTGGAACTGGTGCAGACCGGGATCGAAGAACTCGAAGGCGATTTTCATGACAAGCCCCATATGGAAGTCTTTGAAGATGCACTCGATTTCTTCGTCAGAGATCTGCATGTGCGGGCCGAACTTCGTTCGCTTTGGGCGGAGCGGCGTCTGGAGAAGAACTTCGAAGAAGGAAAGACGTATCTGGAATACGAGTTCCGTAAAGACTGGAAAGATACCGGCAAGCGTCAATGGATGGTATGGCAGATCTTTTTGCAGAAGCGCCCGGTGACCGGGGAGATCCTGGCCTATGTCTACATCCGTGACAATGACAAAGACATCCGTGAGCGTCAGGGACTGCAGAAGGCAGCGCGGATCGACAGTATGACAGGGTTGCTTAACCATAACGCAGCTGTGGAAGAAGTGGAAAATTATCTGTTACAGGCCGGAGAAAACGGGTTCTGTGCGCTGTTTATGATCGACATTGATTACTTTAAACAGATCAATGACGAACACGGACATTTGATCGGTGATGAAGCGATCATCATGCTGGCCAAGAAACTGCGCAAGAACTTCAGACAGTCGGATGTGGTCGGCAGATACGGAGGCGATGAATTTATCGTCTTTATGAGAAATGCAGAATCTTTAGAGCAGGTGCGTGAGAAGATGATCGGCTTAAAGAAAGCACTGAACATGCATCTGGAAGCAGAACAGGCGTCGTTTGATTTTACCTGCAGCATCGGCTATGCCGTGCGGGCAAAGCAGGAGGCAGACTGTCACGAGATGATCGAGGCGGCGGATGCGGCACTGTATGAGGCAAAGAGAAACAGAATTCAGGGGACTTTGTAGGAAACCCCAAGGAGGACGTCATGAGCAAACTGACAGAAGAGTTACGCACAATGGGATGTGACATGGACGGCGCATTGAACCGCTTTTTACAGGATGAAGAATTCTATGCGGAATGCTATGCGCAGGTCATGTCCGATCCCTCGTTTGATCAGCTCAAAAGTGCACTGGATGCGGGCGATGTCGAGGAGGCATTTCACTGCGCCCATACACTCAAAGGAGTCATCGCCAACATGGGGCTGACGCCGCTTTTGAACATCGTGGTCGATCTGGTCGAGCCGCTCAGAGCAGGCAAACTGGACGGCATGCAGGAGAAGTATGCGGCATTGCTTGCCGAACGGAAAAAATACGAAGCTTTATTATAGGAGGAGAATCAGGACAGATGCAATATCGTGAAAACAAGCAGGGGGAACAACTGTCGGTATTAGGCTACGGCTGTATGCGATTTTCACGAAAGGGGAATGGAATCGATCTGGAAAAGGCCCAAAAAGAGTTGCAGGTTGCGATCGAGGGTGGCGTGAACTATTTTGACACCGCCTATGTCTATGCCGGATCGGAAGCAGCGCTGGGTGCAGCTCTGGAAAATCTAAACTGCCGCGAAAAAGTCAACATCGCGACCAAGCTGCCGCATTATCTGATCAAATCGATCGAGGGATGCGAGAAGCTGTTTCAGGAAGAATTAAAGCGTCTGCGTACAACCTACGTGGACTATTATCTGATGCATATGCTCGATGATGTCGAGACCTGGGAGAAACTTTGCGCTCTTGGGATCAAAGAGTGGATCGCACAGAAAAAAGAAAGCGGAGCGATCCGCCATATCGGATTTTCCTATCATGGAAATACCGAGAATTTTAAAGCATTGATCGATGCGTACGACTGGGACTTTTGCCAGATCCAGTATAACTATATGGATGAGCACAGTCAGGCGGGACGGGAAGGCTTGCAATATGCTGCCTCCCAAAAGATCCCGGTGGTGATCATGGAGCCGCTGCGTGGCGGAAGACTGGTCGGAATGCTGCCGGAAAAGGCGAAAGAACTGCTCAAAAAAGAACCCCATCACCGCTCACCTGCGGAATGGGGCTTAAAGTGGCTCTATGACCAGCCGGAAGTAACTGTCGTTCTCTCCGGAATGAATTCGGAAGAAATGGTACGGGAAAATATGCGTGTCGCATCCGAGACCTTACCGCATTCTCTTTCGGAGGAGGAAAAGCAGGTCATCGAGCAGATCAAGGAGATCATTGCGGAAACGGTCAAAGTCGGGTGTACCGGTTGCAGATACTGTATGCCATGTCCGTTCGGCGTGGATATCCCGGAAACCTTCCGCTGTTATAACGCGGTCTATTCGGAATCCAAACGCGGGGCGCAGCATGAATATCTGCAGTGCACGACCTTCCGCAAGACGCCGACGGATGCTTCTCTGTGCAGAGAGTGCGGCAAGTGCGAAGAACACTGTCCGCAGCATATCCCGATCCGCGCGGAATTAAAGAATGCCAGAAAGGCGCTTGAGTCGCCGCTGTTTCATCTGACAAAATTTGCGGTCAAGCATTTGCGGCTGTGGGGATGATCGCACCGCATAAATTTTCGGTAGCGGGGATGATCGCGCCGCATATGTTTTCGGTAGCGGGGATGATCGTTATGGGTTAACTGAGCGGTCGAAACTGCGGGATACGCTGTTCATACACCGCATATTCATGAAAGCCGGCCTTAAGTAAGACCTGTGCGGCGACCTCAAAATCGGCGCCGACATGCTCCGCAAAATGGGCATCGGAGCCGATGGTGACGATCTTTCCGCCCAGTTCCCGATACCGCTGTAAGA